>NZ_JBJHAB010000010.1:0-167839 GCF_054050815.1 Blastococcus sp. SYSU DS0552
CTGACAGAACACACTAGCACACCGCCCCCGGCGCCCCCCCCCCCCCCCCCCCCCCCCCCCCCCCGCCCCCGCCCCCCCCCCCCCCCCCCCCCCCCCCCCCCCCCCCCCGGACCCCGTTTGATCAGGTCACCTGATCATCAGAGGTCAGTCGGCGATGAGGGCCTCGATGGTGGCGAGCAGGGTGCGGACCGGGACGCCGGTCCCGCCCTTCGGCGTGTAACCCCAGGGCGCCGAGGTGTTGTAGCTCGGGCCGGCGATGTCGATGTGCGCCCACGGCAGCCCGGCCGGCACGAACTCGGCGAGGAAGTGCCCGCCGACGAGCATCCCGCCCATGCGGTCGGTGTTGGCGTTGACGAAGTCCGCGACCGTCGAGTCGATCCCCTTCCGGAGCTCCGGCGGCAGCGGCATCGGCCACATCGACTCGCCGCTGCGGTCCGCCGCGGCGATGACCGCGTCGCGTAGGTCGTCGCTGCCCATCACGCCCGAGGTGCGGGCGCCGAGGGCGACCATCTGTGCGCCGGTGAGGGTGGAGGTCTCCAGCAGGACGTCGGGGGAGTCCTCGGCCGCGCGGGCGATCGCGTCGGCCAGCACGACCCGCCCCTCGGCGTCGGTGTTCGTGATCTCCGCCTTCTTGCCGTTGCGGAAGGTGATCACGTCCGCCGGGCGGTAGGCCGTGCCGCTGGGCAGGTTCTCCGCCATCGGCACGGTGGCGACGACCTCGACCGGTAGCCCCAGCTGTGCCACGAGGCACACGGTGGCGATCACGGCCGCGGCGCCGGCCATGTCGCTCTTCATGTCCTCCATCTTCGCGGCGGGCTTGATCGAGATGCCGCCGCTGTCGAAGGTGATGCCCTTGCCCACCAGCGCGACCTTCTTGCGCGCGCCCGCGCCGGCGTAGGTCAGGCGCAGCAGGCGCGGCTTGCGGGTGGACCCGCCCCCGACGGCGAGGATGCCGCCGTACCCGCCGGCCGCCAGCGCGTTCTCGTCGAGGATCTCCGCCGTGAGCCCGAGCTTCTCGCCGGCGGCGGCACCGCGGGCGGCCAGCTCGGCCGGGTACAGGTCGTTCGGCGGGGTGTTCACCAGGTCGCGCACGAGGGCGACGGCGTCGGCGACGGCGCGGACGCGGCGCAGGGCCGCCTCGGCGGCACCGGCGCCGGGCACGACGATGGTGAACTCGCTCGGCGGGGCCGGGCGGTCGGCGGGCAGCTGCGACTTGTAGGCGGTGAACTCGTACGCACCCAGCAGGGACCCCTCGCCGACGGCGTGCAGCCGCTCGGCGTCGGGCGTCCCGCCCACGGCGGCCAGGAGGCTCACCACCGAGCGCCGGCCGCGCAGCGCGCGGCTGGCCGCACCGGCGGCCCGGCGCACGGCCTCGGCGCGGTAGCCGCCGGACGGCTCGGGCGCGCCCAGGCCCACGACGGCGACGACCGGGAAGGGCCCCTGGCCGAACGAGGGCAGGCGGGTCACCTCGTCCTCGGCGCCGCGGGCGCCCAGGTCGGTCAGCGCGGGGAGCAGGCGGCCGCCGAGCAGGCGGTCGAGCGCCTCCGCGCCGGGTGTCGGGAGCGGCCCGTCGGGCCCCTTGCCGACGGCGACGACGACGGCGTCGCCGGTCAGCTTCTCGAGCGGGTGGTCGGTGGCGGAGATCGTCGGCGGCACCGGTCGATCGTAAGAGAACCTCTCGGCCGACCACCGTTCGCGGGCCCGAGGGGCGGACCTGCGCTCGGGCTCGGCACTAGCGTGGCCGCGTGACCCCGCGCACCTCGCCCCTCCACGACCGGCACGTCGCCGCCGGAGCCAAGCTCGCCGACTTCAGCGGCTGGTCGATGCCGATCGAGTACGCCGGCGGGGGTGTTCTCGCCGAGCACGCCGCCGTCCGGGAGGGCGTGGGGCTGTTCGACGTCTCCCACCTGGGCACCGGCACGGTCCGCGGGCCGGGCGCCGCCGCGTTCGTCGACTCCTGCCTGACCAACGACCTGTCCCGCATCGGGCCTGGCCAGGCGCAGTACACGATGTGCTGCGTGCCCGACGGCGAGGCCGGCGCCGGGGGAGTGGTGGACGACCTGATCGTCTACCTGCACGGACCGGACGACGTCCTGCTGGTGCCCAACGCGGCGAACGCCGCCGAGGTGCTCGGCCGGCTCGCCGACATCGCTCCGGCGGGCGTCGCGGTGGCGGACCGGCACACCGAGGTCGCCGTCCTGGCCGTGCAGGGCCCGCGGTCGCTGCAGGTGCTGGAGCTGCTCGGCGTCCCGGGCGAGATCGGCTACATGTCGTTCGTGACGGGCACCGGGGGGGCCGGCGCCGAGGTGACCGTGTGCCGCACCGGCTACACCGGCGAGCACGGCTACGAACTCCTCGTCGGCGCCGACCGGGCGGGGGAGATGTGGGACGCCCTGCTGGAGGCGGGGCAGGACCTCGGCATCCGGCCGTGCGGGCTCGGTGCGCGGGACACGCTGCGGACCGAGATGGGATACCCGCTGCACGGGCACGAGCTCTCCCGCGACATCAGCCCCGTCCAGGCCCGCGCCGGCTGGGCCGTCGGCTGGCGCAAGCCGGCATTCTGGGGGCGCGCGGCCCTGCTGGCCGAGAAGGAGGCGGGCCCGGCCCGGCTGCTCTGGGGCCTGAAGGCGACCGGGCGCGGGATCCCGCGCCCGGGCATGGCGGTGCTCGGCGCCGACGAGGCCCGCGTGGGCGAGGTGACCAGTGGGACCTTCTCGCCGACGCTGCGGACGGGCATCGGGCTCGCGCTGCTGGACACCGCCGCCGGTGTGGTCGAGGGCGACCGGCTCGCCGTCGACGTCCGGGGTCGGCGGGAAGCCGTCGAGGTCGTGCGCCCGCCTTTCGTGCCCTCGCACGTGCGCTGAGCGGGGCCGCTCGCTAGGGCGCGTTCTTGCGGGTCGGGTCGCTGTCGCCCTTCTCCGGCTCCGCCTTGGCCGGCAGGGTGTCGGCCTTCACGGCGTCCCGCTCACCCATCGGCAGCGGCTCGCCGTCGGTGGTGTCCAGCCCGGTCTGGTGCTCGGCCTCCGAGTTGATCTCCGCGCCGAGGAGCACCAGGTAGCAGGTCAGGTACAGCCACAGCATCAGCACGACGACCCCGGCGATGGCGCCGTAGGTCTCGCCGTAGCTGCCGAAGTTGTTCACGTAGAGCGTGAAGCCGAGGCTGACCAGCGCCCACACGACGGTGACGACGATCGAGCCGAGGCTGACCCACCGGAAGCGGGGCGCGTCCCGGTCGGGGGCCACCCGGTAGAGCACCGCCAGCGAACCCGCGACGACGGTCAGCAGTGCCACCCACCGCGCCACCTCGATCAGCACGGTGCCGACCGCGCCGAGCGGGAGGAGGTCGATCACCACCGGGAGGACGGCGACCAGGCCGATGGTCAGGAGGACGAAGACGATGGCGCCGAGGGTGAGGACGAGGGAGAGCGCGCGCAGCTTGACGAAGTTGCGGGTCTCCACCTCGTCGTAGGCGATGTTGACCGCCTTGACCAGGTTGTTGACCCCACCGGAGGCGCTCCACAGCGCCGCGAGGATCGAGAGCACCAGGCTGAGGGTGAGCGCCCCGCCCGCGTTCGCGGTGACGGCGGTGACCTGGTCCTCGATCAGCCGCTGCGCCTCCGCGGGGAGCCCGGCGGTGAAGGACTCGACCTGGGCGGCGGCCTGCTCGGGGGTCACGACGAGCCCGTAGATCGAGATCACCGCGAGGAGTGCCGGGAAGATCGCCAGGAAGCCGAAGAACGCCACCCCCCCGGCGATGATCGGCATGTTGTCGGCGTTGTTCTCCGCCCAGGCGCGCTTGAGCACCTGCTTCCAGCCGCCGGCCGGGATCTGCAGCGGGTTCGCGGCCCGGATGCCCGGCAGCTGCTCGGGCGCGGGCGCGTCCGAGGGGAGCTGGTGGGGGTCCCGCGGCGGCCCGTCCTCTTCTGCCGCCCGGGCCGCTGCCGCGCGTCGTGCCGCCTTCTCCTCGACCCGCTGGCGGATCCGGTCGACGGCGCTCTCCCGTGGCCGGGTGCCGGTCATGAGCTCTCCCTGGTGCTGGGCCGGCGACCGGCCGCGGGGTGGTGGGGTCGGCGGTGGCCGGGTGCGGTGCCCGGCCACCGCGCCGGGTCAGTCGCCCGGCCACGCCCCGGTGAGCTTGGTGAAGCCCTGCGCCCCCAGGCGGTCGATGGTCGCCTTGGTGGCCGCGAAGATCGCGCCCTGGAGCGCGGCGGAGACGACGATCTCCCACATCGGGTACTCGCCCTGCAGCGCGTCCGGTGCGTCGTCCTCGCCGCTGATGCGCTTCCACACCTGCTTGAAGACCGCACCCGACACGGCACCGGCCGCGATACCCGCCGCCAGGCCGATCGGCCGGTAGGCGAGCTTGGCTCCCTTGCTCAACGCTTCCTCCTCGCATCCCGACGGGCCTGCTTCTCGGCCCGCTTGGCAGCCTTCCGCGCGGCGGCACGCCGGGCGGCCAGTTCCCGGCGCGCCCGCTTGGCCTCGCGCCTGCGGCCCACGCGCGCACCGACCAGGAGCTCCTCGGTGCTGGCCCGTCGCCGCGCGCGCCGCCGACGCCACAACACCAGACCCACCAGACCGGCCAGCGCCGCGCCGGCACCGGCGAACGCCGGGGGGCTCTCGCGGTAGGTCTCGACGGCGGTGTCCTTGGCCCGGGCGGCGCCCTCCTTGGCGCGGGCGGGCACGTCGAGGCGCTGGCTGAGCTCGTCGACCGTGCGGCCGAGCTGCTCTCGGGTCGCCTCGATGTCGGCCCGGATCTCGTCGGGCTGCGTCGGCCCGTTGCTGGACTGTGCGTCGTCGGGTCGCGGCCCGCTGGGCGTGCTCACCGGCGTGCACTCTCCTTCACGGTCGTGATGTCGGCCTGGACGCTGGAGATGGCTTCCGTGGGCACCGGCGGGGATCCCTTCTGGACGTCCTTCTTGCCCACGAGGGCGAGGACGCCCGCGATGGCGAAGAGGACCAGGGTGACGATCAGCGCGGCCAGCCAGGCGGGCATGATCAGCGCCAGGGCGAGGATGGCGGTCGTGATGAGGGCGGCCAGCCCGAAGAAGGCGACGAGGCCGGCGGCCCCGAAGAGGCCGGCGCCGACGCCCAGTCTCTTCGCCTTCTGGGTCATCTCCACCTGGGCGAGGCGGGCCTCGTCCCGGACCAGGCGGCTGATCTGCTCGGTCAGCCGGCCGATCAACTCACCGGTGGATGCGTTCTGGGGCTCGGCGTCCACGGCCGCGCGGGTCGCGCCGGCCGTGGGGTCGGGGCGGGGTGTGCTCATCGGTCCTCCGGGTGGGCGGGGTCGATGCAGGTCCATGCCCCCGGCGGCGGGCCCGTAACCGGCGCCGTGATCACAGCCGGGGAACGATGCGCCCGGCGTGGCCCTCGCCACTAACCTGCCTGCATGAGCTGGCACTGGCGTCTCGAGGACCCCGCTGGATCCCCTCTCGACCCCGCGGCGGTGGGGGTGGAGGTGCCGACGGCCGACAACCAGGGCGACGCGGAGTCGTGGCTGGGGGAGAACTGGCGGGAGCTGCTCGACCGCGGGGTGGCCACGGTGACCCTCTTCGACGGCGACGAGAAGGTCTACGGACCGATGGGGCTCGCCGCCACCTGACCCTCCACGTGAGGTGGAGGGTCAGGTGGTGCGGCCTCCTCAGCCGCGGGCGGTCTTGGCGGGGTCCCGTTCCACGATGTCCCCGAGGACCTCGTCGATCCTGGCCATGACCTCGTCATCCAGGCGGACACCGGCGGCCTTGACGTTGTCGTGCACCTGCTCCGGGCGCGTCGCGCCGATGATGGCGGCGGCGACGTTGCCGTTCTGCAGCACCCAGGCCAGCGCCAGCTGGGCCATCGACAGCCCGAGGTCCTCGGCGATCGGCCGCAGCTGCTGCACCCGGCCGAGGATGTCGTCGGTCATGAACCCCTGCATCGACCGCCCGGCCTCGGCGTGACCGGCCCGGCTGTCGGCCGGCGGCTGCTCGCCCGGCCGGTACTTGCCGGTGAGGATGCCCTGCGCCAGCGGCGACCAGACGATCTGGGAGAGCCCTTCCTTCTCCGACGTCGGCACCACCTCGGCCTCGATGACCCGCCAGAGCATCGAGTACTGCGGCTGGTTGCTGATCAGCTGGATGCCGAGTTCGCGGGCCAGCGCTGCGCCGGACGCGATCTGCTCGGCGTTCCACTCGGAGACGCCGATGTAGAGGGCCTTGCCCGACCGGACCAGGTCGGCGAAGGCGGTCATCGTCTCCTCGAGCGGCACCGTCGGGTCGTAGCGGTGGGCCTGGTACAGGTCGACGTAATCGGTCTGCAGCCGCCGCAGCGAGGCGTGGCAGCTCTCGATGACGTGCTTGCGACCCAGCCCGCGGTCGTTGCGGCCGGGACCGGTGGGCCAGTAGACCTTGGTGAAGAGCTCGATCGACTCCCGGCGGTGGCCGGCGAGCGCCGTCCCGAGGACGGTCTCGGCGCGGGTGCCGGCGTAGACGTCGGCGGTGTCGAACGTCGTGATCCCGGCGTCCAGGGCGGCCCGGACGCAGGCGTGCGCGGCGTCCTCCTCCACCTGCCCGCCGTGGGTCAGCCAGTTGCCGTACGCGATCTCGGAGATGGTCAGGCCGGAGCGGCCGAGGCGTCTGAATTCCACGGACCGCGACGTTAGGCGCCGCGCCCGACCACCGCCCGATGGAGGGGGTCCTCTTTCAGACCTCGGCGCCCAGCGGGACCTCGGGCTTGGGGAAGCGCCACCGGCGGATCATGGTCGACCGGCTGATGCCGTACCAGACCAGGCCCTTCATCTTGTGGTCCCCGTCGGGGAACCGCTCGCGGACCGTGCGCTTGATCTTCCGCCCGAGCACCACCGAGTCCATGATCAGCAGCAGGAAGAAACCGAGCAGCAGGAAACTCGTGTAGCTCTTCACCGCCATGCTGGGCACGAAGGTGCCGATGAGGGCCAGGGCGGCGATGGCCAGGAAGAAGCTGCCGATGTTGCGGCGGCTGTCGACGAGGTCGCGCACCAGCTTGCGCTCCGGGCCGCGGTCGCGGGCGGGCAGGTACTCCGTCTCACCGCGGGCGATGCCCTGGCGGGCGTCTGCGCGACGCAGCGCCTGCTGCTCCCGCATGCGCTTGTAGGCCTCCTTGCGCGTGGTGGGCGGCGGCGGGGGAGGGCCCTGCCGCCGGCCCTGCGCCTCGTTGCGCTTCGGCGTCGGCCGGCCCTTGCCGCCGGCCTTCACCAGCTGCCCGGTCAGCTCGCCGTCGTCGCCGGGCGTGGCGGTGGTCGTCTCGGCATGGTCACGGCGGCCGGGCAGGCGGAGCTTCACGGCCCGGAAGTCTACGTGTGTGAGCAACGGAGCCCCGGACGTCGCGCTCGGAGCCGTACAGTGGGTGCGCACGGGAAGCGGAGCCGTTCCGACGGCGTTCGTCCGCGGCAGGACGCGCCTACGCGGACACCCCGGAGGGAGAGGACAGAAATATGACGGTGCAGGACACCACGGCCACCGGCGTCGTACTCAGCGACGCCGCGGCAGCCAAGGTCAAGGCACTGCTGGACCAGGAGGGCCGCGACGACCTCCGGCTGCGCATCGCCGTCCAGCCCGGTGGCTGCTCGGGCCTGCGGTACCAGCTCTTCTTCGACGAGCGGTTCCTCGACGGTGACCAGACCTACGACTTCGACGGCGTCGAGGTCATCGTCGACCGGATGAGCGGTCCCTACCTCGGCGGCGCGGTCATCGACTTCGTCGACACCATCGAGAAGCAGGGCTTCACCATCGACAACCCCAACGCGCAGGGCTCCTGCGCGTGCGGCGACTCCTTCAACTGACGAAGGACCCCTCTGCCCCGCCGCTCGCGGCGGGGCGGAGGTGCCGTACGAGGCCCGGTTCCCCTTCTGGGGAACCGGGCCTCGTGGTGTTCGCGGGGACCGGTCATGACGAGGGGAGGCCCGGAGTGTCCGCGCGGGCGTGACGAAACGGCTCCACGTGATCGGGGGACGGCACGTGGCCGCGGTGCGATCGGCGAGGATCGCGGTGTCAGAGCCGGACGGGGTAGACCGTCTCCGGGATCTCGGGCGTGATCCGCTCCTCGACGAAGATGCCGTGCCAGACCATGAAGACCAGCAGGGTCCACAGCTTGCGGGAGTGGTCGACCGGTGAGCCGGCGCGCTGGTTCTGCCGGTGGGCGGTGAGCATGGCCAGGACCTGCTGCTTGTCCAGCCACTCGTCGGTCTGGCTGTCCTCGATGATCTGCCGGGCCCAGTCGTGCAGGTCCTCGGCCAGCCAGTGGCGGGTGGGGACCGGGAAGCCGAGCTTGCGGCGGTTCAGCACGTGCGGCGGCACGATCTGCTCCAGCGCACGCCGCAGGGCGTACTTCGTCGTCTCCTTGGTGACCCGCTGGTCCACCGGGATGGTCGAGGCCACCCGGAAGACCTCGGGGTCGAGGAACGGGACGCGCAGCTCCAGCGAGTTGGCCATGGTCATCTTGTCGGCCTTGACCAGGATGTCGCCGCGCAGCCAGGTGAAGAGGTCGACGTACTGCATCGCGGTGACGTCGTCGTAGCCGGCGGCGCGGGTGCGCTCGTACAGCTCCCGGGTGACCGCGACGTGCGAGAGGTCCGGGTCGCGCTTCTCGAGGAAGGTCAGCTCCTCGTCCCGGAAGATCCGCGCGTTGCCGTAGTAGCGCTGCTCCAGCGGGATCGAGCCGCGCCGCAGCAGGTCCTTGCCCCGCATCCCGTCGGGCAGCTTCGTCGACAGGGTGCCGAGGGCACGGCGGAGACCTCGCGGCAGCCGGTCGAAGGCGGCCAGGGACAGCGGCTCCCGGTAGATGTTGTAGCCGCCGAACAGCTCGTCCGCCCCCTCGCCCGAGAGCACCACCTTGACGTGCTTGCGCGCCTCGCGGGCGACGAAGTACAGCGGCACGAGCGCCGGGTCGGCGACCGGGTCGTCGAGGTACCAGACCACCAGCGGGATCGACTCGGCGAACTCCTGCGCCGTGACGACCGTGGTGATGTGCTCCACCCCGATCGCGGCCGCGGACTCGGCGGCGACGTCGATCTCGGAGAAGCCCTCGCGCTCGAAGCCGACGGTGAACGTCCTGAGGTCGGGGTTGTAGCGCTTGGCCAGCGCCGCGATCGCGGTGGAGTCGATGCCACCGGAGAGGAACGAGCCGACGGTGACGTCGGCCCGCATGTGCACGCGGACGGAGTCGTCGAGGACCTCGGCGATCCGGTCGTACAGCGCCTGCTGCTCGTCCTTCGCCACCGGCCGGAGCGGGAAGTCCGGGTGGAAGTACCGCTGCGTGGTGAGCTCGCCGTCGGCGACGGTGAAACTGGTGCCGCTCTCGATCCGCCGGATCCCCCGGTGCAGGGTCGCGGGCTCCGGGACGTACTGCAGCGTCAGGTAGTGCTGCAGGGACGCACCGTCCACACCCCCGGCGGCGACGCTGCCGCCGAGGAGCTCCAGCAGCGCCTTCTTCTCGGAGGAGAAGGCGATGGCCCCGTCGGCGAGGCGGGTGGTGAACAACGGCTTGATGCCGAAGGGGTCGCGCGCGCCGAACACGGTGCGGGTCTGGCTGTCCCAGATCACGAACGAGAACATCCCGCGCAGCCGGGTGACGACGTCCTGTCCCCAGAGGTGGAACCCGGCCACGATCGCCTCGGTGTCGCCCTCCGTGGCGAAGGTGGCGCCCGCCGCGGCCAGCTCCTCGCGCAGCTCCAGGTAGTTGTAGATCTCGCCGTTGAAGACGATGCGGTACCGGCCGTCGGCGTAGGGCATCGGCTGGTGGCTGTGCTCGATGTCGATGAACGACAGGCGGTTGAACCCGTAGACGACGCGGTCGTCGTGCCAGACCTCGTTCTCGTCCGGGCCGCGGTGGCGCAGACAGTGCAGGGCGCCACGGACGTCGGCGACGACGTCGTCGGTCACGCGGGGGGCGTCGGTGGAGAAGTAGGCGAGCAGGCCACACATGGGGGCGCGGGACTCCGGGGGTCGGGGGAGGGGTGGCCAGGTCAGACGCGCTCGCCGGCGCGGGTCTTCGCGGTCGCCTTCCGCTCGGCGAAGAACGACAGCACCGGCACGGTGCCGGCGACCAGCGTGAGCACGGTGCCCTTGAACGTCCAGCGGGCACGGATCGCCAGGTCGACGGTGGCCAGGAAGAAGAGCCCGTACAGGAAACCGTGCGCAGTGCCGAGCACCGCCGACGGCTCCGGGATGCCGGCGAGGTGGTTGAGCGGCACCGCCACGAAGATCAGCAGGATGAGCAGCACGCCCACCACCCAGGCCATGGCCCGGTAGCGCTGCAGCGCCGCTCCGATGCTGCGGTCGTCCCCCCGCCCGGTCGGCGTGGCGGTCCGTTCAGCGGCCATTGCTGCTCCGTTGTCCGAGGGCCCGCTCGTTGAGCTCGGCGAGGTAGGCGTTGTAGGCGGCGAGCTCGGGGTCACCGCTGGTGTCGATGCGCGGGCGCTGGTAGAGCACGACCGCGTTGCCCGGCTGGTCGTCGTCCGGATCGCGGTGGAGCTCGATACGCACCATCCGCACGTAGAACCACAGCCCCATGAAGCCGTACAGCGGCCACTGGAGGGCGTAGCTCCAGTTGACGGCGCCGCCGCCGGCCTCGGCCTTGGAGAGCTGCCAGTAGCCGAGGAAGAAGGTGGCGACGAACAGGGCGACCACGAGCAGGTGCAGGAGCACCCATTTCGGGGTCAGCAGCCGGGAGAACACGGCACCGACTCTAACCGCCACCCAGGCGCGGCCGGTCCGCCCGCACCGGCGCGCCCCGTCGCGCGAGCGCGGGGGCCGACCGGCGGCCGCCGAGGATGGGAACCGGCGACCGGCCGCCGGTGCCGACCCGGGGCTGCCCCGCCCGGCGGGCAGCGAGGTCGCGACCCGCCGGACCGTCTCCGGTGGTCGGCCCCTGAGGCGGGTCGGCTAGTCTCGGCCCACACTGAGTCCGGCGTGGTTGCACTCTGCCGAGGACCGGTGGAGGACCCGCTGGAGAGACCGCCCGGACGTCGGGCGGAGGACGAGGAGGCAGCGAGCAGTGGCTCGAGGCAGCAGGCTCGCGCGGCTGGCCGCGCTCGGTCTCCTGGGGGTGCTGACCCTCACCGGATGCGAGCTCGGCGACAGTGCATGGTGGGAGCGCAACTTCATCCGGTGGGGCTGGCCCGACGGCATCACCGACGAGGCCGAGGCGATGCGCCAGCTGTGGATCGGGTCCACCTGGGTCGCCCTGATCATCGGGCTGGTCGTGTGGGCGCTGATCGCCTACACGGTGATCCGCCACCGCAAGAACAGCGACGAGCTGCCACGCCAGACGGCGTACAACCTGCCGCTGGAGATCGTCTACACGATTTTCCCCTTCCTGGTCATCGCGGGCCTCTTCTTCTTCACCATCACCACGCAGAACCGGGTGATGGAGCGCAGCGAGGACCCCGACGAGGTCATCGCCGTCAACGCCTTCAAGTGGAACTGGCAGTTCGTCTACCCCGAGACGGCGGGCCCTGACGGCGAGCCGGTCGACACGGTGGGGACGAGCACCGAGATCCCGATCCTCGTCGTGCCGACCGACCGGACCGTCCGGTTCGAGCTGGCCTCCGCCGACGTCATCCACTCCTTCTGGGTGCCGGAGTTCCTCTTCAAGCTCGACGTGATCCCAGGCAACGAGAACGGCCGGGACAACGTCTTCGAGGTGACCGTCCGCGAGGAGGGCGCCTACGTCGGCCGCTGCGCCGAGCTGTGCGGCACCTACCACGCCTACATGAACTTTGAGGTCCGCGCGGTGTCGGGCGACGACTACGACGCCTACCTGGCCGCCCGGGAATCCGGCCTGGGCACCTACGAGGCGCTCGAGGAGATCGGGCAGTCCGGCGTGGCCGGCACCACGACTCCGCTGGACCTGGTGCTGGACAAGACCGAGGAGCAGCTGCAGACCGGTGGCTGAGGTCCTCGCATCCGGTAACCGGACCCCACACACGTACGAGGAGGCGCGGCCGTGAAGGTCGAGGCACTGATCTTCAATCTGCTCGCGGTGTTCTGCTTCGTGGCCGCGGTCGTCTACGGCTTCTGGGCGCGTGAACCCATCGGCACGACGGCGCTGACGCTCTCGGGTGGGCTCACGCTGCTCATCGGTGGCTTCTTCTGGTTCGTCTCGCGCCGGATCGACGCCCGCCCCGAGGACCGCAAGGACGCCGAGATCGCCGACGGCGCAGGCGAACTCGGCTTCTTCAGCCCCGCCAGCTACTGGCCCTTCACGCTGGCGCTGTGCGCCGGCCTGATGGGTCTGGGCCTCGCGTTCTGGTACATCTGGCTCATCGCGCTCGCCACCGTCGCCCTGCTGCTCGCCGTCGGCGGCCTGTTGTTCGAGTACTACGTGGGTCAGAACGCTCAGCAGAGCTGAGCCTTCGGACCCACCCACGAAGGCCCCCTCCACCCACTGCGGGTGAGGGGGCCTTCGTCGTCCAGGGACGCGGTGCGACGCGCATCCGGGTTCCTCCGGTGCTTGTTCTGGCCGGCTGGAAGGCCGGAGGACTGGAGCGGCCACCACGACGCCTGCCCGCGTTCACCGACCCGGGCCGCCGGCCGGGTGCCGGAGCCGTCGAGGGTGTCGAGCCGGCGTGTGGCAGCGGGTGTGGCATGTCCGCGAGATCCCAGCACCTCCGTGCGGTGGCTGCCTCGGAGCGGCGGGCACGTTGCAGGGCCCCGATCCGGCTCGTCGGCCACAACTCGTCGGGGATGGAGGGCGTCCCAGCTGGTGGTCGACGGGCGTGCTGGGGGCCGCGACGCGTCCACAGGGCGGGGCGGGGCCTGGTCCGGTTCGCTGCACCCGTCCGGCAGCGGGAAACCGGACCGCCCGGTTGGCCGCTGACGGACTGTGGCGGAGCGGTGGCGGGCCCCCACGGTACGCAGGCCGGGTACCGGCTCCCGAGGGCTCCGCGGCGGGGTATCGGCGCGGGGGAGCGGCCGGGCGCGATCATCGGCCGCGGGCGACCTCGGGGTGGTCGTCCCCCGCGCCTGGTGCGGGTCGGCAGTCGGCCACCAGGTCGTGCCGAGCGGGCCTCGGCCCCCGATCGATGCGTGTCCACGGGGAGCGGTCCGCGCCCTCCGGTCAGCAGATGCAGAAGAGCCCCGGTGGAGATCCCACCGGGGCTCTTCTGTCAGACGCTGATCAGTCGCGCGGGTCCTGCGGGCGGCCGCCGTCGGACGGGCGCCCACCCTCGGACGGGCGTCCCGAGGTCGTCAGCTCCCGGTCCGACTCGCTGGCCGAAAGCCCGCGGCCCTCGCCGCGCTGCTCGATCTCGACCGCCGTCGGCTCCTCCACGGGGGAGAAGAAACCGCGGACCGCGCGCCGTGCCGCACCGACCTGGTTCATCTTCTTCGGTACCGGAGCACCGCCGTAGGCGAGCTGCCCGTGGCCGTGGTCATCCACCGGGCCGATCGGCTGGTGCACCTCGATGAACTCGCCGTGCGGCAGTCGCCGGATGACACCGGTCTCGATGCCGTGCTCGAGCACCTCGCGGTCGTGCTGCTGCAGACCCAGGCAGATGCGGTAGGTGATCACGTAGACGATCGGCGGCAGGAGGACCAGGCCGATCCGGCCCGCCCACGTCATCGCGTTGAGGCTGATGTTGAACTTGTCGGCGATGACGTCGTTCCCGCCCGAGAGCAGAAGGATCACGTAGAACGTGATCGACATCATGCCCAGCGACGTCCGCACGGGCACGTCGCGGGGCCGCTGGAGCAGGTGGTGCGATGCGGTGTCACCCGTCAGCTTGCGCTCGATCATCGGGTAGAAGAGCAGCAGCATGAAGATGATGCCGGGCAGAACCGCCGTCGGCCAGAACAGCGCCGGGATCGTGTAGTCACCCGGCAGGTTCAGGTCCCATGCGGGGAACAGTCGGCTGGAGCCGTCCAGCCACATGATGTACCAGTCGGGCTGCGACGCGGCCGAGACCTGCGCCGGGTTGTACGGGCCCCACAGCCAGATCGGGTTGATCTGGGCCAGGCCACCGAGGGCCGCGCAGACCCCGAACACCACGAACAGCAGGCCGGTCGCCTTGCCCGCGAAGGTGGGGAAGAGCCGGTTGCCCACGACGTTGTGCTCGGTCCGGCCCGGGCCGGGGAACTGCGTGTGCTTCTGCTTGACGAGGACCAGCAGGTGCACGGCGATGAGCGCCAGCAGGATCGCCGGGATCAGCAGGACGTGTGCGATGTAGAGCCGGCCGATGATCAGCTCACCGATGTAGTCCCCGCCGAAGACCGCCCAGTGCACCCAGGTGCCCACGACCGGTATGGAGAGGATGATCGCCGACATGATCCGCAGACCGGTGCCGGAGAGCAGGTCGTCGGGCAGGGAGTAGCCCGAGAAGCCCTCGAGCAGCGCCAGGATCAGGATCACGACGCCGATGAGCCAGTTGCTCTCCCGCGGGCGGCGGAAGGCGCCGGTGAAGAAGATGCGCAGCAGGTGCACCACGATCGCCGCCACGAACAGCAGTGCGGCCCAGTGGTGCAGCTGGCGCATGAACAGGCCGCCGCGGACGTCGAAGGACAGGTCGAGGGCGGACGCGTAGGCGATCGACATGTCGAGCCCACGCAGCGGGTCGTAGGACCCGTCGTAGGTGACCTCGGTCATCGAGGCCTGGAAGAAGAAGGTCAGGTACGTGCCCGACAGCAGCAGGATGATGAAGCAGTAGAGCGCGATCTCGCCGAGGAGGAAGGACCAGTGGTCGGGGAAGACCTTGTTGAGGGTCCGCCGGACGGGTCCGGCGACGATCATGCGGTCGTCGAACTCGAGCGCGGCCTTGCCGAGCCGCGTCGTCGGGGCCCCCGGCGCCGTGGCGGTGCGAGCTGCCATCAGATGCGCTCCCGGTTCCAGTACGTGGGGCCGACGGCCTCAGGGTAGTCACTGCGGGCGACGAAGAATCCTTCGTCGTCCACGGTGATGGGCAGTTGCGGCAGTGAGCGGGTGGCCGGGCCGAAGACCGGCTTGGCGCCCTGCGTCACGTCGAACATCGACTGGTGGCAGGGGCACAGGATGCGGCTGGTCTCCTGCTCGTAGAGCGACACCGGGCAGCCGGCGTGCGTGCAGATCTTGGAGTAGGCGACGTAGTCGCCGTAGCCGTAGTCGGCGTGCCCCTCGCGCGGGCGCAGCGACTGGATCTGCTCGGGGCGCAGCCGGATGAGCATGGTGGGCGCATCGGTCTGCCGGTTGCCGCCGGGGACGGCCGGGAAGACCGTCTCCAGCGAGCCGGGTTCCTGGTCGCCGGGCCGGACGGGACTGCCGTCGTAACGGACCAGGCGGACGCCCTCGGCCCACGCGGTGCGCCCGAGCACGTTCCCGGTGCTCGGGTTGTTGATCAGCCCGCCGAGCGGCGCCAGCAGCATGACGCCGACGCCGGCGCCCATGAAGCCGAGCGACCGGGTGATCAGCTTGCGCCGGGGAAGCCCGCTGTTGTGGTACCCGCCGACCAGCGTGGCGCCGGTCGTGACCCGATCGAAGTGCGAGCCGTCGTGCTTGTCCTGGACGGCGGTCTCGTGGGGGAGCAGCTTCTTGGTGTAGAGGACCAGGCCCACGCCCACCAGCGTCAGGGACAGCCCCATGCACAGGCCCAGGAGCGGGGTGAACAGGGCACTCCAGGTGCTCCCCTCCTCGGCCCAGGACCACTCGGGGAGGAACCAGCCGGAGCCGACGTACACCACGAGGAACAGGAAGGCGAAGACCCCGGCGAGGGCGAACGTCCAGCCGACCTGGCGCACCGCCCGCCGCTCCATGGCGGACCCCGGTTCCGGGCCCGGGTCGACGTGGAGGATCTCCACGCCGTCGTACCGCGCGCCGAGCAGGTCCAGCTCCTCACGGCTCATCGCCGCGAGCTGCTCGGGGGTGTAGTCGTCGTCCGGGCCGCCGTGCAGCGGCCCTTCGGTGTCCGCGCCGCCGGCCGAGCCGGGGCGGGTGTCGCGCGTGCTCACGCCTTGCTCCCCATCCAGAAGATGCCCAACATCAGGGCACTGACGCCGACGACCCAGATGACCACGCCCTCGGCGGCCGGCCCCAGCCGGCCGACGCCCGCGCCGCCCGGGTCGGTCATGTTCGTGATGGTCTGGACGTAGGCGATGATCGAGCGCTTCTCCTCCGGCGACAGCTGGTTGTCCCCGAACACCGGCATGTTCTCCGGGCCGGTCAGCATCGCCGTGTAGATCTCCAGGTCGGTCGCGTCGTGCAGGCTCGGGGCGTACTTCCCCGAGGAGAGGGCACCGCCCTCACCGACGAAGTTGTGGCAGGACGCGCAGTTGAGCCGGAACAGCTCACCGCCCATGGCGAGGTCCCCGTTGCGCAGGTCACCGGAGGGCAGCGTCGGCCCGCCGCCGTTGGCCTGCACGTAGGCCATCAGCTGGTCGATCTCCTCGTCGGAGAACACCACGGGCTTGTCCGGCGCCTGGGCCTCCTGGCGCACCAGCGGCATGCGCCCGGTGTGCACCTGGAAGTAGACCGAGGCCTCACCGACGCCGATCAGCGACGGGCCGCGGTTGGGCACGCCCTCGAGGTTCGAGCCGTGGCAGGAGATGCAGCTGCGCTCGTACAGCTCGCGCCCGGCCGCCTCGGCCGCCGACTCGGTCTGCGTGCCGGCCGGAGCGGCCTGCGCCGGCGCGAACACCGAGTACAGCGCCCCGGTGAGGATCAGCGAGGCCATCAGGCCGGCGACGTTGGCGAGACGACGGCGGTGCTTGGACCTCCGTCGCGCGCGGGCCCGCTGGTCCGGGCTCGCGGCGTCGGCGAGCGGGGCGTCGGGGTGAGGGTTCGTGGTGGACACCGGTTCCCTATCGGATGAAGTAGATCGTGGCGAACAAGGCGATCCACACCACGTCGACGAAGTGCCAGTAGTACGAGACCACGATGGCGGAGGTCGCCTGGGCGGGCGTGAAACGGCCCATGGTGGACCGGATGAGGACGAACACGAAGGCGATCAGTCCGCCGATGACGTGCAGGCCGTGGAAGCCGGTCGTGAGGTAGAAGACCGAGCCGTAGGTGGACGACGAGATCGTCGTGCCGTGGTGCACCAGCTCGTAGTACTCGTACGCCTGCCCGAGCACGAAGACGAGCCCCAGGGCGAAGGTGATCGTGAACCATCGGCGCAGCCCGTAGACGTTGCCCTCCTCGGCCGCGAACACACCGAACTGGCAGGTGACCGACGAGCTGACCAGGATCAGCGTGATCACGAGCGCGTACGGGACGTTGAGCTCCGTGGGCTCGGGCGGCCAGCCGCTCTCGGCGCCGGCCCGTGCTCGGGCGGTGAAGTACATGGCGAACAGGCCGGCGAAGAACATCAGCTCGCTGGCGAGCCAGATGATCGTGCCGACGCTGACCATGTTCGGTCGGGTCAGGGAGTGCACCCGCGAGGTGTCGAAGGTGCTGCTCGCGACGGGGGCCGTTGTCACGGGGGTCATCATGGCATCGGCAGGACCCCGTCACGACTGCGGGTGGTGACGGCGTGGCGCCAATGTGACCAGCTCGATACCGACTCACCGGCCGGGCCTGCGCAGACGTCTCCGGGCACTAGGCTCGGCGGCGTGAGTGCTGCCGAGAAGCCCGCCGCCCCGGCCACCGTGCTCGTCTACAGCCACCGTCCGGAGGTGCGCGACGCGGTCCGCGCAGCGGTCGGCCGGCGGCCCGCCGCTGACGTGGGTCCGCTGACCTGGCTGGAGTGCGTGACCGGCGACGAGGTGGTCGCCGCGGTCGACGCCGGAGGGATCGACCTGTGCATCCTCGACGGTGAGGCCCAGCCCGCCGGGGGCATGGCCCTCGCCCGGCAGCTGGAGATGGAGGTCGCCGACCGGCCGGCCGTCTGCCTGCTCGTCGCCCGGCAGCCCGACCGCTGGCTGGCGCACTGGTCGCGCGCAGAGGCGACGCTGGCCCTGCCGGTCGACCCGCTGGTGGCGCCCGGGGTGGTGGCCGACCTCCTGCGCGCTCGCGCGGGACGGTCCGTGGCCCGCCGGTGACGTCCTCGTCCGCCCCCACGTGGCCGGGGCTGCTGAACCGCCTGCTCGCCGGCCAGGACCTCACCGCCGAGGACACCCGTTGGGCGATGCGCGAGGTCATGACCGGCGAGGCGACGCCGGCCCAGGTGGCCGGCTTCACCGTGGCGCTCCGGGCCAAGGGCGAGGCGCCGCAGGAGGTCGCGGGACTGGCCGCCGAGATGCTGGCGCAGGCGACGCCGGTGCAGCTGCCGATGGACTGCGTCGACATCGTCGGCACCGGTGGCGACGGCGCGCACACGGTGAACATCTCCACGATGGCCGCGGTCGTGACGGCCGCCGCCGGCGCGCCGGTGGCCAAGCACGGCAACCGGGCGGCGTCGTCCTCCTCGGGCGCCGCCGACGTGCTGGAGGCGCTCGGGGTGGTCATCGACCTGCCCGCCGACGCCGTGGCCACGTGCGTGCGCGAGGCCGGCATCGGGTTCTTCTTCGCACCGGTCTTCCACCCCGGCATGCGGCACGCCGCCGCCCCGAGGCGGGAGATGGGCATCGGCACCGTCTTCAACTTCCTCGGGCCGCTCACCAACCCGGCGCGCCCGGTGGCGGCTGCGATCGGTTGCGCCAACGCGCGCATGGCCCCCGTCCTCGCCGAGGTGCTCGCCGCCCGGGGGACGCGGGCGCTGGTGTTCCGGGGCGACGACGGACTCGACGAGCTGACCACCGCGGCGACGTCGGCGGTGTGGACGGTCCGGGACGGCGCCGTGTCGGCCGAGCGGGTGGACCCGGCTGCGCTGGGCATCGAGGCGCCCGCCCCGGACGCGCTGCGCGGCGGGGATGCCCGGGACAACGCCGAGGTGTTCCGGCGGCTCGTGGACGGCGACCGCGGGGCGGTGCGCGACGCCGTGCTGCTCAATGCCGCCGCGGCGCTGGTGGCGTTCGACGAACGGCCCGCGCGTTTGCACGACGCCCTGGCCGCGGGGATGGAGCGGGCCGCCGCAGCGATCGACGACGGTCGGGCGGCGGCGCTGCTGGACCGCTGGATCGCCGTCAGCCGGGAGGTCGCCCCGCCCGGCCGCTGAGCGCCGGCCGCTCAGGCTTCGGTGTCGAAGCCGATGGAGAAGGCTGCCTCGAGGTCGTGGCGCGAGTAGGCGCGGAAGGCGATGTGGGTGTCGGTGTCGAGGACTCCCGCGACCTTGTTGATCCGGCCGGCGATGACCTCCGCGACCTGCTCGAACTCGCGGACGCGGACGATGGCGATCAGATCGGCATCGCCGGCGACGGAGTAGACCTCGCTGACCCCGTCGAGCTCGGCGACGGCCTGGGCGACCTCGGCGATCGAGTCGGTGGCGGCGTCGATCATCACGATGGCGGTGATCACGCGGGGGATGCTATCCGCTCCGGCCGGGCGCGGGTGCCCAGCGACCGCCCGTCGGCGAAGGGGTCCTGCGCGTCACGCCCGGACTCCACCCGCGCCAGGAACCCGCTGTAGGCGCCGGTGCCGGGTGCGGGGGAGGCGAGGGTGCCGGTCAGCTGCACCAACCGGGTGCCGGGCTTCTCCAGCCAGCGGAGGACGAGCTCGGTCTCGTCGACCGACGTCGGGTCGTCCGCACCGGGAACGGTCTCCGCGGTCGCGAGCAGGCCCGGCAGCACGCTCCGCACGGTGGTGCCACGCGGCGCGTTCCCGGCCGCGGCGAGGCGCCCCAGCCGGACGACGGACAGCTCCCACCCGCCCTGGCCGTCGGGACGGGCCAGCACGAGCTCGGGCACGGCAGCCAGCGACTCGAGCCGTTGCCGACGGCGGAGGGCCCGGACCAGCACGGCGACCCGGTCGCGCAGCACGGCGGCGTCCTCGTAGCGCTCCTCGGCGGCGAGCCGCTCCACCCGGTCCAGCAGCGGGGCGAGCAGGGGACGGGGGTCGTGGCCCACCGCGGCGGCGAAGACCGCCGCCACGCCGGCGTACTCGGGAACCGACTGGGCGCCGGTGCAGGGGGCGCCGCAACGCCCCATGTCGGCCAGCGCGCAGGCGTTGACCGGCGTGCGGGGGGAGAGTCGGGCGGTGCACTGCCGCAGCGGCAGCACCTCGTGGACGGCGGCCACGGCGGCGTCCGCGGCGCGGCGGTCGGGGAACGGCCCGAGGAACACGCCGGCGTCGGGGCGGACCCGGCGGACCACCGACAGCCGCGGGAAGGGCTCGTCGGTGAGCCGGACCCACAGCGCGCGCTCGGGGAAGCGGGACCGCCTGTTGTACCGCGGCTTGTGGCGGGCGATGAGCCGCAGTTCGCGGACCGCGGCCTCGAGCGCGTGCGCGCACGGGATCGGCTCCACCCGCTGGGCGAGGCTGACCATCTCGGTGATGCGGCTGCGCTGCTCGCCCGAGGTGAAGTAGCTGCGGACCCGGCTGCGGAGGTCGCTGGAGGTGCCCACGTAGAGCGGCTCGTCCCTGGGGCCGCGGAACAGGTAGACGCCGGGGCCGCTGGGGACGGCGTCGGCCAGGTGCCGCTTCCGCCGACGCTCCGGATCGACCTGCCGGGTCAGCCCGGTCAGCTCCTCGAGGGTGGTGACGCCCAGGGGGCCGAGCCGCTCGAAGAGGCCGTGCAGCACGTCCACCGTGGCCCGCGCGTCGTCCAGGGCCCGGTGCGTGGGCGAGGTGGTGGCGGAGAAGTACGGGGCCAGGGTGGCCAGCTTGCAGTTGGGCACCTCGTCCCGGCTGAGCAGCCGCCGGGCGAGGACGGCGGTGTCGACGGACGCCGCCGTGGGCCACACCAGGCCGTTCTCGGCGCACGCCGCCTTGAGGAACCCGAGGTCGAACGGGGCGTTGTGGGCGACCAGGACGGCGCCGCGGGCGAACTCGAGGAAGGTGGGGAGCACGGCGCCGATCCGCGGGGCCGTGGCGACCATCGTCGACGTGATCCCGGTCAGCACGCTGATGTAGGGCGGGATCTCGTGGCCTGGGTCGACGAGGGTCTGGAACTCGCCGAGCACCTGCCCGCCGCGGACGCGCACGGCCCCGATCTCGGTGATGGCGCTGTCCTTCGGGGACCCGCCGGTGGTCTCCAGGTCCACGACGACGAACGTGACCTGCGCCAGCGGTGTCCCGACCTCCTCGATGGAGACCTGCTGGTAGCGCAGCGGTGCGGGGGAGGGTGCCACGGGGCGGACGCTAGGTCGGGGGGCTGACACTCCGGGGGACGCGCGCCGGGGCCGGCCGCGCACGGGCCCCCTGACCGGGGGGTCCGGGGCTGCCCGCATCGAGTGGGACCTGGTGTTCCGGCCCCGATCGGGACACCATGCCTGCCAGTGGCCGTCGCGTCCGGTGCGACCGGCCCGCAGGCAGAGGTGGTCGGTGATGCCCGCGCGCTCCAGGTGGCGCCCGCCCGCCCGGGCCCGGCGGTGCGCGGTGGCCGCGGTGCTGGTGGCGGGCGCGGCCGTGCTGCTGCCCGCCGGGCCGGTGGCCGCCGCGCCCAGCGACCAGCCGGGTGGCACCTCCGGCGTGCTGGACAGCCGCGACCTGGACCAGCTGCAACGGCGGGCCGCGGAGGTCCAGGAGGACCTCCGCGCGCGCCAGGGGCAGGTCGTCGCCGCACGCGAGGCGCTGGCCGAGGCGCAGCGGTCGGTGGACGAGGCGAGGACGGTGCTCGAGGACGCCCGGGGCGTGCTGGCCGGGCACCAGCGCGAGGTCGCCGGGTACGCCGTCGCCGTCTACCGGGACGGTGGCGCCCTCACCCCTCTCACGCTCCTGCTCGCCGGTGGGGATCCGGGGGAGGTCCTCGCCGGCGTGGGCTTCCTCGACGCCGTCGACGCGCACCTCGCCCACCTCATCGGCATCGCGGAGAGCCACCGGCGCGCCGCCCTGGACCAGCAGCAGCGCGCCCAGGCCGCGCTCGACGAGGCCCAGGGGCGGGCGGACGAGGTGGCCGCGCGGGTGGCCGCGCTGGAGGCGGCCGCCGACGCGGTCACCACGGAGCTGCACGACACGCTCGCCGTCGTCGACCGGCAGCTGGCGGCGCTCCAGGGGGAGCAGGCGTCGGTGAACGAGCAGACGGCGGCCAGCTGGCGGGCCTACGTCGACCAGCTCCGGACCGCCGGCCTCGCGGACGTGCCCGCCGCTGCGCTGCGGGAACCCGGGCGCAGCCTCCCCGACCGCCTGGCTCCGGTGGGCGCCGCCGGTGGCGGCGCGCAGCGCGGGGTGGCCCAGCTGCCCGGGCGGCCGAGTTCGCTCCTGGTGCTGCCCGCCGAGACCCTCGCCGCCGTCAGCGGCGCGATGGAGGCCCTGGGGCAGCCGTACGCACCGGGGACGGCGGGGCCGGAGTCCTGGGACTGCGGCGCACTGGTCCGGGTGGCCTACGGCCGGGCCGGTGTCCAGCTGCCCGCGACGCAGGAGGAGCTGTTCGCGAGCGCCGTGCCGGTGGACCGCGCCGACGTCCTCCCCGGCGACCTGGTCTTCCTGGGCTCCCCGGAGGCGGGGCTCGGGCACGTGGGCATCGCCCTGGACCCGCGGACCATGCTGACCGCTGACGCGCGGGCCGGCGCGGTCGTGGTGCGCATGCTGCCGGGCGACCAGGTGCTGGCGATCGGCCGCCCGGTCCTCGGCCAGCGGCCCCCCGTCGCCGTCCCGGGGCCGGCCGCGGGGGCGCTGCGGACCGAGTGCGGCAACACCGTCTACCCGCCCAGCTACGACGGAGCCCGCGCATGGGGCGGCTACCCGAACGGCCTCATCCCGCCCAGCGCCATGTGCCCGCTGGGCGTCGGCGGGCACGCGCTGCCCTGCGACGCGGCCGCCGCCTACCGCGCCATGTCGGCGGCCTACGCGACCGCCTTCGGCAGCCCGTTGTGCATCACCGACTCCTACCGGACCTACGCAAGCCAGGTGCGGCTGTACGGGGAGAAGCCGGCCCTGGCCGCGGTGCCCGGCACCAGCAACCACGGCTGGGGTCTGGCGGTGGACCTGTGCGGCGGCGTCGAGACGTTCGGCACCCCGCAGTACGCCTGGATGGCCGCCAACGCCGGCCGCTTCGGCTTCCTGCACCCCACGTGGGCCGATCCGGGCAACGGCCGCGAGGAGCCGTGGCACTGGGAGTTCGCGGGCAGCTGATCCGGCGCGGGCCGTCGGTGGCGCCGCGGAAATGTCGGTGGCCCTTCCTACCGTGCGCAGCAACTCACGGAGGAGAAGAAGCGATGCTCATCGATTGCGACACCTGCACCGCCCGCGGGACCGGCTGCGCCGACTGCGTCGTGACCGTGCTGCTGGGAGCCCCGCCCGGGTGGCAGGGGGGCGACCCGGTCGTCGTGCCGATGACCGGGCGGCCGCGTGGCGAGCCGGCCGCGGCCGCCGAGGACGTCGTCGTGCCACCGCCGGGCGTGGTGGTGGAGTTCGACGAGGTGGAACGCAGCGCCGTGCGCGCGCTGGCCGAGGGGGGCCTGGTTCCCCCGCTGCGGCATCCCGACGGGCACGGCGGGGAGCGGTCCGGACGGCGCACCGGCTGATCGCCGCCGCACCCCGCGGCGAGGGCCGGGTGACCACCCGATCGGGTGAATGCCCAGGTGGGCGGCCAGGCGCCCGTCGCACACGCCTCAGCTGTTCCCGTTTGTCACAGGCGCATCACGGTCGTAGGGTTCCCTCCGTTCGGCCGGGTGGTCGTCATCCATCGATGGATGGCCTCGACCGGACACCGCCTAATCACCGCGTGGCGCGCACCACTGCGCCCGAGGTGTACCGGGGACCCACCGCACTCTGGGGTGAGTTCTCCCGCCGCCGGCTCGCCGGTGGGTGGGGGATAGGGCCAGTCTTCCCAGCCCGAACCCGTCAGCTAACTCGGTCGGCGGTCGAAGTGGAAGAAACGGAGAGCCGCCGCACGTGGCGACCCCTCACGCACTACTGACGCACGCCCCCGAACAACTCCACACCGCCGGCCGGCGCAGCTCCGCCAGCGCCCGCCGCTTCGGACCGCTCCGTTCGGGGCTCCTGGTCAGCGCCGTCGCAGCCCTGACCGTCACCGTCCTCCCGGGTACCGCGTCGGCGGTCCCCGGCACCGCCGACGAGATCGCCGCCCAGGTGGCCGAGGCCAGCCACGAGCTGGAGGTCGTCTCCGAGCAGCTGAACGAGGCGCGCGTCGTCCTCGAGGGCCACCAGCGCGACGCGCAGGCCGCGAGCGAGGCGGTCGCGGAGGCGGAGGGCCGGCTCGGCTCCCTCGACGGCCACATGCGCCGGCTGGCCCGCAGCGTCTACACCGGCAGCGGCATGTCGCAGCTCGACGTCCTGCTGACCAGCACCTCGGCCGACCAGCTGGTCGACCAGCTGGGCACCCTCGACGCCATCGCCGGGCACACCAGCGAGGTGCTCACCGAGGTGTCGCGCGCGGCCGAGGACGCGGAGCAGGCCCGCGACGCCGCCGAGGAGGCCGCGGCGGACGCCCGGCGGGCGGTGGAGCAGATCGCCGCCCAGCAGGAGGAGCTCGAGGCGAAGATCGCCGACTACCAGCGCCGGTACGAGGCGCTCACCGCGCCGCAGCAGGAGCAGGTGGCGCAGGCCCACGGTGGCACCGGCCTCCCGGCGCCCACCGGCGCCGTCATCGCGCCGAGCTCGGCCGCCCAGGTGGCGGTGAACACCGCGCTCGCCCAGATCGGCGACCCGTACGTGTGGGGTGCCGGCGGGCCGAACGCCTTCGACTGCTCGGGGCTGACGTCGTACGCCTACGCCGCGGCGGGTGTGATGCTGCCGCACTCCAGCCGGTCGCAGAGCCAGATGGGCAGGCCCGTCTCGCGCGGCGAGCTGCAGCCTGGCGACCTGCTGTTCTTCTACAGCCCGGTGAGCCACGTGGGCATGTACATCGGCAACGGCCAGATGGTGCACGCCTCCACCTCCGGCCAGCCGGTGAAGGTGGCGAGCGTGGACTCGATGGGGAACTACAACAGCGCCCGTCGCATCGCCGGCTGACGGCTCCGGGAGCATCGCAGCGAGGAACGAGGGCCGGTGATCCCGACAGGGGTCGCCGGCCCTCGCCGTCGCTGGCCGGTCAGGTGACCGAGGGCCCGATCCCGAGGACCTCGGGCAGGCCCGGAGGACGGGAACACGGTGAGGGCGGGCCTCGCGACCGGGTCGAGCAGGATGCAGGCCGCCCAGCACGTCCCCGAACCGGGACGGGCCGCTGCGGTTGGCCCGCCTAGGATCGGCCGGGTGAGCGTTCGCCGGGCCGCCCTGGTGGCCGCGGCCCTGCTGGGGATCGCCGTCGTCGTCGTCATCGTCGTCCGCACCCCGTGGGACGTGCTGCCCGAACCGCCCGGAGGGCACACCGAGCCCGACCCGACCGCCGGCCTGGATCCCGCGGCGATCGAGCGCGCGGAGGCCTTCGCCGCCGCCCTGCGACCCGCGTCGCTGGTCTCCCTCGTCCTCGGGCTGGCGGTCTCGGCCGTGCTGGGGCTCACCCCGCTGGGGGCCCGCCTGATGCGGTCGCTGGGGGCGCGGGGGAGGGACCGCTGGGTCGTGCGGGTGGTGCTGGGGGTGCCGGTCCTGCTCCTCCTGGGCCGCGCCGTGACCCTGCCGATCTCCGCCTACGCGGAGTCCGTGCGCACGCGCTACGGCCTGTCCACCCGCGGCTGGGGGCTCTGGCTGCGCGACGTCGCCGTCTCGTGGGCCATCAGCGCGGCGCTGACAGTGGTCGTGGTGCTGGCCTTCCTGTGGCTGGCCCGTCGCGCGCCGCGCACCTGGTGGGCCTGGGGCGGGGCGGCAGTGGCCGGCTTCGTCGTCGTCGGCTCGTTCCTCTACCCGGTGGTCATCGAGCCGGCGTTCAACTCCTTCGAGCCGCTGCCGGCGGGTGAGCTGCGCAGTGACCTGCTGGCGCTCGCCGAGGAGAACGGCACCCCGGTGCAGGACGTGCTGGTCTCCGACGCCTCCCGGCGGACCACGGCGCTGAACGCCTACGTCTCCGGGTTCGGCTCCACCCGGCGCATCGTGGTCTACGACACCGTCCTCGGCGAGCTGCCCGACGCGGAGATCGAGTCGATCTCGGCGCACGAGCTCGGGCACGTCGCCACCGACGACGTCCTCACCGGCACGCTCATGGGCGCGCTCGGCGCGGGCGCGGCGACCGCCCTGCTCGGCTGGTTGCTGACGTGGACGCCGCTGCTGCGCCGCGCCGGCGCGCCCTCGGCCGGCGACCCCCGCGTGGTCCCCCTGCTGCTGTTCCTCGTCGCCGTGGGCAGCCTGCTGGCCACACCCGTGCAGAACCTGGTGTCGCGCCAGGTCGAGGCCCGCGCGGACCTGCACGCCCTCGACCTCACCCGCGATCCGGAGGCCTTCATCGCCATGCAGCAGCGGCTCGCCACGGCCAACCTCGGCGATCCGGACCCGCCGGCGGCCTGGCACTGGTTCTTCGGCAGCCACCCCACGACCGCGCAGCGCATCGCGATGGCCGAGGACTGGGCGCGCCTGGAGGGGCCGTGAGCCGGACGCTCGTCGTCACCAACGACTTCCCGCCCCGGCAAGGGGGCATCCAGACCTTCGTGGCGGCGCTGCTGGAGCGACGGCCGCCGGACTCGCTGGTCGTGCTGGCGTCGGACGCACCGGGCTCGGCCGAGCACGACCGATCCTTGCCCTATCCGGTGGTGCGCCGGCCGACCGGGATGCTCCTCCCGACGCGGGCGACCGCCCGCGCGGCCGTGGAGCTGGTGGAGCGGTACGGCTGCGACACCGCGTTCTTCGGGGCGGCCGCGCCGCTGGGGCTGCTCGCGCCCGCGCTGCGCGCCGCCGGGGTCCGGCACCTGGTCGGGGCCACGCACGGCCACGAGACCGGCTGGGTCGCCCTCCCGGGCAGCCGGCAGGTGATGCAGCGGATCGCCACGGGGCTGGACGTCCTCACCTACATCAGCGAGTACACCCGCGAGCGCCTCGCTCCGCCGCTCGGGGGCCGCACCCGGCTGGCCCAGCTCTCGCCCGGGGTCGACGTCGACCGGTTCGCCCCCGGGGTCGACGGGACGGCGGTGCGTGCCCGCCACGGGCTCGGTGACGCACCGGTGGTCGTCTGCGTCTCCCGGCTGGTCGCCCGCAAGGGGCAGGACGTGCTCGTGGCGGGGTGGCCGCGGGTGCTCGCCCGTCACCCGGGGGCCCGGTTGCTGCTGGTCGGTGGTGGGCCGGACGAGGGCAAGCTGCGTCGTGCGATCGCCGCCCGCGGCCTGCAGGGCTCCGTCGTGCTGACCGGCCCGGTGGACCACGACGAGCTGCCGGCGCACTACGCCGCCGGAGACGTGTTCGCCATGCCCTGCCGCACCCGGCGCGGGGGACTCGACGTCGAGGGCCTCGGCATGGTCTTCCTCGAGGCCGCGGCCTGCGCCCGCCCGGTCGTCGCGGGCACCTCGGGCGGTGCGCCGGAGGCGGTGCGCGACGGCGTCACCGGGCACGTGGTGGACCCGCGGTCACCGGAGGCGGTGGCGACGGCGCTGGTGGGGTTGCTCGACGACCCGGGGCGCGCCCGGGCGATGGGCCTGGCCGGGCGGGCCTGGGTGGAGCAGCGGTGGTCCTGGACGTCGATCGCCGCGACGTTCGACGAGCTCCTCACGAAGCACTGAGGCCCGCCGCGCAGGGGCGCGGCGGGCCTCGGTACGCGGCGTTCAGCGGCTGTAGAGCGCGTCCACGTCGGAGCCGAACTCCTTCATGACCACGTTGCGCTTCAGCTTCAGGCTGGGCGTCAGCATCCCGTTGTCCTCGGTGAAGTCGGTGGCCAGCACCGTGAACTTCTTGATCGCCTCGGCCTGGGAGACCGTCTTGTTGGCCTCCTGCACCGCGGCGTCGAGCTCGGCGAGCACGTCGGGGTCCTCCCGCAGCTGGGCGGCGGTGAGGGAGGTGTCCTTGCCCCTGGACTCCAGCCACTGCGGCAGCGCCTCTTCGTCGAGGGTCACCAGCGCGGCGATGTAGGGCCGCTGGTCGCCGACGACGATGCACTGGCTGACCAGCCGGTGGGCGCGCAGCCGGTCCTCCAGCACCGCCGGGGCGACGTTCTTGCCGCCCGCGGTCACCAGGATCTCCTTCTTCCGGCCGGTGATCCTGAGGAAGCCGTCCGAGTCGAGCTCGCCGATGTCACCGGAGTGGAAGAAGCCCTCGGAGTCGATGGCCTCCTTCGTCGCCTCCGGGTTGTTCCAGTAGCCGCGCATGACGATGCCGCCCCGGATGAGCACCTCGCCGTCCTCGGCGATCCGGAACGTGACACCGGGCAGCGGCCGGCCGACGGTGCCGATGCGCAGGGCCGCGTCGTGGTTCACCGAGGCGGCCGCGGTGGTCTCGGTGAGGCCGTAGCCCTCGAAGACGGTGACGCCGATGCCGCGGAAGAAGTGGCCGAGCCGCTCACCCAGCGGGGCACCGCCGGAGATGGCACCCAGGCAGCGCCCGCCCAGGGCGGCCCGCAGCTTGCCGTAGACCAGCTTCTCGAACAGCGCGTGCTGCACGCGCAGGCCCAGCCCCGGGCCGCCGGTGTCCTGGGCGCGGGACCAGTCGATGGCCACCTGTGCGGCCCGGTCGAAGATCTTGCCCTTGCCGTCGCCCTCCGCCTTGGCCTTGGCCGAGTTGAAGACCTTCTCGAAGACCCGGGGGACGGCGAGCACGAACGTCGGCCTGAACTCGCCGAGGTCCTCGACGAGGTTCTTCACGTCGGGCGTGTGGCCGATGACGGTGCGGTTCTTGATGGCGCCGACCTGCAGCACGCGGGCGAGCACGTGGGCCAGCGGGATGAACAGCAGGAGCGAGCCCTGCACGTTCATGAACCGGTCGAGCAGCGTGATGCCGTTGCCGATCTCGAACAGGAAGTTGGCGTGCGTCAGCTCGCAGCCCTTGGGGCGGCCCGTGGTGCCGCTGGTGTAGATCAGCGTGGCCGGGCTGTCGGCGTGGAGCGTGGCCCGGCGGGCGTCGAGCTCGCGGTCGGGCATCTCCCGGCCGGTCGCGGTCAGCTGCTCGACCGCGCCGTCGTCGATGACGAAGACGGCCTTCAGCTCGGGCGCCTGGTCCCGGATCGACTCGATGGCGGCGGCGTGCTCGTCGCGCTCGACGACGGCGACCGTGGCCCCGGAGTCGGAGAGGATCCACGCCACCTGGTCGGCGCTGGAGGTCTCGTAGACCGGGACGACGACCGCGCCGGCGGTCCAGATGGCGTAGTCGAAGACGGTCCACTCGTAGCGCGTCTTGGCCTGCAGGGCGACGCGGTCGCCGGCGGCCACCCCCGCGGCGATCAGGCCCTTGGCGACGCCGCGGACCTCCTCGCCGAACTGCTGCCAGGTCACGTCGGTCCAGCGGCCGTCCACCCGGCGCCGGAGGCCGACCTCGTTCCCGTGCTCGGCGACGTTGGTCGTGAGCATGTCGGTGAGGGCCTCGTCGGGGCCCACCTCGTGGGTTGCTGGAACGCTGAACTCGCGCACGCCCGGTCCTTTCCTCCCCGACCGTCCGGAGGCACCGTCGCCCGCGGCCCCGGTACGGGGACGTCCGAACAATCTAGCGGCTGGTGCTACCCGGGAGTAGCCGAGTGCCGTGGTGTACGGGGGCCGGGCACGGCGGGGAGCGGCTAGCCTGCTGCCCATGGCCGACCAGTCCACCCAGTCGATCGTCGTCGAGGCGCCTGCGGCCGAGGTCATGGCGGTGATCGCCGACTTCCCCTCGTATCCGCAGTGGGTGACCGCCGCTAAGAAGGTCGAGGTCCTCGAGACCGGCGCGGACGGCCGGGCCCGGCGGGTGCACTTCGTGCTGGACGCCGGCGCGGTGAAGGACGACTACGTCCTCGAGTACACCTGGGACGACGATCGCCGGGTCTCCTGGACGCTGGTCCAGGGTCAGATGCAGAAGCGGCAGGAGGGCTCCTACACCCTCGCCGAGACCGGCGGCCGCACCGAGGTCACCTACTCGATCACCATCGACCTCTCCATCCCGATGCTCGGCATGATCAAGCGCAAGGCGGAGAAGGTCATCCTCGACACCGCGCTCAAGGAGCTCAAGAAGCGCGTCGAGGGCTGAGCCGAGTGCGCACCCTCCTGGTCACCGGCCCCGGCGGGACGGGCTCCTCGACGCTGGCGGCCGCCGCGGCCGTCCGCGCCGCCCAGGAGGGCCGGCGCACGCTGCTGCTCTCCCGGCAGCCGCCACCCGTGCCCGGCCTCGACGAGGTCCCGGGGCTGCGCACGCTGCGCGTGCAGGGGCGCCGGGCGGTCGAGGACCTGTGGGGAGCCCACGCCGGTGCGCTCGGTGCGCTGCTGCCGCACCTGGAGCTGCCGCCGGCCAGCTCGGTGGTGCCGCTGCCGGGTGCCGAGGAGCTCGCGCTGATGGCGGCGCTCGGCTCCGCCGACGCCGACCTGGTGGTGGTCGACGCCGGCCCCCTGCGGGACGGGCTCGCGCTGGCGGCCCTGCCCGGCGTCCTGCGCTGGTGGCTGGACCAGGCGCTGCCGCCGACGGCCCGGGCGCTGGCCGCCGTGCGGACGGCGACGGTGGCGGCGGGGGCGGCCCGCCAGGGACCGGTGGACGCACTGCTCGCCGCGCTGCCCGGGCTCGAGCGGCTGCTCGCGCAGGAGCGGCTGGCCGATCCGACCGCCACGGCGGTCTGGCTGGCCGCCGCCGCCCGCGGCCCCGCCGTGCCGGAGCTGCGGAACGCGGCGACCGTGCTGGCCCTGCACGGGTTGCGGGTCGGCACCGTGCTCGCCCGGGTGCTGCCGGCCGGCGGTCCGGGGGAGTGGTGGGCGGGACGCATCGCCGAGCAGGACGCCGCCCGGTCCCGGCTGGCGGAGGTGGCCGCCGTGCACGACGTCCCCGAGCTGCCGGCCTCACCGGCGGACGTGGCCGGTGCCCGGGCCCTGCTGGACGGGCTGGATCTCCCGGCGTCCGGCGGGCCGGCGAGACCGGCCCCGCACCGGGGCGGGTCCGGGTGGCAGTTGGTCGTCCCGCTGCCCTTCGCCGACCGCGCCGCCGTGGGGCTGACCCGGTGGGGCGATGACCTCGTGCTGTCGGTAGGGGAGGATCGTCGTTCGCTGCGCCTGGACTCGCTGCTGCGCCGGTGCGAGGTGACGGGGGGACGGCTGCTCGCCCCCGGCACCGCCGACGCCCGCCTCGAGGTCAGTTTCCGCCCGGATCCGCAGCAGTGGCCGGCCGACCTCCTGGCGGCCGAGGGGAGGAACAGATGACCACCGGTGCCGACTGGCTCGACCAGGCCCGCCGCCTGTTCGACGTCGTCCGGGCCAGCGCCGAGCGGCCCGCCGACGCTTCCGGCGACGGGCACGGCGGGGACTGCCGCTGGTGCCCGGTCTGCCAGGCGGCCGCCGTCGTCCGTGGTGAGCGTCCCGAGGTGACCGCCGCGCTGGCCGACGTCCTCACCACCACCGCGGCCGCGCTCCGGGCGTTCGCGGAGGACCAGGGCGCCGGCGGCGCCACCCCGGCGACCGGCGACCGCGCCCCCGAGCAGCCCACCGAGCAGTCCAACGAGCAGCCCACCGGCCAGCCGGCCGTCCAGCGGATCGACATCGCGTGACCGGGCCCGAGGTGACGGCCCGCCCGGCGCTCGGCATCGACATCGGCGGCACCAAGGTCGCCGGTGGGCTGGTAGCGCCCGACGGCACGATCGTGGCCACCGCGCGGCGGGCGACGCCCGGCGCCTCGGTGAGCGACACCGAGGACGCCATCGCGGCCGTCGTCGACGAGCTCGCCGGGGGGCTGGGGGACGAGGTCGTCGGCGTCGGCGTGGGTGCCGCCGGCTGGTTCGACCGCACGGGGGACACCGTGCTGTTCAGCCCGCACCTGGCGTGGCGGAACTCCACCCTGCGCAAGGACCTGGGCGCGCGGCTGCAGCGCCCGCTGTGGGTGGGCAACGACGCCGACGCCGCGGCGTGGGCCGAGTACCGCTACGGCGCCGCCCGGGGCGCCGACCTGGCGCTGATGATCACCCTCGGCACCGGCATCGGGGGCGGCATCGTGCTCGACGGGCGGCTGCGCCGGGGCTCGCACGGGGTCGCGGGGGAGTGGGGGCACATGCGCGTGGTCCCCGACGGGCGGCTGTGCGCCTGCGGCAACCGGGGCTGCTGGGAGCAGTACGCCAGCGGGACGGCGCTGGGCCAGACCGCGCGGGAGGTGGCCCGCACCTCACCGGCGGCCGCCGCGCTGCTGCTGGAGCGGGTCGACTGCGAGCCCGACCGGCTGACCGGCGAGCACGTGGCCCGCGCCGCCTACGACGGCGACCCGCTGGCGCTCGAGCTGGTCACCGACGTGGGGTACTGGCTGGGCCAGGGGATCGCCGACCTGGCGGCGGTGCTCGACCCCGAGATCGTGGTGATCGGCGGCGGGGTCAGCGTGCTCGGCGAGATGGTGCTGCGGCCCGCCCGGGAGCGGCTGGAGCGCGCCCTGCCCGGCCGCGGCTTCCGCCCCGGCCCCCGGGTCGTCGTCGCCGAACTGGGGCCGCAGGCCGGCATCGTGGGCGCGGCCGACCTGGTGCGGAGGGCCGTCGCCGAGGGCGAGTAGAAGGACCCCGTCCCCCTCCCCGCTCGCAGGCTCGCGGCGAGCCTCTGGACGGGGCCGCCCAGAGCCTCACTCCGGAGCGAGCTCGCGGGCCAGCTGCTCCAGGAACAGGCCGATGTCGGTGACGATGCCGATCGCCTGCGCGCTGCCCCGGTCGGCCAGCTTGGTGACCGTGGCCGGGTTGATGTCGACGCAGACCAGCGGGATCGACGCCGGCAGGATGTTCCCGGTGGCGATGGAGTGCAGCATCGTCGCCACCATGATCGCGAAGCCGACGTCGTGCAGCTCGGCGCGCATCGCGCGCTGACCCTCGATCACGTCGGTGTGCACGTCGGGCAGCGGCCCGTCGTCGCGCACCGAGCCGACCAGCACGAACGGTCTCCCCGCCTGCACCATCGCGTGCATGACCCCGCCGGTGAGGACGCCGGAGTCGACGGCCGCCTGGATGGAGCCGGCCGCCCGGATCGTGTTGATCGCGCGGATGTGGTGCTCGTGGCCGTGCGGCACCCCCGAGCCCTTCGCGAGGTCGACCCCCAGCGAGGTGCCGAACAGCGCCGACTCGATGTCGTGGGTGGCCAGGGCGTTGCCGGCGAAGAGGACGTCGACGTAGCCGGCGCGGATCAGCCGCACCATCGCGGGGGCGGCGCCGGTGTGCACCACGGCCGGCCCGCCCACCCACAGCACCCGCTTCCCGGCGGCCCTGACCTCGCGCATGCGCTCGGCGATCTGCCGGACCAGCAGCGCCTGGGGCTTCTCGCTGGACACCGCGGAGGACATGAAGCCGAAGTCGTCCTCCGTGCCGCGCGGGGCCTGCACGGGCAGCTCCACCCGCACCCCCTGGGCCCCGCAGACGACGGCGTCTCCCGCGCGCACGTCGCTCACGGGCACCGTGCGCACGACCGTGCCGGTCTCCTCGGTGGACACCACCAGGCCGCAGTCCATCTCCGGGTTGCGCACCCGCAGCCACTCCCCGTCCAGGCGGACGAGGGTCTCCAGGTTGGTGGTCGAGTAGAAGTCGTCCGGGAAGACCCCGTCCGCGGGGGCGGGGCGGGTCGTCGCCGTCCCCGGGTCGACGGCGTTGGCCCCGTGGACCTGCACCCGCATGAGGATCCGCTCGAGCCGCTCGGCCTCGTCGGCGGTGATCTCGATCAGCGCCGTCGACTCGTCGGCGTGCTCGCGCCCCAGGGCCAGGTCGGCGATCCGGTAGTCCCCGCCGTACTCCAGGACGTCGTCGAGGATGCGGGCGAGGGTGCCGGTGTCCATCAGGTGGCCGGCGACGGTGACGGTGGCGGTGGCGGTGCCCATGCTCAGACCACCGCCCCGTCGTCGCCGTCGTCGGAGCGGTCGCGCATGCGGGAGACCAGCAGCGCCACGCCACCGGCCACCACGCCCACCCCGAGGACGAGGCCGGCGTCGGCCGAGAGGCCGATGATCGAGGGGACGCCGATGAGCAGGATGCCGGCGGCCACCAGCAGCAGGGCGTAGAGGACCGCCGGTGCGGGGACCGGCAGCGGCGGCGGGGCCGGCGGCTCGAAGTGCTCCTCCGGCCGGTCGAGCACCGGCACCTCGTGCGGCGTCGGCGGGGGCGCGTCCGACGGCGCCCCGTCGACGGCCGTGGGGCCGTGCTCGGCCTCGAAGGCGGCCACGATGCGGCGCCACTCGGCGTCCTCGTCGAGGTCGCGCCCGGCGGGCCGGCGGAGCACGCGCGGCTCGGCCGGGTGCTCGTCGGCGTGCTGCTCGACCAGCCCCCGCGCCTCGGCCCGGCGCGACCGGTCGACGAACAGCCGGTCCGACGGCGGGCTGGGGAGGACGACCGACCGGGTGTAGGGGCCGACGTCGGCGGCCGGCTCCAGGTAGGCGGCGATCCCGGCGGCCTCGAGGACGTCGAGGAGGTGCTCGCCCACGCGTGGGTCGACGTCGCGCACCGGGCTCCAGAGCGCGGCGTCCAGGCCGTTGTCGCGGCGGCCCCGGCCGCGCCGCTCGGTCACCGACGCCCGCCCGACGAGGCGCCGGTCTCGTCCACCGGCACGCGCGCACGGATCCACTCGGCGGACCGGCGGAAGACCAGCGGGGCGTCGTTGTCCAGGGTGGCCACGTGGTAGCTGTCCTCCAGCACGACCTCGGTGGTGTCCGGGCTGGCCACACCGGCCAGCAGCAGGGCGCTGCTCACGGGCTCCACGACGTGGTCCTCGGCGCTGCGGAAGACGATGACCGGCGCCGTGACCAGCCCCAGGTCGGCGCGGGTGGCGGCCCAGAGGCCGCGCAGCTGCAGCATCGCGCGCGTGGGCAGCTTCGGGTAGGCGAGCTCGGTGACGCCGGGCTTCTTGATGTCGCTGGCGATCGGTGCCCAGCTGGGGGTCAGCCGGGCCAGCAGCGGGAGCAGCTTGGCGTCCAGCCGCTGGGTCGTCAGCGCCGGGTTCACCAGGAGCAGTCCGGCGACGTCGCCCGCGCGCACCTCGGCCAGGCGGGTGGCCAGCGTCCCGCCCATCGAGAGGCCGGCGACGAACACCCGGTCGCAGGTGGCGGCGAGCTGGTCGAACGCGTGCTCCACCGTCTGCGTCCACTGGTCGGAGGTGCTGGCGTTGCAGTCCTGCCAGCGGGTGCCGTGGCCGGGCAGCAGCGGGCACCGGACGGCGAAGCCCTCGGCGGCCAGGTGCTCGCCCCAGGGCCGCACGCTCATCGGCGTCGCGGTGAACCCGTGGACGAGGAGCACGCCGGTGCGCCCCGCCGGCCCCTCGCCGCCGGGGAACTCGAACGGCTCGGCGCCGGGCATGACCTCGGGAACGGGGGTCGGTCCGGGCACGGCGCTCCTCCTCGGCATCCGGCGTCGCGCCGGTGTCGGCTACCTCACGACGGGTCCCGGATTGTGATCGGGGCCCCAGGCTCCCTAGTCTGGCAGTCCCCGAGGGAGGCGTGTTGTTCTACTGGTTCCTCAAGTTCGTCGCGATCGGTCCGGCGGTGACCGTGGTCTGCCGCCCGAAGGCCGAGGGCGTCGAGCACGTGCCGGCGACGGGGGCGGCGATCCTGGCGAGCAACCACCTCTCCGCGGCCGACTGGATCTTCATGCCCCTGCAGCTGAAGCGGCGGGTGACCTTCCTGGCGAAGGCGGAGTACTTCACCGGCAAGGGTGTGAAGGGCTTCCTGCAGCGTGCCTTCTTCTCCGGCGCCGGCCAGGTGCCGATCGACCGGTCCAGCGCGTCGGCGGCCGAGAACGCCATCCAGACCGGCCTGCGCATCCTCCGCCAGGGCAAGCTGCTCGGCATCTACCCGGAGGGCACGCGCTCGCCCGACGGCCGGCTCTACCGCGGCAAGATCGGGGTCGCCCGCATGGCGCTGGAGACCGGTGTCCCGGTGATCCCGGTGGCCATGTGCTACAGCTCCCGGAAGCTGCCTTTCGGCAAGGAGCTGATGCGGGTGAAGGTCGTCTTCGGGGAGCCGCTGGACTTCAGCCGCTACGAGGGGCTGGCCGGGGACCGGTTCGTCGAGCGCTCCATCACCGACGAGATCATGTACGAGATCATGACGTTGTCGGGCCAGGAGTACGTCGACGTCTACGGCGCCACGGTGAAGAAGTCGATGGACGCGACGGGCGCCAGCGCCAACGACGTCATCGCGACCCTGCAGCCGCCGGTCACCGAGGCCGCCGACCGCGCACCCACGACGCTCGCCGGCTGACGGGGCAGCAGCCGGTCGAGCACGTCGCGCGGCAGCGTGAGCAGCGCGGCTCGGGGCATCGTGGGGCTCCCGGACCCACTGGGCGACGAGGTCCTCGGTGACGGAGAAGAACGCGCGCACCAGCTGCCGTCGGCGGCGACCTACGGTGGACGGCGTGCGGCGCTTCTTTTACGACACCGAGTTCATCGAGGACGGCACCACGATCGACCTCGTCTCCATCGGCGTCGTCGACGAGACCGGCCGGGAGTTCTACGCCGTGAGCACGGAGTTCGACCCCGGCAAGGCCATTCCCTGGGTGCGCCGCAACGTGCTCGACCAGCTGCCCCCGCCGGCGGACAAGGCGTGGCGCAGCCGCCAGCGGATCCGCGAGGACCTGCTCTCCTTCCTGACCGCACCGGGGGAGGAGATCGAGCTGTGGGCCTGGTTCGCCGCCTACGACCACGTGGCGCTGTGCCAGCTGTGGGGCGCGATGCCGGCGCTGCCCGGGCCCATCCCGCGCTTCACCCGGGAGCTGCGGCAGCGCTGGGACGACCGGGGGCAGCCGCCGCTGCCGCCGAAGCCGCAGGGCACCCACGACGCGCTGGTCGACGCCCGGTACAACCTCGCGCGCTGGCACGCCATCGAGGCCGCGGGCTGACGTGCCCACCGCCCGCAGGTGGACCCCGGGGGCGGGAGACGGAACAGTGCCCGGTGTGGGCCGACCCAGCGAGCGCCCGGAGTCCGAGGTGCTGGCGGAGGTGGAGGACGCCGCCGCCCGGGAGCACGGGGTGCCGGCGTCCCTGCTCGACGGGTACCTGACCGTGCTGACCGCCGTGGCGGTGCAGGGGCGCCGGCTGACGGCCGCCGAGGAGGCCCACTGCCGGCAGCTCGGCGCGAGGGCGGCGGAGCAGGGGGTCGGGCTGCCCGCGCTGGTGGACCTGTACATGACTGCGTCGCGCAGGCTCTGGCCGCGCCTCCCGGGCCTCGTGGGTGACTCCCGCGGACGGTCGGGCTCCGTCGACCTGGTGTCCGTCGGGGAGGCCGTGTGGCGCGGGGCGGACACGGCGCTGGCGGCCCTGGCCGCGGGGCACGTCGACGCCGAGCGGGACGTGGTCCGTCGCGAGGAGGCGTTCCGGCGGGAGTTCGTCGACGACCTGCTCACCGGCCGGTCGGAGGTCGGCGCGCTCGTCGAGCGGGCCGACCGGCTGGGGCTGGCGCTGACCGGCAGCCACACCGTGACGGTGGCGGCGACCGACCGGCCCACCGACTCCGGCATGCCCTGACCGGGTGGCTGGAAGCGGAGGCGCGCGCCCGCTTCGGCGACCGAGGGCTGCTCGTCGCGGCGAAGGACGGTCGGCTCGTCTGCGTGCTGTCCTCGGTCCCGGCGCCGGGTGGGCGGGCACCCGACGACGACGCGCTGGCCGAGCTGTCCGGCCAGGCGGTGGGCCGGCTGACCCGCCGTGCGCGGTGGCGGGTGGGGGTGGGGCGCTCGTACCCCGGTCCGCGGGGGGTCCTCCGCTCCTACCGCGAGGCGGTGGACGCCCTCGAGGTCGCGCAGCGGCTGAGCCTCCCCGAACCGGTGGTCCACGCGCGGGACATGCTCGTCTACCGGGTGCTGCTCCGGGACGAGGAGGCGATCGCCGACCTCGTCGGCACGGTGCTCGGTCCGCTGGTGGACGCCCGGGGTGGCCCCGAACCCCTTGTCGCGACGGCAGAGGTGTACTTCGCCGGCGGGCGCAATGCGGCCTCGGCGGCCCGTCGGCTGCACCTGAGCGTGCGTGCGGTGACCTACCGGCTGCAGCGGATCCGGGAGCTCAGCGGGTACGACCCGGCGGATCCGGCCGACCAGCTGCCGCTCCTCGTCGCCGTCACCGGAGCGCGCCTGCTCGACTGGCCGGCGAGGCCCCTCACCCTCCGCTGAGCAGCGGGTTGCCCGGTCGACGCTGCCGGATCCCGGCAACGAGTGGCAGCGGGTGTCGTCCGGCCCGGCCCCTGCCGGCGGCGGGCGCGCAGTCCTAGCGTCGGGACATGGCTCGGACCTCCCACCCGCTCCCGCGGCCCACCGCCTCCCCGGCCACCCCGTCGGTGGCCCGACCCGGCCGATCCGCGCAGCGGCTGCGCGCCGGGCACCCGGCGTCCCGGCACACCGGCGCGGTCGCGGACGGTGCCGAGCTGACCCTGGATATCCGGTGGGGCGGGCGCCGTCCTCTCGTCGAGGTGTCCGGTGAGCCGACCTGGCGGGCGCTGATCTGTTCGCGGCCCTCCTCGCCCACGTGCGGGCCACCGATCCGGGGCCGATCGCGGTCGACCTCGGCCGCGTCAGCTTCATCGACTCGCACGGGCTCTCCCCGGCGCTCGCCCGCGACGTCGTCCTGGTGGCGGCCTCGCCGGTGGTCGCCCGGGTGCTGCGGCTGCTGGGCCTCCCGATCCCCCCGCCCGGCGAGATCCGGCACGGCGTCGGCCGGCCCCGCCGCGGCCGTCCCCGCCGCGGCCGTCCCCGGTCCGGCGGCGCCTGAGCCGTCGCGGCGAGCCGCTTGCCGCCACCGGGAAGGGACGGCCCCCGGAACGCTGCCCGATCCCGACCGGGTGCGCCACCACCGTCCCGGACATCCGCAGCACGTCCCGCTGCGTCGTCGTGAAGAGGTGTTCCCCGTGCTCTCCCTGCTCTGGTTGCTCGTCGTCGGTCTGATCGCCGGTTTCCTCGCCCGGGCGCTCGTGCCCGGCAAGGACACCATGAGCCTGGGCGCCACGCTGCTGCTCGGCGTGAGCGGCTCCGTCGTCGGTGGCCTGGTCCTCGGCCTCCTCTTCGGTGGCTTCCGGGACCGCGGATTCGGTCCCGTCGGGATCATCGGTTCCGTCCTGGGAGCGGTGCTCGTGCTCCTGCTCTACAACCGGTTCTCCGGCCGGCGCGAGGCCGGCTCGGGGGCACGGCGCGGCGTGCGCTGACCTGAGAAGCGCAGAAGGCCCTCTCCCGTCGCCGGGAGAGGGCCTTCCCCCACACGGCGGCGGCTACACCGTGAAGACGGCGAGCAGCCGGTTGAGCTCCTTGGACAGCCCGTCCAGCTCCTGGGCCGCCGAGCGGGCCCGCTCCACGTCGGTCGCGCTGTCGTCGGCGTCCCGGCTCACCGTGGTCAACGTGGTGGTGACGGTGCCGGCGCCCTCCGCCGCCGTCGCCACGCTGCGGCTGAGCTCCCGGGTGGTCGCCGTCTGCTCCTCGACGGCGCTGGCGATCGTCGTCTGGTGGTCGTTGATCGCCCGGACCACTTCGGCGATGCGCGAGATCGACCGCACCGCGTCGGTGGTCTCGGACTGGATGCCCTGCACCCGCTGCGCGATCTCCTCGCTGGCCTTCGCCGCCTCCTGCGCGAGCTCCTTGACCTCGTTGGCGACGACGGCGAAGCCCTTGCCCGCATCGCCCGCGCGGGCCGCCTCGATGGTGGCGTTGAGGGCCAGCAGGTTGGTCTGCTCGGCCACCCCGGAGATGACCTTCACGACGTCCCCGATCTCCGCGGAGCTCGCCCCGAGCGCGGCGATCGTCGTCTCGGTCTGCTCGGCGAGGGACGCCGCCTGGCGGCCGACCTCCGCCGCCTCGGCGGCGCTGCGGGCGATCTCGGTGATCGAGACCCCCATCTCCTCGGCGCCGGCGGCCGCGGAGGAGACGCTGCTGCTGATCTCCGCCGCGACGCCGTGGGCCCCCTGCGCCTGGTCCCGGCTGCGGGAGGCCCGCTGCGCCAGGCCGTCGGCGACGGTGGACACCCCTGCGGCCGAGGCGGCGACGTCCTGCGCGCACCGGTGGATGTCGCGCACGGTGCCGGCCACCTTCTCCACGAAGCGGTTGAAGGCGCCGGAGAGCTGCCCGACCTCGTCGTCGCGGGAGTCGTCCATCCGCTGGGTCAGGTCGCCCTCCCCGTCGGCGATCTCGGCCATGCGGTCGCGCAGGTGGGTCAGGGGCTGGGTCAGCCGGTGCCCGACCCACCGGGCGAGCACCCCGCCCAGCACGGCGATCACCAGGCCGGCGACCACCATCGCCCACATCATGGACGAGCGGCCGGACGCGAGGGACTCCTGGGCGCCGGCGAAGTCCTCGTCGCGCGCCACGGTGGCGATGATCCAGTCCCAGGGGGCGTAGTACGACACCCGGACGGTCGTGGGCCCGGCCTGGGGGTCGTCGTAGCGCACGGTCGCCTGCTCGCCGCCTTGCAGCTGCAGGGCGGCGTCGACGATCTGCTGCACGTAGGGCGTGCCGTCGGCGTCGGTGGCCGAGAGCATCTGCTCGCCGTCGCGGCTGCCGTCGGGGCTGATCAGCACGGTGCCGGCGCGGTCCCCCGTGCCGCCGTAGATCTCGACGTGGCCGTTCTCCCCGATGGTGGTGGCCTGCAGGCCCTCGCGGAGCGCGGGCAGGTTCTCCTGCTTCACCCCGACGTAGAGGACGCCGACCACGTCACCCGCGGGCCCGAGGATGGGTTCGTAGGCCGACACCAGCCAGGAGTCGACGACGAAGGCGTTGCCGCGGTAGGTCTCGCCCTTGCTCACGGCGGAGGCGACCGGGTTCGGCGCGCCGTCGGGGTTGACGGCGGGGATGTAGGTGCCGATGGCGCGGGCGCCGCTCGCGGCCTGCACGTTCGTGGCCACGCGCAGGAAGTCGCCCGAGGGCGTCTTCTGGAAGATGGTCACGGTGGCCCCGACCATCGTCTTGACGGTGTCGACCACCGGCGTGGGGACGGCGGCGTCGCTGTTCTTCCCCAGCCACTCGCCGCCGACGAGGACGCGGGGGAGGGTCAGGGGCGTGACCTCGCCGGTCAGCTGGTTCTTGGCGTCCCAGGGGACCAACCCGGTGCCGGAGTCGTCGATCGCGAACCCGCCGGCCTGCTGCAGGACGTACCGGGCGGTGGCGAGGTCGGAGCCGACCTTGGCGGCGGTGGAGGCGCCCTGGGTGGCGACGACGTCGTAGGTGCCGCGGGCCGCCCGGCTGATGTCCTGCTCGACGAGGGCGTCCATGTGCTGCGCGGCGTCGTCGGCGAACCGGCTGCTCTGCCAGGCGCTGACGCCGCCCATGGCCACGCCGGTCGCGGTGACGCTGGCCACCGCGAGGGCCACGACCTTGGTCCGGATGCCCGTGTTCGAGGGAACCGCCCAGGCGGGCAGGTTCGTCCAGCGCATGTTCTGCCTTCCAGGTAGGGGCGGCGATCTGGGTGCCGCCGCTCGACCGGGATATCGGCAGCTCAGCGCGGGGTTCGCCGCGGGAGCGACCGTCTGTGGCCTGATCGTCACCGCGCGGGGCGGGTGGTGCGCCTGGATGGAGTCGCTCCACGGTCCGCCGGCGTCCGCGCCGGGACGCCGTCCCGCTTCGTGGGACGACTCCCTGGCCAGCGCGGAGGGGTCTCGCCGTACCCTCGGGGCGTGAGCCTCCCCGAACCTGCCGAGCTGGTCCCCGGTCTGGACCGGTGGCGGGAACTGCCCGCCGCCCAGCAGCCGCGGTGGCCCGACCGGGCCGCGCTGGACGCCGTGCTGGCGACTCTCTCCTCGGTCCCGCCGATCGTCGCCCCGAGCGAGGTCGACACCCTCCGCGCCCAGCTGGCCGACGTCGCGCAGGGCAAGGCGTTCCTGCTGCAGGGTGGTGACTGCGCGGAGACGTTCGACCTCAACACCGAGCCGCACCTGCAGGCCACCACCCGCACGATGCTGCAGATGGCCGTCGTGCTCACCTACGGCGCGAGCGTGCCGGTGGTCAAGGTCGGCCGCGTGGCGGGGCAGTACGCCAAGCCGCGCTCGTCGGACACCGACGCCCTGGGCCTGCCCTCCTACCGGGGCGACATGGTGAACGACCTGGAGCCGGTGCTGGAGAAGCGCATCCCCGACCCGAACCGCCTGGTGCGGGCCTACGCGAACTCCGCCGCCGCCATGAACATGATCCGGGCCTACGCCCGCGGCGGCATGGCCGACCTGCACGCCGTGCACGACTGGAACCGCGACTTCGTCGCCAACTCGCCGGCGGGCGTGCGGTACGAGGTGATCGCCCGGGAGATCGACCGCGCACTGGCGTTCATGCGGGCCTGCGGCATCGACTCCGACGCGCTGCGCGGGGTGGAGCTGTTCAACTCGCACGAGGCGCTGATCCTCGACTACGAGCGCGCGCTGCTGCGCATGCACGAGGGCCGGCCGTACGCCCTCTCCGCCCACTTCGTCTGGGTGGGGGAGCGGACCCGCCAGATGGACGGCGCGCACATCGAGTTCGTGTCGAAGCTGGCGAACCCGATCGGCGTGAAGATCGGCCCGACGACGACGCCGGAGCAGGCCGTGGAGCTCGTCGAGCGCCTCGACCCGGACGGCGTGCCGGGCCGGCTCACCCTGATCAGCCGGATGGGCAACGGGAAGATCCGCGACGTCCTGCCGGGCATCGTGGAGAAGGTCACCGCCAGCGGGCACACCGTCGTCTGGCAGTGCGACCCGATGCACGGCAACACCCACGAGTCCTCGACCGGCTACAAGACCCGGCACTTCGACCGCGTGGTCGACGAGGTGCTCGGCTTCTTCGACGTGCACCGGGCGCTGGGCACCTGGCCGGGCGGCATCCACGTGGAGCTGACCGGTGAGGACGTCACCGAGTGCCTCGGCGGGGCGATGGAGATCAGCGACGAGGACCTCAACAGCCGGTACGAGACCGCCTGCGACCCGCGGCTGAACACCGGTCAGTCGCTGGAGCTGGCGTTCCTCGTGGCGGAGATGCTGCGTGGGTAAGGGCCCCCAGAAGGACCCCATCCTCCCCACCGCTCGCACGCTCGCGGCGGTGCCCTGGACGGGGCCGCCGATCCCTCGCATGCTCGGGACGAGCCTCTGGACGGGGCCGTGATCGACCTCCGCTCGGACACCGTCACCCGGCCCACCGCGGCGATGCGCCGCGTCATGGCCGAGGCGGAGGTGGGCGACGACGTCTACCGCGAGGACCCGTCGATCACCGCGCTCGAGGAGCGGGTGGCGGCGATGTTCGGGCACGAGGCCGGCCTGTTCGTCCCCTCGGGGACCATGGGCAACCAGATCGGCATGCGGCTGGTCTGCGAGCCCGGCCAGGAGGTGCTCTGCGACGCCGACGCGCACGTGGTCACCTACGAGATGGGTGCCGCGGCGGCGGTCTTCGGCATCTCCACCCGCACCGTGGTCTCCGACCGGGGTCGGCTGGACGCGGACCAGGTCATCGCGCAGGTGCGGCCGAAGGACGACTGGCACCTCACCGCCACCGCGGCCGTCGCCGTGGAGAACACCCACAACCGTGGCTTCGGCCGGGTGCAGCCGCTCGACCAGCTCCAGCGGCTGTGGGACTGGTCGCGCGGCGCCGACGTCGCCGTCCACCTCGACGGCGCCCGCATCTGGAACGCGCACGTCGCCTCCGGCGTCGACCTGGCGACCTACGGCCGGCTCGCCGACACCGCCTCGGTGTGCCTGTCCAAGGGCCTGGGGGCGCCGGTGGGGTCGGTGCTGGTCGCGTCGGCGGAGCGGATCGCGGCCGCCCGGCTGTGGCGCAAGCGGCTGGGCGGTGGCATGCGGCAGGCCGGGGTGCTGGCCGCGGCGGGCCTGCACGCCCTCGACCACCACCTGCCGCGGCTGGGCGAGGACCACGAGCACGCGCAGCTGCTGGCCAAGCGGCTGGGGGTCGACCCGGCGTCGGTGGAGACCAACATGGTGGTCCTCGACGAGGTGCCGGCCCCGACGATCGCCGAGGCGGCCAGGGCGCGGGGCGTGCTGGTCGGGCAGGTCGGCCCGCGCCGGATCAGGCTGGTGACCCACCTGGACGTCGACCGCGTCGCGGTCGACCACGCCGCCGACGTCCTCGCGGACCTCCTCGACCGCTAGCCGCCGGGCGGACCGGTGAGAGCGGCCGGCACCGCCAGATCTGCGATGTGGCCCGCATCGGGCGGCTGATGGGGGCGAGTGTGCAGATCTCGCCCGGGTCAGGCGGCGGGGTCGCCGATCAGGGAGTTCAGCAGCTTGATGTCGGCGGCGTGGCCGCCGCACGGGTCGCCGTCGCGCAGGCTCGGCGTCTCCACGACCATGGGCACCCCGGCGGTGGTGCGGTGGCGCAGCAGCTCGGCGAACGGGCCGGTGCCGTACTCGCCCGACCCGATCAGCCCCTCGCCGATGGTCGTGTGCCGGTCGCGCTTGGAACCGCAGGCGTCGAGCGAGTCGTTCACGTGCACCAGGCCCAGCCGGCCGGGGCCCACGGTGGCCTCCAGCGCCTCGAGGGTAGCCGACATCCCGCCGGGAGCCGCGAGGTCGTGGCCGGCGGCCCAGGCGTGGCAGGTGTCGAAGCACACGCCCAGCAGCGGGTGGTGCTCCAGCGCGGCGAAGTAGGGGCCGAGCTCCTCGACCGTGGCGGCGAGGGCCTTGCCGCCGCCGGCCGTCGGCTCGATCAGCAGCCGCGGCCCGTCGGGGTCGGCGGCCTCCAGCACGGGCAGCAACTGCTCGTGGAGCTGGCGCAGGGCCGGTTCGTACCGGTCCTCCCCGACGGCGGACCCGGCGTGCACGACGACGCCCTGGCAGCCCAGCTGCGCGCCGCGCCGCAGGTTGTGCGCGATCGAGGCGACCGACTGCGTCACGGTCGCCTCGGTCGGCGAGCCGACGTTCACCAGGAACGGGGTGTGGACGAACGAGGGCACGCCGCGCTCGGCGCAGCCGGCGGTGAACCTCGCGTCCTGCGCCGGGTCGCCGTCGGTGAGCTTCCAGCCGCGGGGGTTGCCCACGAAGACCTGGACGGCGCGGGCGGCGACGGCGTCGGTGTAGGCGAGCCCACCCGTGGCCAGGCCGCCCTTGATCTGGATGTGCGCGCCGATGGCGGGCACACCGGGGGAGGTGTGCGACAAGGACCTATCCGAAGGTGAGCAGGATGGTGACGGGGGTGCCGCGCTCCACGGTCTCGCCGGCAGCGGGGCTCTGCCGCAGCACCCGGTTGCCGAAGAACCGGGTGGCCTCCACCTGCAGGCCGGCGGCCCGCAGGATCGCGGTGGCCTCGTCGCCGCTCTTGCCGACGACGTCGGGCACGGTGACCAGCGGGACGCCCGCCGAGACCTGGATGCGCACGGTGCTGCCGTAGGGGACGGGGCCCGCGCCGGGACCAGGTTCGACGGCCATGACCTCGCCCTTGTCGACCTGGTCGCTGCGGCCGTCCTCGCCGCGCTCGACGGTGAAGCCCTGCGCCTCGAGGTTGGCCCGCGCCTGCTCCGGGGTCTGTCCGGTCACGTCGGGGACGGCGACCGGTGCCCGGCCCTGGCTGACCACGACCGTCACGACCTGGTCGCGCTTGAGCGCGGTCCCCGCGGGCGGGTCGAAGCCGATCACATTGCCCGGGGGCACGGCGTCGTCGTAGGCCTGGCCCCGGGTGATCTGGATCGGCAGGTCGGCCTGCAGGCGCGCCTCGACGTCGTCGACCGGCTGGCCCACGAGCTCCGGCGGCACGGTGTAGCGCTCGGGCCCCTTGGAGACGACGACGCGGACGTCGGTGCCGCGGATGAGCTCGCCCGACGACGGGTCGGTCGAGATGACCACGCCCTCCGGCACCGACTCGCTCCACTCCCGCACGACCGGGTCGGGGTCGAGCCCGGCGTCCTGCAGCAGGTCGATGGCCGCGGCCTCCTGCTTGCCGGTCAGCGCGGGGACGTCGGTCCAGCGGCCGGAGCCCAGCCACCAGCCGACCGCGCCGACCGTGATCGCCATGAGCAGGACGACGGCGACCAGCAGCCGGGCGCGGCGCCGCCGGATGTGGTCGGGGACGCCGGGACGCGGCCGCGCCGGCCCGGGGCGACGGCCCTGCACGTCGGTCGTGGGACCGGCGCCCATCCCCGGCAGCATGCTGGTGCGCCCGGCGCGCGAGCCGCGGCCGCCGAGCACCTCGGTGCCGGGATCGCTGGGGTGGCCGGGCCGGGGCCGGGTCGGGCGGTTGGTGGGCCGCAGCGTGGCCGGGCCGGCCGTGCTCTGCCCGGTCGGCACGGGGACCGGGTCGATGCCGAGGTCGGTGCGGACGTCGTGCAGCTCGGCGAGGAACGCACCGGCGTCCAGGGGGCGCCCGGCCGGGTCGCGGCGGGTGGTCCGGGCCACCAGCTCGTCGACCTGCCAGGGCAGGCCGGGAACCTCCGCGGACGGTGCGGGCACGTCGTGGTGGACGTGCTGGTAGGCCACCGCGAGCGGGGTGTCACCGCCGAACGGCGGGTGCCCGGTGAGCATCTCGTAGAGCACGATGCCGGCGGCGTAGATGTCGCTGCGGGCATCGGCGCGGCCGCGCTCGAGCTGCTCGGGGGAGAGGTAGGCGACGGTGCCGATGAGCACCCCGCCGGTCTGGCTGGTCTGGCCGGTGCCGACGACGGCGCGCGCCAGGCCGAAGTCGGCCACCTTGACCACGCCGTCGACGCCGATGAGCACGTTCTCCGGCTTGATGTCGCGGTGCACGATCCCGGCCCGGTGCGCGGCGGTGAGCCCGGCGAGCACCGGCTCCAGGACGGCGAAGGCCTCGCCGACGGTGAGCCGGCCGCGGGCGCTGAGCAGGTCGCGCAGCGTCCGCCCGCGCACGAGCTCCATGACCAGGAAGACCAGCCCCTGGTCGCTGCCCTGGTCGCTGACCCCGACGACGTTGACGTGGCTGAGCATCGCCGCCGCCCGCGCCTCGCGGGTGAACCGGTCGACGAACGTGGGGTCGTGGGCCAGGTGCTCGGCCATGACCTTGACCGCGACGGTCTTGTGCAGCCGGAGGTCGGTGGCCGCGTAGACGGTGGACATGCCGCCCCGCGCCACCCGCTCCTCGAGGCGGTAGCGCCCCTCGAGAACGAGGCCGACCACGGGGTCGGTCACGGCGGTGTCCACACGGCCGAGTGTAGGAGCGGGGAGGGTCCTGGTCGCTCCACGACGCGGCGACGGGGATCACCGGGGCGCCTGTGACGGATGGAGAAGGACCTCCCTGCAGGGGCCCGGCGCTCGCGAGCTCGCGCCGGGCCCCTGCGGGGAGGCCGCATCAGGCGAGGTCGAGGCCGGGGTACAGCGGGTGCGCGGCCAGCAGCTCGGCGGCCGCCGCCCGGGTGCGGTCGGCGACGCCGTCGGCCACCACGTACCTCGCCTGCGAGGCCGCGCCGTCGCGGGTCGCCGCCGGGGTGGTGGCGGAGAGGACGTCGACGATCAGCTCCGCCGTCCGGTCGAACTCGGCCGGGCCGAAGCCGCGGCTGGTCAGCGCCGGGGTGCCCAGCCGGACGCCGGAGGTGTACCAGGCGCCGTTGGGGTCGGCCGGCACTGCGTTGCGGTTGGTGACGATGCCGGCGTCCAGCAGCGCGGACTCGGCCTGGCGACCGGTCAGGCCGAAGCCGGTGACGTCGATGAGCACCAGGTGGTTGTCGGTGCCGCCGGTGACCAGTCGGGCGCCGCGCTTCGTCAGCCCCTCGGCGAGGGTCTGCGCGTTGTCGGCGACCGCCTGGGCGTAGCCGGCGAACTCGGGGCGGCGGGCCTCGGCGAAGGCGACCGCCTTCGCGGCCATCACGTGCGGCAGCGGGCCACCGAGCACCATGGGGCAGCCGCGGTCGACGGCGTCGGCGAACTCCGGCTGGGCCAGCACGAATCCGCCGCGCGGGCCGCGCAGCGACTTGTGGCTGGTGCTGGTGACGACGTGCGCGTGCGGCACCGGGTCGAAGTCGCCGGTGAGCACCTTGCCCGCGACCAGGCCGGCGAAGTGCGCCATGTCGACGACCAGGGTGGCGCCCACCTCGTCGGCGATCTCGCGCATCGCCGCGAAGTCCACCCGCCGCGGGTAGGCGGAGTAGCCGGCCATGAGGATCAGCGGCCGGAACTCGCGGGCCCGGGCGCGGACGGCGGCGTAGTCGAGCAGCCCGGTCGACGGATCGGTGCCGTAGGACGACTGCTCGAACATCTTGCCGCTGATGTTGGGGCGGAAGCCGTGGGTGAGGTGACCGCCGGCGTCCAGCGACATCCCGAGCATCCGTTGGTCGCCCAGGGCGCGGCGCAGCTGCGCCCAGTCGGCGTCGGTGAGGTCGTTCACGTGCCGGGCGCCGGCTTCCTGCAGGGCGGGCAGCTCGACCCGCTGGGCGAGCACGGCCCAGAAGGCGACCAGGTTGGCGTCGATGCCCGAGTGCGGCTGCACGTAGGCGTACGGCGCGCCGAACAGCTCGCGGGCGTGCTCGGCGGCGAGCGCCTCGACGGAGTCCACGTTCTGGCAGCCGGCGTAGAAGCGGTGCCCGACGGTGCCCTCGGCGTACTTGTCGCTGAACCAGCTGCCCATGGTGAGCAGCACGGCGGGGCTGGCGTAGTTCTCGCTGGCGATCAGCTTCAGCGAGGCGCGCTGGTCGGTCAGCTCCTGGCTGATCGCGTCGGCGACCCGGGGCTCGACGGCGCCGATCACGGCCAGGGCGTTGCGGTAGGCGGCCGAGGCAGCGGTGCCGTCGAAGGAGTGGGTGATGCGGGGGGCGGTGGTCATGAGGGCTCCTGCGCTGAACGACGGTGAGGTGCCCAGGCGCACGGCGACGGTGGTGCGGGCCGCTCCCCGGTGGTGGCCCACCTCGACGCGCCAGTCACGGCCCTCCGGGAGGTTATCGCGCCGCCACCACCGTGTCGGCGGGTACCGACCGGACGTCGTCGAGCCCGCACAGGACCATCGTGTGCTCGAGCTCCTCGGCGAGGCCGCCGAGGACCCGCGCCACGCCCTGCTCGCCCCCGGCGGCGAGCCCCCAGACGACCGGCCGGCCGAGGAAGACCGCCGAGGCCCCCAGGGCGAGCGCGGTGAGCACGTCCGACCCGGAACGGATGCCGCCGTCGGCGTAGACCTCCACGTCCTCGCCGACGGCGTCGACGATCTCGGGGAGCGCCTGGGCGCTGCTCACCGCGGGGTCGACCTGCCGGCCACCGTGCGTGGTGACCCACACGGCGGCGGCGCCGGCCTGCACGCAGCGGACGGCGTCGTCGCCCCGGAGCACGCCCTTGACCACCACCGGCAGGCCGGAGAGCTCGCCGAAGCGGGCGATCTCGTCGAAGGTCCAGGTGGCGGTGGCCAGGCCGTCCAGGGTCGGCCCCTCGCCCTCCGGGGGCCGGTTGGCCATCCGCACGCCGGCGCGGTGCACGAAGTCGTGGCGCAGATCGCGCCGGCGGCGCCCCAGCAGCGGGACGTCGACGGTCATGACCAGCGCCCGGTAGCCGGCGTCCCCGGCGCGGCGGGCGAGGTCGTCGGTGTGCCGCTCGGAGTGCATCCGGTAGAGCTGGAACCACTTCGGGCTGCCGGGCTCGACGGCGGCGACCTCCTCCAGGCTGTGGGTCGCGCTGGTGGACACGGTCATCAGGGCACCGGTGGCGGCGGCGGCCCGGGCGGTGGCGAGCTCGCCGTCGGGGTGCGCCATGGCCTGGTAGGCCCAGGGGGCGATGCCGATCGGGGTGCCCACCGGTGTGCCCAGCAGCTCGGTGGCGAGCGAGGCGCTGGTGGTGCCGCGCAGCACCCGGGGCCGGAGCCGCCAGGTGCGCCAGGCCGCCGTCGCCTCGCCCATCGTCGTCTCGGTCTCGGCGCCGCCGGCGTAGTAGTCGTAGACCGGCTGGGGCAGCAGCTCCCGGGACCGGGCCTCGAGGTCGACGAGGTCGACGAACGGCGGCTCCGGGCGGGGGTCCTCGGCAACCTCGGTGACCTCGGCGGCCTCCGCCCCGTCGTGCCGGCCGGTCGGTCCCGGCACCGGGCTGCCCGCTGGTCCTCTGCTCGCCATAGGCTGACACTCTATGGAGACGCTCACCCCCGCGGAGGTCGCCCAGCTGCTGGGCACCTCCCCGAACCGGGTCCGGCAGCTGCTGCGCGACGGGAAGCTGATGGCCGTCCCCGGCAGCGGGAACGGCAAGATCCCCGCCGACTTCGTGCAGGACGGGGTGGTCCTCAAGCACCTGCCCGGGCTGCTGACGGTCCTCCGGGACGGCGGCTTCAGCGACGAGGAGGCCTTCGAGTGGCTGTTCCGGGAGGACGAGTCGCTGCCCGGCACCCCGGTGCAGGCGCTGCGGGACGACCGGCACACCGAGGTCACCCGGCGGGCGCAGGCGCTGGCGCTCTGAGCCGGGTGCATCCGGGGGCGGGCCGGGGACGGAAGCGGGTTCCGTGGAGCGGCTGACGTACCTGGGCCTGCTGGTCGGCTGCCTGGTGGTGACCGCGCCGCTGGAGCTGCTGCTGGGCGTGCGCGTCTACGCGCGCTGGCGGCGGTTCCTCCTCGCCGTCCTCCCGATGTTCGTCGTCTTCGTCGGCTGGGTGCTCTACGCCATCGCGCAGGGCCACTGGGACTACTCGGCGGCGCGCACCGTCGGCGTCCGGCTGCCCGGGGGGATCCCGGTGGAGGAGGTCCTGTTCTTCCTCGTCGTCCCGCTGTGCTCGGTGCTCGCGCTCGAGGCGGTGCGGAAGGTGACCGGCTGGGATGCGGGCTACCCGGCGAGGGAGGCCGAGAGGTGAGCTACAGCGCCCTGGCGGTGACCGCGGTCGCCGCCGTCCTCGTGGTGGACCTGGCGGTCCTCCGCACGCGCATGGTCACCCGGCGGGTGTTCTGGGTCGCCTACGCGATCATCCTGTTCTTCCAGCTGCTGATGAACGGCGTGCTCACCGGGCTGGACGTGGTGACCTACGACCCGGCCACGATCTGGGGGCCGCGGATCGCCTACGCGCCGGTGGAGGACCTGCTCTTCGGCTTCGCCATGGTCACCCTCACCCTCGCCACCTGGGCGGCGGTCAACCGCCGGGCGAACACGGCCAGGCGGCGCGGCCTGGAGACCGACACCCGCCGGTCGAGCACCCGGTAGTCGGCCCGCTCGATCTCGGTGAGGATCCCGCCGTAGAGGGCGGTGGCCGCGCGCACGCAGTCGCGCGACTCCGGCGCCAGCATCGGGGTGCCGGGCGCGGCGTCGTCGTACCGGCGGCGCACGATCGCCACCATCTCCCGCATCAGCTGCCGGAACCGGTCGTCGAACCGCTTGGCCGCCAGCTGCTCCCGGGTCACCCCGTGCGCGGCCATCAGGTCGGCGGGCAGGTAGACCCGGCCGCGGTCGACGTCCTCGCCGACGTCGCGCAGGAAGTTCGTCAGCTGGAACGCCTCGCCGAGGGCGATCGCGTGCGGTGCCGCCTCCTCGCGGGCGACGCCGGGAGCGGTGCCCAGCACGGGGAGCACCTGCAGGCCGATGACCGACGCGGAGCCCCACATGTAGCGGTCCAGCGCGTCGAGGTCGGCGTAGCCGGTGACGTCGAGGTCGCTGGTCATGGCGGCGAGGAAGTCGACCAGGTGCTCGACCGGGATGCCGTAGCGCCGGAAGGTGTGCACCAGCGCGAGCCGCACCGGGTCGTCGGACCAGCCCGTCTCCAGCTCGGCGAGCAGCGCCGCCGACCAGGTCATCAGGTCGCCGGCCGGGTCGGCGCCGGGGTGGTCGACGAAGTCGTCGGCGACCCGCGCCGCGGCGTAGAGGGCGTGCACCGCCGGCCGCCGCTCGGGGGTGAGCAGGCGGGTGGCCAGGTGGTAGCTCTTGCCGTGCTCCGCGGCGATGGCGGCGCAGTGCCGGTAGGCGGCAGCCAGCTGCGCCTGCCGGGCGGCCTGGGTACCCGGCGGCCGGAGCGGGCTCACCGCGCCACCGGCCCGGTGATCCGCTCGGCGGCCAGCCGGCCGCTGATCAGCACCATGGGGACCCCGACGCCCGGCTGCACCGACGACCCGGCGAGCACCACGTTCTCGGGGCCGCGGCGGGGCAGCGTCGGGGTGCGGAACGGGCCGGTCTGGCCGAAGGTGTGCGCCAGCGCGAACGGCGTCCCGGCGGCCATGCCCTGGGCCGCCCAGGTCGCCGGGGTGTCCATGTGCTCCACCTCGATCGCGCCGGCGACGCCGGTGAAGCCGCGGGCCTCCAGCGTGGCCAGCAGCTCCTCCCGGTAGCGGGGGCCGAGGGCGGCCCAGTCCAGGTCCGGGTTGCCGCCGCTGCGCGGGTCCAGGTTCGGGGTGGGCGCGACGACGCTGAGCACCTGCCCGCCCTCGGGGGCCAGGGAGCGGTCGGTGACCGAGGGCATGCTGATCAGCAGGCTGGGGTCGCTCATCGGCCGGCCGTCGCGGGTGAGCTCGTCGAACACCCCGCGCCAGGAGTGCCCGAAGCTGATCGTGTGGTGCGCCTGCCCCGGCACCTCGGCCCGCACGCCGAGGTGCAGCGCGACGCAGGAGGGCGAGTAGACCGGGCGGCGGGGTCCGCGCAGCCCGGGCACCAGCGTGTGCGGCGCGTCGGTGGCGACGACGACGGCGTCGGCGGGCAGCCGCTCGCCGTCGGCCAGGACCACGCCGGTCACCCGGTTGCCGAGCGTCTCCAGCTCGCCGACGGCGGTGTCGTACCGGAGGACCACCCCGGCGTCGGCGGCGGCGCCGGCCAGCGCGCGCGGCACCGCGCCGATCCCACCCACCGGGTGCCACACGCCGGCACCGATGTCGAGCTGGGCGATCACCGCGTAGGCGGCGATGGCGCGGAAGGGGGAGACCCCGGCGTAGAGGGCCTGGAAGCTGAACAGCCGGCGCAGCCGGTCGTCGGCGAAGTACCGCGCGACGTGCCGGGACAACCGGCCGAAGCCACCCCGGCGGGCGAGCGCCAGGAGCTCGGGGCCCAGCAGGTCCAGCGGCGAGTCCAGGTTGCGGTCGATGAACGTGGTGAGCTGCAGCCGGTACAGCTCGGCGAGGTCGGCGAGGTAGCGCCGCAGGGCGGCGGCCTCGGCCGGCCCGCACAGCGCGGCCACCTCGGCGGCGAACGCCTCCGGGTCGGCCTGCACGTCCAGGTGCGTGCCGTCGGCGTACTGCGCCCGGTAGCTCGTCCGCAGCGCGCGCAGCTCGAGCCGGTCCTCCAGCCGCTCGCCGACGGCGGCGAGCGTCTCGGCGACGATCTCCGGCGCGGTGAACACCGACGGCCCGGTGTCGAGCGCGTAGCCGCCGCGCTCGATGCGCCCGGCCCGCCCGCCGGGCCCCCCGGCGCGCTCGACGACGGTGACCTCGCGACCGGCACCGCGCAGGCGCAGCGCCGCGGCCAGCCCCGCGAGCCCCGCCCCGACGACGACGACGCGGTCGGTGCGACCCGGAACGGTGCGCACCATCAGGCGGTGCGTGACGTCGCGGCGACCGCGAGCGCGTCCAGCGCCGCGCGGGCGTCATCGGCGAGGGGTGCCTCGGCGATGGCCTGGCGGGCCCGGGCGGTGCTGGCGGCGATGCGCTCCTCCACCCGGTCGCGGGCGCCGGTGGTGACCAGCAGCGCGCGCAGCGCCTCGAACTCGTCGGGCCCGGCGGCCGGGTTGCCGAGCAGGTCGCCGAGCAGCCGGCGCCCGGCGTCGTCGGCGGCCTCCTCGGCCAGCGCGACCAGCAGCGTCTGCTTGCCCTCGCGCAGGTCGTCATCGACGGACTTCCCGGTGACCTCGGGGTCGCCGAAGACCCCGAGCAGGTCGTCGCGGAGCTGGAACGCCTCGCCCAGGGGCAGCCCGATGGCCGAGCAGGCCTCGACCACGGCCGGGCCGGCCCCGGCGATGGCGGCGCCCAGCTGCAGCGGGCGCTGCACCGTGTACCCCGCGCTCTTGTAGCGGGCCACGGTGAGCGCGCCGTCGGGCCCGGGCAGCCCACCGGCGGCGCGCAGCAGGTCCAGGTACTGGCCGGCGGTGACCTCGGTGCGCATGGCGTCCCAGACGGCGCGCGCCCGGCCCAGGGCCGGCTCGGAGATGCCCGAGCAGCGCAGCATCTCGTCGGACCAGACCAGCGCCAGGTCGCCGACGAGGATCGCCGCGCCGACGCCGAAGAGGTCCTGGTCGCCGGAGAAGCCGTGAATGGTGTGCCGGTCGGCGAAGCCGATGTGGGTGGTGGGGCGGCCGCGCCGGGTGCCGGCGGCGTCCATGACGTCGTCGTGCACCAGCGCGCTGGCGTGCACGAACTCCAGGGCCGCGACCGCGCGCAGGACGGCGTCCTCGTCCTCGCCGGCGCCCGGGCCTTGTCCGCGCGCTCCCCGCCATCCCCAGTAGGCGAACGAGGGGCGCAGCTTCTTGCCGCCCGCGGCGACGGCGCAGACCTCGTCGACCACCGGGACGAGGCTGGCGTCCATTGCGGCGAGCGTGCTGCGCTGCTGGTCGAGGAAGCGGGTGAGCGCCTCGGCGACCGCGGCGCGCACCCGGTCCAGGTCGGCCACCGACAGCGGAGGTGCGGGGCGGGCGGACTCGCGCTGCTGCGCCCCGACGATCATCTGGTCAGTATCGCCCGATCCGGTGGGGTGCCGCCGCACCAGCAGGGCGGCGGGGGTGCTCCGCTGCATCGTTCCTCCGTCGCTCGGTGGTCGGGACACGCCCTCTTCCGGGCGCGGGAGCGCTGCGGATGCACCTGCCGGGGGAGTTCTCCGACAGGACGGTCGCGGGCGGGCTGCCGCACCGCCCGTACCCTCGGGTGCCGTGACACCCACCGTCCGTGAGCTCCTGGCCACCGAGCGCCCGACGTGGTCGTTCGAGTTCTTCCCGCCGAAGACCCCGGCGGGGGAGGAGCTGCTCTGGACGGCGCTGCGCGAGCTCGAGCGGTTGCACCCCTCGTTCGTGTCGGTCACCTACGGCGCCGGCGGCTCGACCCGCGAGGGCACCGTGGCGATGACCGAGCGGATCGCGGCGGACACCACGATGACGCCGCTGGCGCACCTGACCGCGGTCGACCACAGCGTCGCGGAGCTGCGGCACGTGATCAGCCGCCTGGCGGCGGCAGGGGTCCGCAACATCATGGCCCTGCGGGGTGACCCACCGGGTGCCGATCCGCAGGCGGAGTGGGTGGCCCACCCGGAGGGGCTGCGCTACGCCGCCGAGCTGGTGGAGCTGATCCGCTCGGTCGGCGACTTCTCGGTGGGCGTCGCCGCCTTCCCCGAGCGCCACCCGCGCTCGCCGGACTTCGACACGGACGTCGAGATGTTCGTGGCGAAGTGCCGGGCCGGTGCCGACTTCGCCATCACCCAGATGTTCTTCCGGGCCGAGGACTACCTGCGGATGCGGGACCGGGTCGTCGCCCGCGGGTGCGACGTCCCGGTCATCGCCGGGGTCATGCCGGTCACCAACGTCCGGCAGATCACCCGGATCGTCCAGCTGTCCGGTCAGGCGTTCCCGGCGGAGCTCGCCGACCGGTTCGCCGCGCTGGACGGCGACCGGCCGGAGGACAAGGCCGCGGTGCGGGCGCTGGGCGTGGAGGTGGCCACCGATCTGTGCCGGCGGCTGCTCGACGAGGGGGTGCCGGGGATCCACTTCATCACCATGAACCGGTCCACCGCCACGCGTGAGGTCTTCGCCAACCTGGCCGGGAGCGCACCGGCCGTCCGCTGACCAGGGTCTGCCCGCGCGCGGCGGGGCATGGAGGCCCCATGGTCGCGGAAGCGGAGCAGGCGGATCGGTACTCCTGGCTGGTGCGCGCCGGGCGGCGGGCCTGGGCCGCGCTCGGCGTGCTCGCCCTGGCGGTGCTGGCGTACCTGCTGCTGCGCGAGGTCAGCGTCGTCGCCACCCCGCTGGCGATCGCCCTGTTCCCGGCCGCCGTGCTGTGGCCGGTCGCGGCCTGGCTGAAGCGGAAGGGGCTGCCCTCCACCGTCGTCGCGCTGCTGCTGCTGATCTCCCTCCTCGGGCTGCTGGGGTTGGCGATCTGGTTCGTGGTGCCGCGCTTCGCCGACGAGATCCCGGCGCTGGCGGAGAGCGTCGAGGAGGCGCTCAGCGACCTGGCGGAGCTGGTCGCTGACACGCCCTTCTCGCTGCCCTTCGACGTCGGCGACGGTGGGCTCGCCGACATGGCCCAGCAGGCAGCCGGTGCGCTCGGCGGCGGTGGCAGCGACGTCGTCGACCGCGGGCTGCAGGTGGCGCGGACGCTCGGCGACGTCGCCACCGCCGTCGTCCTGTTTCTCGTGGCCCTGTTCTTCTACCTGCGCGACGGGGGGCGCATCTGGTCGGGGATCATCAGCCTGCTGCCCGAGCGCACCCGGCAGCACGTCCGTCGGGTGTCCGGGCAGCTGTTCTGGACCCTCGGCGCCTACTTCCGCGGTCAGTTGGTCGTCGCCCTCGTGGACGCCGTGGCGATCGGGATCGGGCTGGTCCTCCTCGGCGTCCCGCTGGCCATGCCGCTGGCGGTGCTGGTCTTCCTCGGCGGGTTCTTCCCCATCGTGGGGGCCTTCGTCTCGGGGCTGCTGGCCGTCCTCGTCGCGCTGGCCGACCAGGGGCTGACGACGGCGCTGCTGGTGCTGGTCCTCGTCGTGGTGGTGCAGCAGGCCGAGGGGAACCTGCTCGAACCGCTGATCCTGAGCCCGGTGCTGCGGCTGCACCCGTTCGCGATCATCCTCGCGGTCACGGTGGGGGGCGTGACCTACGGCGTCCTCGGCGCCTTCCTGGCGGTGCCGATCGCCGCCTGCGTGGCCCGGGTCGTGGACTACCTGCGCGGCCGGGAGCCTGCTGCCGGGCCGGGCTGGCGCGACCCGGAGCGGGACGACGCGCAGGACGAGAGCCGGGACGAGGACCGGGACGAGGGCCGGGGCGGTGCCCGGGACGCCACCCCCGCGGAACCGGCGAGCGCCCGCACCGGGTAGGGCGGACTGCCGGGGCGGCCGGCCCGCACCACCCGGGCGTCAGCCCTGCCGCGTCCCCTCCAGCAGGTCGGCGGCGCGGGCAGCCGCCCGCCGCAGCCCCTCGCGCTCGGAGGCGTACCCGCCGGCCACACCGACGACCGGCAGGTTCGACAGGGCGCGGGCGAACACCTTCCCCTTCGGGCGGGCGTCCAGCGCGTCGTCGATTCGGCCGAGCAGCCGAGCCGCCCGCCACAGCGTGCGGACGGCGCCCTTCGCCCCGCGGCGCTCGTCCCGGGGGCCGAACGCGCCCTCCACGTAGGTGCCCTTGCTCCGGGTGAGCAGCGGCTCGACCTGGGCCGGCGTGAGCTCCCGGCGCAGCAGGACCCGCGCCAGCAGCGACACCCGGTCGGCCGGGGCAGTCACCCCGTGCTCCCCGGCGACACCGAGCACCACCAACGACTGCACCGCGGTGCCGACGCTGTTCTGCAGCGGCAGCAGATCGGCGAGTTTGCCGGCGAAGCGGGGGACCGCCGACACGCCCGCGGCCACCCGGGACACCCGGTCGGCCCACCAGCGGTCGCGCTCCTCGCGCGGCAGCTCCGGCGGCCGGCCCATCCGGTCCGCCAGCGGGGTCAGCAGCCGATCGAGCCGGCGGAGGACGTCGACGACGACGGCGTCGCTGATCTGAGCAGCCATGGGCACGGGGTGCCCCGTACCCGGTTTCTCGATGCGTGGCGGTGGTGTGGCGCTCAGTACGGCGGCGGCGAGGTGGTCGCGACCAGACCGCTCGGGGTGGTGACCGTGAGGCTCCCGTCGCTGCCGAGGTCGTGGCGCCACCCCGGGGCCTGGTGCTTGCCGCGGTGGTCGGTGGTGCAGTAGCCGGCGAGGTTGCCGGCGCTGGTGGGACCGTCCGGATACGGGCGGTGGTGGTCGAGCTCGCCGCCGCGGGGCACCCGTCGACGGCAGCCGGGGAACCGGCAGTGACGATCCCGCGCCCGCACCCACCGATCCAGCTCGCCCGAAGGGCGGTAGCCGGTGCTGGGCCCCGGGGCGCCGAGGCCGGGCCGGTCGGAGAGGTCGTGGGTGCAGCGACCGGTGCTCCGACGGCAGCTCGGACGGTCGCAGCTGCCCGCGCGGCGCAGACGGGGCAGGTCGGTCAGGGCCAGCAGCGTGCCGGACAACGCGTCGGTCAGAGCGATCCTCGGCCGCTCGGCCAGCCCGCCGCCACCGGTGCTCCCCAGCAGGTCGGCGAGCCACGCCCGTCGCCCGTCGGAGGCCGACCGCAGCGCGGCCAAGGCGTCCTCCGCTGCGGTGAGCCGCCCTCCGGGGCCGGCCCGCCAGGTGGCCTCGTCGTCGGCGTCGGCCGTGACTGCCGTGCGGACCAGTCGTCCGGCGCGGGAGAGCTCCTGCTCCACGCGGAGCACGGCGAGGCCGGCGGTCTCGACCGCCTCGTCGGCCAGCGTCCACCAGCCGGTTCCGGGCGAGGTGGCCGCCGGCCCGGGAGGTACCGCCCCGGCCGTGGTCGCTGCTGCCGGTGAGGAATTGCCGGCATCCGGTGGGGTGTCCTCCGGTTCCGGCGCCGGAGGATCACCGCGCCGCCGGTCTGGCCCTCGCGACGTCGGTGAGGCTGCGGTGCACCCCCGGCGCTCCTGGGCCACGGCGGCGTCGGCACCGGTGTCGGCGCGGGGCGCGTCCTCGATCTCGGCGCCCTCGATCTCGGCGCCCTCGATCTCGGCGTCCTCGATCGTGTCGCCCGGGAGTGCGTCGTGCGTGGTGGCGGGGTCGCCGGCGACGTCCGGGGGAAGGGCGGGGTCGCCGGCGACGTCCGGGGGAGGGGCGAGGTCGCCGTTGCCGTCGGGGTCGGATCGACCAGTTCACCGCTGAGCAGCCGGCGCTCCGTCTCGGCCAGCCACCACTCCAGCTCGGCCTGCTCCTGCGCCTGCCACGACATCGAGCCGGACGGCTGCCCCGGGGCCGGCTCCGCGGAGTCGGATCCCAGCGGCCGGCCGGTGAGCGCTGTCAGGAAGTGGCGGATCATCTCGGCCGGCACGACCTGCCCGTCGATCTCCCCGGAACCGTCTCCGCCGGCGAGGGTGGCCAGCGAGGCGACGACGGTGAGCAGCACCTGCACCGGCGGCAGATCGGTCTCGCCCGGGCGCAGCACCAGGTCGAGCAGGCAGTCGACCATCTTCTGGCCCCGCGTGCGCTGATCGTCGTCGCCGTCGTCGCCGTCGTCGAGCGCCTCCGCGCAGGCGGTCAGTGCCCGGTACAGCGCCTGGGCCTCCGGCATGGTGGCGTACACGCTCACGGTCGCCATGCCGTCGACGGCGTCCGGGCGGATGTGGACCCCGCGCCGCTTCAGCGCTTCCTGCAGCGTGCGGGCCGCGGCGCGGGCGTCCCGATGGCCACCTCGCGGCGCGCCTTGTCGTTCAGCTGCGCAGGCGTCACCACCCGGCCTGCAGCCCAGCGCAGCAGCTCGGCCTCGACCTCGGCCCGCACCCGGTCGTCGGCGATGGGAGCGACCTTCTCGAGCATGGTCCAGAGGTGCCCGGGGGTGCAGGGCCCCCGCCTCCAGGGCGGCCAGCGTGCCGGGCAGCCGCTCCACGAGCGTCAGCGAGCGGACCAGCAACGCTTCCGCGGCCCGGGCGGAGAGCGAGAGGGCGATCATGAGCTCCTGCGTCGCCCACTCGCTCACCCCCCGCAGCACCTCGGGACGCGCGGCCCACCGCTCCGGGCTCATCGCGCCCGGCTCACCCTGGGCACGGTCGCCGTCGGCGGGCCGGTCCGCGGCGAACCTGGCGACCGCGCGGGCGCGCAGCGCGGTCTGCCGGGCGATCTCGCGGTCCGCGGCCTGCACCTCGCCGAGCGGGCCGGCGGCCAGCCTCACCGGCGGGGCGGACTCGGGCCACTCGGTGGACGCCTCGCGGGCTCGTCGGCGCCGTCCGGCGGCCACCGCCCGGGCGCGGGCGGTGGCGTACCAGTCGCTCACTGCGCCGGCGTCCGCCATGCATCGAACGTACGTTCGATAACCCGGGAGTGCAAGACGTACTTGCGCGAAGGTGCTGCTCAGCGCGGTGCGGCCCCGGGCGCGGAGTCGTGTCGTCCCGCGCCGCGGTGGCCACCCGGGCCGGGTCAGACGCCGCTGCCGTGCCTGCCCTCCCCGGCGGCGAAGCGTGCGGCCCCCGGCAGCGCGTCGACGGCGAGGGAGGCCATGCCGTGGCGGAACTCGTTGGCCATGGCCGCCTCCTCGTCGAGGCCGTCCTGTTCCAGCAGGGAGGCCCGGTCCTCCCGCAGGCAGGTCTGGGGGAAGGCGGCGATCCGGGCGGCCAGCGCCCGGGCCTCGGTCAGCGCCTGCCCGGCGGGCACGACCCGGTTGACCAATCCGATCTGCAGCGCCTCGGCGGCGTCCACCCCTCGCCCGGTGAGCACCAGGTCCATGGCCCGGGAGGTGCCGATCAGTCGCGGCAGCCGCACGGTGCCGCCGTCGACCAGTGGCACGCCCCAGCGGCGGCAGTAGACCCCGAGAATCGCCGTCTCGTCGGCGACCCGCAGGTCGCACCACAGCGCGAGCTCCAGGCCGCCGGCGACGGCGTGCCCGGCGATCGCGGCGATGACGGGCTTGCGCAGCCGCATCCGTGTGGGGCCCATGGGCCCGTCCCCGTCGGTCTCGGTGCGGTTGCCGCGGTCGGTCCCGATGGCCCGCAGGTCCGCGCCGGCGCAGAAGGTGCCGCCCTCGCCGTGCAGCACCGCCACGGCGGCCTCGTCGTCGGCGTCGAAGGCCCGGAACGCGTCGGCGAGCGCGGCGGCGGTGGGCCCGTCGACGGCGTTGCGTGCCGCCGGGCGGGACAGCCGCACCGTCGTCACCGGACCGTTCCGCTCGACGGTCACCGTCTCGCTCACGACGAGCGCCCCGCGGCGTCGGCCCACAGCGGCTCGCGCAGGGCCCGGCGGAGGATCTTCCCGACGGGGGAGAGGGGGAGCTGGTCGACGACGTGCACGGTCTTGGGGACCTTGTAACCGGCGAGCGCGCCGCGCACCGCGTCCCGCAGCTCGTCGGGGGTGGCGCTCGACCCGGGGCGGAGCGTGACGAAGGCGGTCACCGCCTCCACCCACGTCGGGTCGGGTGCGGCGACGACGGCCGCACCGGACACCGCCGGGTGGGCCATGAGCACCTCCTCGACCTCCCGCGGGTACACGTTGTAGCCGCCGGTGATGATCATGTCGCTGGTCCGGTCGACAAGCGTGAGGTAGCCGCGGTCGTCCAGCCGGGCCAGGTCGCGGGTGGCGATCCAGCCGTCCCCGCTGATCGTCTCGGCGGTGAGGGTGGGCGCGTCGTGGTAGCCGGCCATGCCGAAGGGGGCACGCACCTGGAGCTCGCCGATCTCGCCGGCCGGCAGGGCGCCGCCGTCGCTGCCGACGACCCGGACCTCGGCGTCGACCGAGGGGTGGCCGCACGAGCCGGCCAGGGACGGGTCGGTGTGGTCGAGGGCGTCGAGCACGGTGATCGCCAGGGGTGCCTCCGTCTGCCCGTAGTACTGCACCAGGCGTGGACCCCACACGTCGAGGGCCTGCGCCAGCACCGGGCCGGGCATGGGGCTGGCGCCGTACACCGCCGTGCGAAGGCTGGAGACGTCGGCGCGCTCGGCGGCGCCGGAGGACAGCAGCATGCCGAGCATGGTGGGTACCAGGTTGATCTCGGTGGCCCGGTAGCGGGCGAGTGAGTCCAGGTAGCTGGCGGGGTCGAAGCCCGGCAGGACGGCGGCCGCGCCGCCGCGGATCCAGTAGGGGAGCACGAACGTGCCGCTGGCGTGGATCAGCGACGCCGCGTGCAGCATGACCGAGTCCCGGCCGGGGGAGACCAGGTTCGCCAGGATGTTGGCGCAGATGGCGGCGTAGCTGGCCTGGGTGTGCACCACCGCCTTGAGCGCGCCGGTCGTGCCCGAGGTGTAGAGGATCAGCACCGGGTCGGTGGGCTCGGCGGGCAACCGCGGGTCGGCGGCGCTCGCGTCGGCCATCTCGTCGAGCAGGTCGAGTGCCTCGACGTCGGAGGTCTGGCCCAGGCTGACCAGCCGGAGGCCGTCCACCCGCCCGGCGAGCTCCGCCGCCCGGTCGGCGAGCGCCGCACCGTGGATGAGCATCCGGACGCCGGTGGCGGCGAGCATCCGCGCCTGCTCGTCGGCCGACAGCCGGGCGTTGAGCGGCACGCGCGCGGCGCCGGCCTTGAGGCAGGCGAAGTCGATCGGCACCGACCACAGCCCGTTCTCGACCAGGAGGCCGACCCGGTCCCCACGGGCCACCCCCAGCCCGATCAGCACGTGCGCCATCCGGTTGGCGGTCTCGTCCACCTCCCGGAAGGTCAGCGACGCATCGCCGCTCATCACTGCCGTGCGGTCCGCGAACCGCCGGGCGCCCCTCCGCACCAGCTCCACCGTCAACACCGGTCACCACTCCCTCTCGAGTCGGACGGCAACTTACAGTCCGTTCGGACGGTTTGTCAGTACCTATCCTGACGCGGTGACGGAGCGACGCACCCAGGAGCAGCGCCGGGCGGACACCCGGGCGCGGCTGCTCTCCGCGACCATCGACTGCCTGGTCGAGCACGGCTACGCCGGGACGACGACGCAGCGGGTGCAGGAGCGGGCGGGGCTGTCCCGCGGGGCGCTGCTGCACCACTTCGCCACCAAGGAGGCGCTGCTGGTCGCCGCCGTCTCGCACGTCGCCGACGCGCAGATCCAGCAGGTGCGTGCCGATGCCGCGACCGGCCGGGTGGCCAGCGAGGTGGACCTCCTGCACCGGGTGATGTCCGGCCCGCTGTTCCTGGCCGGGCTGGAGCTGTGGGCCGCCGCACGCACCGAGCCGGTGCTGCGCGCCGCGCTGCTCCCCGCCGAGCGGCGGGTGGGGGCGGCCGTCCGCGACCTGGTCGCCGAGCTGTTCCCCGGCTCCTCCCGGGACCGGACCGAGATCGACGGCCTGCTCGCCCTCTACCGCGGGCTGGCTCTCACCAGCGTCCTGCGCGAGGACGGTGACCGCGACCGGCGCGTGCTGCAGCTGTGGGTCGGCCGGGTGCTCGGCGCCGCGCCCGCGGTGTCCGTGGACCGAGCCGCCCGATAGCCCTCCCGGTGAGTTCCCGGTGAGGATCGCCGCGGGACCCACCGGGCCGGCCGGGGCTACGGTGACCGCATGGCGTCCGGACCGCGGGCGGCGGCTCCGCGCTGGGCCGTCGTGGGGGCGGTCGTCGCGGTCCTCGTCGCGCTCCCGGCGCTGGTGGGCGCGCTCCCGGTCGAAGACCCGGCGGTGCCCGCGGCCGAGCTGCGTGCGGCGGTCCTGGCCTCGCGGGACGTGCAGTACTCCGGGTACGCCGAATCGGCCGGCGGGCTGGCCCTGCCGGTGACCGACCAGCTGGACTCCCTCGCGGACCTGTTCAGCGACCGCACGGAGATGCGCGTGTGGTGGCGGGGCCCCGACGACCATCGGGTCGCCGTCGTCACCACGGCCGGTGAGACGGGCATCCACCGCGATGCCCGGGGCACCTGGACCTGGGAGTACGAGCGCGCCACCGCGACGTGGGCGGACGCCACGCCGTTCGCCCTCCCCGCCCCGCCGGACCTGCTGCCCGCCACCCTGGGCCGCCGCTTGCTGTCCGAGGCCGCCGACGAGGAGCTGACCCGCATCGGGGCCCGGCGGATCGCCGGGCGTGACGCCCTCGGGCTGCGCTCGACCCCGGCGGACCCCGCCTCGTCGGTGCGGCAGGTCGACGTGTGGGTGGACCGGGCCAGCGGCCTGCCGGTGCAGGTGGTGGTCCTCGGCAAGACCTCCGAGGTGCCGGCGCTGGATACCCGCTTCCTGGACCTGGAGCTGGCGGTCCCGGATGCCGCGACCACGTCCTTCGCCCCGCCCCCGGACGCCCACCTGCGCACCGCCGACCAGGCCGAGATCGTGCTCGAGGCGGGGCGGCGGCTCCCGCCGGTGCGCTTCCTCCCCACGCTGGCCGGGCTGCCGCGCCGGACGCTCGACGGCGCTCCGCCCGGCATCGGGCTCTACGGGCGCGGTGTCACCCTGCTCGCCGTCGCCCCCGTGCCGCGGCTGGTGGCGGAAGCCTTGCGCCGCACGCTGGCGCAGAGCCCGGACGCCGTCACCGACGAGACGAGCACCCGCATCGCGGCCGGCCCCGTCGCACTCATGCTCGTGGACCCGCAGGACGCGGAACCGTACCTGCTCACCGGGACGGTCACCCTCGACGCACTGGTCGAGGCCGCCGCGGAGCTGCCGGTGCTGGGGCGGCAGCGGTGAGCACGGTCATCGCGACCCGCGGTCTGGCCAAGCAGTACGGGCGGGTGCGCGCCGTCGACGGCATCGACCTGGACGTGCGCGCCGGCGACGTCTACGGCTTCCTCGGCGCCAACGGCTCGGGGAAGACGACCACCGTGCGGATGCTGCTCGGCCTCGTCCTGCCGACCCGCGGGGAGATCGACCTGCTCGGCGGGCGGATGCCGCGCGCCGGCCGCCGCGTGCTGCCCCGGGTGGGAGCGCTGATCGAGTCGCCTGCCGCCTACGGCCACCTCTCCGGCAGGGAGAACCTCGCGTTGCTCGACGCCGCCGGCCCCGGTGGACCGCGCCGCGACCGGCGCCGGCGCGTCGCCGAGGTGCTCGACCAGGTCGGGCTGGGGGGCGTGGGACGCCGGCCGGTGAAGGCGTATTCGCTCGGCATGCGGCAGCGCCTCGGCCTGGCCGGCGCGCTGCTCCGCCGTCCCGAGCTCCTGGTGCTCGACGAGCCGACCAACGGGCTCGACCCGCAGGGCATCTCCGAGATCCGCGAGCTGCTGCTGGAGCTGCACCGCGGCGGGACGACGGTCTTCCTCTCCAGCCACCTGCTGGCCGAGGTCGAGCAGCTCTGCACCCGCGTGGGCGTGCTCGACCGCGGCCACCTCGTGCTGCAGGACGACCTGGCCACCCTCACCGCCCCGACCGGCGCCACCGTCGTCCGCACGCCCGCGCCCGGGCAGGTGCGCGCGGTGCTCGACGGCCGCGTCGCCGCCGTGGACGGCGAGCGGGTGGTGGTGCGCGGCGGCGACCCCGCCGAGGTCAACGCGCTGCTCGTGCGCGCCGGCGTCCCGGTCACCGGCCTCGCGGCCGATCGCCCGACGCTCGAGGAGGTCGTGCTGGCGGCCGCGGCCACCAGCGCCGACCGGGTGGAGCGCGCACGGTGATCGCCGTGGAGCTGCGCAAGCTGTTCCGGCGGCCGCGCACCTGGGCGACGATCGCCGTGCTCAACGCGCTGCCGGTGCTCGTGGCCGTGCTGCTCGTGCTCACCGACCTGGCCCCGCGGCCGGGCGAGGGCCCGCCGTTCCTCTCTGCCGTCCTCACCAACGGCGCGCTGTACCCGCTCGCCGCGCTGGCGATCGTGCTGCCGCTGTTCCTGCCCATCGCGGTGGCGGTGGTCGCCGGCGACTCGATCGCCGGCGAGGCGCAGGCGGGCACGCTGCGCTACCTGCTGGCCCGGCCGGCGGGGCGGACCCGGCTGCTGGTGGCCAAGCTCGTGGCCGTCCTGGCCTTCGTGCTGGTCACCGTGGTCGTGGTCGCGGCCGTCGGGTACCTCGTGGGGACGACTCTGTTCGAGGCGCGGCCGGGTACGGGGACGTCGGTGTCGGGGACGTCGCTCAGCGCGGAGGAGCTGGGCGTGCGCACCGTGCTGGCCGTCGGCTACGTCGGGGTCTCCATGCTCGGCGTCGCAGCGTTCGCGCTGTTCTTCTCGACCCTCACCGACTCACCGCTCGGCGCGACGATGGGCGCGCTCGCCGTGCTGGTCACGTCCTCGCTGCTGTTCACCCTCGACGCCGCCTCGCCGATCGCGCCCTACCTCCCGACGCGCTACTGGCTGGCGTTCGTCGACCTGTTCCGCGACCCGATCCTGTGGCGGGACATCACCCGCGGGCTCGCGCTGCAGGCGGTCTACGTCGGCGTGCTGCTCGCCGCCGCCTGGGCGAACTTCACCACCAAGGACGTCACCAGCTAACCGCTCAGGCGGGCGCAGTCGGCGGCGTCCAGCGCCACCGGCTCCCCGGCGGTGAGCTGCTCGAGCACGATCGACTGCACCAGCGGGTCGCCGGGCAGCTGCCCGTGCCCGACCCGGCTCTCCGCGCACACCGACTGCACGGTCAGGTTGAGCGCACCGTCGAGCCGGGCCGAGTCCGGCGGGGTGACCGTGCGGTCGAGCGTGGTCCAGACCGACACCCAGCCCACGTCACCCGGCGTCTCGTCGCCCGCGTTGAGCCGGGCGAGGACCGGGCTGTCGGTGGCCAGCTGCCGGCACCCCTCCGGGCAGGAAGACGGCGCCACCTGCCCGGCCAGGTCCGCGAGCCCCGTGCCGTGGTGCGGCGAGCCGAGCGTCACGACGCGGCGGGCCACCTCCGCGCCGCCGTCGACGACCCACAGCCGGGCGATCACCCCGCCGGCCGAGTACCCGACGACGTCCACGCTCTCCTCGCCGGTGCGATCCAGGGCCGCGCGGGCGGCCTCGTCGAGCGCCGCGGCAGCCTCGCCCAGGTCGCCCGTGCCGTTCCCGGGCAGCGGCACCACGGTGGCGTCGCGGCCGGCCTGCTCCAGCCGGTCGGCCAGCGTCATCAGAGACGCCGTCCCGCCGCCGTACCCGGGCACCAGCAGCACCGGCCCCGGCCGCGCCTGCGGACCCGGGCCCGGGCCCTCGATGTCGGTGGTCCGGGTGGCCAGCAGCACGCCGAGGCCCACGACCGCGGCGGTGACGAGGGCGAGCACCGCGACGACCAGACGGCGGCGGGCAGGGGAGAGACCGGCGAGCACTCACCTACTGTCCCTGGCGGAGGGGCCGGCGTCACCGGAGGGCGCCCGGTCGCGGGAGGGGGCGCCGTGCTGAGCCGTGACGAGTACCTCGAGGCCTGGTCGCGCTGGCACGGCGGCGCCGACACGCAGGCGCCGATCGTGCGGGGCTGGCTGACCCTCGCGCACGCGCTCGCCCGCCCGCTCGCGGCGCTGCCCCCGTCGCTCGCCACGGCCGCCGGCGTGGTCGTCGCGGTCGCGGCCGTGCCCCCGGCGGCCGCGGGCGGCGCCTGGCTCCTCCTGGCCGGCGTGCTGGTGGGGCTCTCCGGCCTGCTGGACAGCCTCGACGGGGCGTTGGCGATCGGTACCGGGCGCGCCTCCCAGCGCGGCTTCGTCCTGGACTCCGTGGTCGACCGGCTCACCGAGGCCGCCTACGCGGCAGCGCTGTGGGTCGCCGGGGCGCCCGGCTGGCTGGCGGTCGCGTTCGGGGCGCTGTGCTGGCTGCCCGACTACCTGCGCGCCCGCGCCGGGCAGGCCGGTGTGGACCGGACCGGCCCGATCTCGCTGTGGGAGCGGCCCACCCGGGTGGCCATGGCGGGACTGACGCTCGGCGGTGCCGGGGTGGTCAGCGGGCTGGAGGTCGCGGGGGTCGACGGCGCCACCCTGGCCGTCACCGCCGGCGCCGCCACGGGCCTCCTCCTCGGCGTCGTGGGCACGGTGCAGCTCGGCCGGTGGCTGGGGGCCGAGCTGGCCGGTCCCGGTGAGGACGTCGCGCCGCCGCACTGACGGCCCTCGAGGCGGCGGTGTCCGTGCGCGGCACCTAGGGTGTGCGGTGCCCGACCCCCGCCGTTCCTCTCCCGTTCCCGCCCGGTACCGCGGCGCAGCGGGCCGGAGGCAGCCCGACCCGGAGGAGCGCCTCTCGTGCCCGTCGTCGTCACCGGATCCATCGCCACCGACCACCTGATGACCTTCCCCGGTCGGTTCACCGAGCAGTTCGTCGAGGGGCAGATGGAGAACGTCTCCCTCTCCTTCCTCGTCGACGACCTGGTGCAGCACCGCGGCGGCGCCGGGGCCAACATGGCCTACGGGCTCGGCCTGCTGGGGCTCGCACCCGTGCTGGTGGGGGCGGTCGGCAGCGACTTCGCCGACTACGACGCCTGGCTGTCGCGCCACGGGGTGGACACCGGCAGCGTGCACTGGTCGGAGCTCAAGCACACCGCCCGCTTCGTGTGCACCACCGACGAGGCCAACAACCAGATCGCGTCGTTCTACTCGGGCGCGATGGCCGAGGCCGCGCAGATCGAGCTCGCACCGGTCGTCGACCGGGTGGGCGGTCCCGACCTCGTCGTGGTCGGGCCGAACGACCCCACCGCGATGGTGCGCCACACGCAGGAGTGCCGGCAGCGCGGCTACGCCTTCGCCGCGGACCCCAGCCAGCAGCTGGCCTGGGCCGACGGCGAGATGATCCGCGAGCTGGTGCACGGCGCGGAGGTGCTGTTCACCAACGAGTACGAGTCGGCGCTGCTCCTGCAGAAGACCGGCTGGACGGCCGACGAGGTGCTCGCCCGCGTGGGCATCTGGGTGACCACCCGCGCCGCCGACGGCGTCCTGGTGCGGCGGGCCGGCGAGGAGCCGCTGTCGGTGATCGCGGTGCCCGAGACCAAGCCGGTGGAGCCCACCGGGGGTGGCGACGCGCTGCGCGCCGGGTTCATCGCCGGACGGACGTGGGGGCTGGGCCTGGAGCGCGCCACCCAGCTGGGCTCCGCCGTCGCCACCGCCGCGGTCGAGGTCATCGGCACGCAGGAGTACGACCTGCCACGGGAGAGCTTCCTGGCCCGCTTCGCCGAGGCGTTCGGGGCCGAGGCCGCCGACGAGGTCGCCGCCCACCTGCCGGGCTGACCGCGGTCACTCCCCGCGGACGGCCTCCCCGATCGCGGGGTCCTCGGCCCACCGGCGGTAGGGGATGCGCGCGATCTCGCGGATCTCGCCCACCGTCGTCCACTCGTTGCCGCCGAGCCGGGCCAGCGGCTTGAGGTGCTCGATCCGCGGCCGCCCGTCCCGCACGGCGTCGGCCCACACGCTGATGTGCCGGACCCGGCCGAGGACGACGGTGCTGTCGCCCAGCCGCAGGGTCGAGTGCAGGACGCACTCGATGGACACGGGGGACTCCGCCACCCGCATCGCGGCGACCGTGTCCGCGGGCTCCAGCCGCACGCCGGCCTGCTCGGCCTCGCTGGTGTCCGGCGGGAAGTCGGTGGCGGTGGCGTTGACCTGCTCGAAGAGCGCCTCGGGCGTCAGGTTCACGGTGAACTCGCCGGTGGCCTCCACGTTGCGCAGCGAGTCCTTGCGGCCCACCGAGGTGAACTGGACGACCGGCGGGTCGACGCAGGCGACGGTGTAGAAGGAGTGCGGGGCGAGGTTGTGCACGCCGGCGGCGGAGCGGCTGCACACCCATGCGATCGGGCGGGGCACGACGACGGAGTTCAGCACACGGTAGAAGGCGCCGGCGTCCATCGCGGCCGGGTCGAACGAGGTGCGTGGGCGCTGCTGCTCGGCGGAGGTCACCGGCTCATCGTCGCCGACGCCGCCGGCCGGGTCGCGCCGACGGGTCGGCCGCGCCAGCGCAGGGTGCCCCGCCGCCGCCCCCGGACCGACCGGATCATCAGGACGTCCAGGGCCAGCACCGACACCGGGTGCGCGAGGGCGTCCGGCCAGGCGCGCGCTCCGCTGGCCCGTGCGCCGGCGAGGCGGCCGGCCACCCCGGCCAGGTAGCCCACCAGCCCGGCGGGCGAGCCACGGAGGACAGCCAGGGGCGGGACGACGTAGACGGCGGTCAGCGTGGCCGCGGCCGCCAGCCCGGCCACCGGCGTCCCGCCCACGGAGGCCCACAGCGACTTCGCGTAGCCGTCGCGGACCGCTGCCCACCCGTCGTACATCCGGCAGGCGGCGAGGCACGAACCGTCGATCGGCACGCCCCGCCCGCCGGCGCGCTTGACCGCCCGCAGCAGGGCGATGTCCTCGAGCACCTCCCCGCGCACGGCCGCGTGGCCCCCGGCGCGCTCGTACGCCGACCGCCGCACCACGAGGAACTGGCCGTTGGCGGCGGCCAGCGACGGGCGGGGCGAGCGCTCGGCCAGCCGCAGGGGCAGGGTCGTCAGCCAGAGCCACGGGGCCAGTGGCTGCACCAGGCGCTCCGCCGGGCCCACCGCCAACGGCCGCGGCCACGGCGAGACCAGGTCCAGGCGGTGGGCGTCGAGCACCGCCACGGCCGCGGCGACGGCGTCGGGGAAGAGGCGGACGTCGGCGTCGACGAACACCAGCACCTCGGCGTCCCCGGCCTCGGCCGCCCCCACCGCGCAGGCGTGCGGCTTGCCCAGCCACCCGGCCGGCAGGGGCGGGGCGGTCACCAGCCGCACCCGCGGGTCGCCCACGGCCCGGACGACGTCGGCGGTGCCGTCGGTGGAGCCGTCGTCGACCACGACGACCCGGAGCCGCTCCGCGCCGCGTTGGTCGAGCAGCGCCGCCAGGCAGCCGGCGACCTGCTCGGCCTCGTCGCGCACCGGCAGCACGACGGTGACCGGCCGGTCCACCGCCGGGGGATCCGCCGGCGGGCGGCGCAGCAGCGCGGTGTTGACGGCAGCGTGCACGGCGCCGGCGACCGAGACACCGGCCAGCGTGCGCAGCAGGCGCCCGCTCACGGCTGCCCCGCGCGCCGGCGCTGCAGCGCCAGGACGGCCAGGACGCAGGCGCCCAGCGCCGCCCCCCAGGCCGCCGAGCCGGGCAGGCCCAGCCAGCCGGCGTGCGCGAGGGCGCCGCCGAGGGTCATCCACGCCAGCGCGAACAACGGGGCGCCCGGGCCGACGCGTGGTTCGCTCGCGGTGAGGGCGACCAGCAAGTCGAGCAGCGTCATCAGCACCAGCCCGGCCAGCAGCCACCCGGCGAGGTTGGTCAGCGGCACGGTCTCGATGCCCGGCAGGCCGGGGGAGGGGTGCTCCCACGTCCAGTAGCCGGCCTGCACCAGCTGCGGGTCGAGGACGACGTCCCACGCCGCGAAGACCGCCGCCGCCCAGGCGACCCGCGCCGGCCGGCGGCGGCTCGCGCGTACCGGGCGGGCCAGCACCTCGCCGAGCAACCAGCTGGGCCAGGCCATCATCAGCCAGGCCAGCGGCACCAGGAACGGGACGCCGAGCAGGGTGGGGCCGAGGACGTCGCTGTAGCGGTAGCTGCCGTAGGGGAACCCGGTGGCCACCCCGACCGACTCGAACGCGATGGCGACCGACGCAACCAGCACGAGCACGCCCAGCCCGGTGCGGGCACCCCGGCTCAGCCCCGCGTGCGCGACCGACAGCGCCGAGCCGAGCAGCACGATGCCCCAGGAGACGACGTCCCGGTCGGGGCCCGAGGTGAGCGGGTAGGCGATCGCCGTGGCGACCAGCGCCGCGACCAGCAGGACGGGGACCACGCGCGCCGCGGTCGGTGCCGGCGGTGCCGCGGTGGTGGTCGTCACGCCCGTCCCGCTCCGTCCCGGATCCGGCGGACCGCGCGGCCGGCCGCCGCCCGCGCGCGGGGCAGCGCCCGGCGGTCGGCGAGGACCGTGCGGGCCGCCGTCCGCCCGGAGTTGCCCGAGACCCCGCCGCCGGGGTGGGTGGAGGCGCCGGAGAGGTACAGGCCGGGGAGCCCGGGCACGCGGTAGCCCGACAGGCCAGGGGCCGGGCGCAGGGCGAACATGCTGGCCAGGCCCATCTCCACGTGCATGACGTTGCCACGGGGGAGGGACAGCTCCCGCTCGAGGGCCAGCGGGGTCTGCACGTACGTCTCCCGGACCGAGGCGGCGAACCCGGGGGCGTGGCGGTCGACGGCCTCGATCAGCCGCCGGGCCTCGGTGTCGGCCAGGGCGTCCCAGTCGCCGCCGTCGGCCAGTGCGTACGGGTACCACTGGCCCCAGATCGTGACCACGTGCCGCCCGGGCGGGGCCAGGCTGTCGTCGCTCGCGGAGAACGACATGGCCAGCGGCACCGGCTCGCGGGGCAGCTGCCCGGCACCCCAGTCGCCGTGCGCGGCGGCCAGCTGCGCCCGGTCGGTGCAGAGCAGCTGGAGGCCCTGCAGCGCCTCCGGCCCGGCACCGGGGTAGGACGGCGGGGCGTCGGTCAGGGCACGGACCACCAGGCCGAAGCCGTTGCCGACCGGTGGGGCGGCGTCGGCCAGGACCGGCGGGGCCGCGTCGCCGGCCAGCTCCCGGGTGACGCCGATGTGGCAGGCGGCCACCACCGCCGGTGCCCGGACCACCCGGCCGGCGCGGGTCTCGACGCCGGCGACCCGGCCGTCCTCCACGAGCAGCCGCGCGGCGCCGTCGCCGAGCACGACCCGGCCGCCGTCGGACTCCAGCCGCCGGCGCAGCGCCTGGGTCAGCCCGCCGGAGCCGCCCACGGGGTGCCCGGGTGGGACGTCGTGCAGCAGCGCCACCCAGCCGACCATCGCCGCGGTGCCGGGCTCGGACATCGGTGGGCCCGACTGGGCGCCGAACCACGCCAGCGCCGCCTTGAGCCGCTCGCTGCCGAACCACTTGTCCAGCAGGGCGTCGCCGGAGCCGAGGAAGTCGACCGCCAGCTCACCGCCCGGGGTGCGCGGCCGTCCCTCGGTGGGCGCACCCAGCGGCCAGAACGACCGCACCAGGCCACCGGCCGACGGTGCGCGGCCGAAGGAGGCGACCACGGCCCGGCTGCGGGGACCCCAGACCTCGACGAACCGGCGGTAGGCCGCGGCGTCGGCCGGTCCGCAGGCGGCCGCGATCGAGGCGCAGGTGGCGTCGAGGTCCACGGCGAAGACCAGCGGCCGGCCGGCCGGCCCGGGATCGCCGGGCGAGGGGGCCGGCGCGAAGCCCCACGGGTCGCAGTCGACGTAGCGCAGCCCGTGGGCGGCGAGGTCGAGCTCCTCGACGATGCCGCTGTGCCGGACGATGACGTGCGCGCTGGACCCGCGGTCCACGCGGACCCCGGGCCAGCGCTCCACGGTGGAGACCGCCCCGCCGAGGACGTCGTCGGACTCGACGACCTCCACGGACAGGCCCTCCCGGGCGAGGTAGCAGGCGGCCACGAGGCCGTTGTGGCCGGAGCCGACGACGACGACGTCCACGGGTGCGACGTCCACGGGTGCGGCGGGTTCGGGGGCGGTCACGACCGGGAGTTCGTCGCGGAGGGGTCGCGCGGATGCAGCGGCAGCCGTGCGCCCAGGATCGCGAAGGGGCGGGAGTCGCCGGGGAAGTGGTAGCCGCGGGCCAGGTCGACGAACCCGTCGGCGCGGTACAGCCGGAACGCCTTGGTGTCGGCGTCCGGTGTGGAGAGCAGGGCGACCGGGTGCGGCAGGCCCTCGACCAGCGCGTGCAGCAGCCGCCGGCCCAGCCCCTGGCTCTGCGCGTCGGGGTGGACGTGCAGCTCGCAGACCTCGAAGGCGCCGGGCAGCCACTTCTTCGCCGTGCGGCGGTCCAGCGCCGCGCGCACCTGGTCGTGCCACCACTGCCCGGGGGCGATGAGGTAGCCGTACCCGAAGCCGACCAGCCGCTCGCCCTCCGGGGTCTGCGCGAAGGCCCCGACGGCGCGGAAGCCGGGCCGTTCGGTGTGCTGGATCGCGTAGCCGTACCGGCCGGCGACGATGCCGGAGTCGTAGCCCATGGCCAGCCCGTAGATGGCCAGCACCTCGTGCATGTGCTCCCGCATCCAGGGGACGGGGAGCTCGAGGATCCGGGTGGCCGGGCGGGTGCCCGTCACGGCGCGACCCCGGTGGCGTCCGACAGGTCGCCGCCGCCGACCGTCGTGGCGGTCCCGTCGAGCGGACCGCCGCCCACCTCGGCCGCGGTGCCGGCGGTGATGCGGAGCAGCTCGTCGTAGCTGGTCGGGAAGACCGCCGTCGGGTGCCCCGCCGCGGCCCACAGCCGGTCGTACCGGGCGAGCTCCACGTCGACGAGGGTGCCGAGGGGGGCCGGATGCCCCACCGGGGCCACCCCGCCGATGGGCTGGCCGGTGTGCTCGCGGACGACGTCCGCGGGGGCGGGCGCCAGGGAGCCGACGCCGAGCAGCGCCGCGACCTGGACGACGTCGACGCGGTGCGCGCCGCTGGTGAGGACGAGCAGCGGCGCGCCGTCGGCGAGGAAGAGCAGGCTGTTGACGATCGCACCGACCGGCACGCCCAGCGCGGCGGCGGCTGCGGCCGCGGTGCGGACCTCGGCGGGGAGGACTCTCACCTCACCCTCGGCGCCGGCCGCGGCGAGGGCCCGGGCGACGGCGGCCACCCGGGGGTGCGGGGGTGGGCTCATGCACTGATCCTGCCACCGCCCGGAAAGAGGCGCGCCCGGTGTGTCCCGTCCGGCGGGGGGTGCGGGCGCGGTCGACGGACACGCCGTGGCCCGGCTTGACGAGGGGTGGGCGCTCGGGTCTACTGGACGTCGTTCGAACCTGTGTTCGAACGACGTCCGGCCCGTCCTTCCCGGCTCTCTTCCCCGCCGGTGGGGTGGCGGGCGTGCGCGCGGGGTGAGGCGTGGGGAGGCTGTCATGAGCCGGGTGCTCGGTGAGGTCGTCGGTCGGGCCGGCGAAGAGGTGCAGGTCGAGCGCGGCCCGCTGGGGCCGGTGCAGTTCTGGCGCGGGCAGTCCCGGTACGTCGTGGGCGAGCTGCTCGACTCCTGGCTGGAGACCGCGCCGTGGTGGCTGCGGGACGCGGAGGCGGGCGGTGCGTCCGACGACCTGGTGGCGCCCCGTGAGGTCTGGCGGGTGGAGGCGGTGCGGGCCGGGCGGTCCCGGATGAGCTTCGCCGGCGTCTACGACCTGACGTGGGACGCCGCCGGCAACCGCTGGTGGCTCGTCCGGGTGCACGACTGATGGGCGCCGCACGAGCCGTGCCGGCCGGCCAGCTGCCGCTGCCGCCCGCGTTGCCCGCCGCGGCCGCCGGGCTGCTCCGCCAGGCGCACCGCGGCCTGGCCGAGGCGGCCGCGGCCACCGATCCGCGGGAGCGGTACGCCACCGCGCACCTGGCGGCGCTCCGGGCCGCCGCCGCGGTGCTGGCCGCCCGCACCCGTCCCGAGGGCGGCCGCCGGCGGCCGCGCAGCGCCTGGGTCCTGCTGGGGCAGGTCGCCCCCGAACTGGGGGAGTGGGCCACCTTCTTCGCCGCCGGTGCGGCCAAACGCGCCGCGGCGGAGGCGGGGTTGTCCCGGGCGGTCACCGAGCGGGAGGCCGACGACCTGGTCCGTGACGTGCGGGGCTTCCTCGCCGTGGTCGAGGCCGGGCTCGGGGTCGACGCACCGCCCGAGCCGCCCCGCTACCCGAGGCCGCACGTGGTCGGCGGGGCGCCGTCCCGGTCGGGGTCCCGGTCCACCGGGTCCCGGACGTGAGTGACCCCTTCGTCCACCTGCACGTCGCCTCCGGCTACTCCATGCGGTACGGGGCCAACCACCCCGCCGATCTGGTGGCCCGGGCCGCCGAGCACGGCATGCCGGCGCTGGCCCTGACCGACCGGGACGGGCTCTACGGCGCGGTGAAGTTCGCGCTGGCCTGCCGGTCGGCCGGGGTGCGGCCGATCTTCGGGGTCGACCTGGCGGTGGCGCCGGCGCTGGGTACCAGCGTGCCGCCGGCGCTCGCGCACGTGCTGGGGGAGGAGCCCTCCGCGGCCCGGTCCCCGCGGTCGCGGGCCGCGGCGCCCCCGCGCCGGACCCCGGCCCGGGGCGGGGTGAACGTCGACCCGCGGCTGCCCCGGGTCACCTTCCTCGCGCGGAACGGGGCCGGCTGGCGGTCGCTGTGCCGGCTGACCAGCGCCACCCACCTGCGCGGCACCCGCGGCGAGCCGGTGAGCTCGCTGGCGATCGCCGCCGAGCACGCCTCCGGGCTGGTCCCCCTGCTCGGTCCCGACTCCCCGGTGGGCCGGGCGCTGCTGGCGGGTCGGGCCGACCTGGCCGGCCAGCAGCTGGACGCCTGGCGGGCGGTCTTCGGGCCGGGGCTGGCGCTGGAGGTGGTGCACCACCGGGGCCGGGGTGACCGGCAGCGCGCCCAGGCGCTGCTCCGGTTCGCCGCCGAGCAGCAGGTGCCGGTGGTCCTGAGCAACGCGGTCCGGTACGTCGACGCCCTCGACGCCCCGACCGCCGACGTGCTGGACGCCGCCCGGCGGCTGGTCCCGCTCGGCGCCCGGCACGTCGACCGCACCACGGCCGAGGGCTACCTGAAGTCGGGCAAGGAGATGGCCGAGGTCGCCGAGGACCTGACCGGCCCCGACCGGGACGCCGCCCTGCGGCTGCTCGAGCGCACCGCCCGGCTGGCCGAGCAGTGCGCCGTGGACCCCGCGGGCGACCTGGGCATCGGCAGCGTGCGGTACCCCGAGCTGGACGTCGTCACCACGCCGGCGGAGCGGGGGATGGGCCCGGCGCAGGTGCTGCGCGCCCGGTGCGAGGCGGGGCTCGGGCGGCGGGGCGTGGTGCCCACGACCCGGGTGCGGCAGCGGCTGGAGGAGGAGCTCGGGGTCATCGACTCCCTCGGCTACCCGTCCTACTTCCTCACCGTCGCGGACGTGGTCGACCTCATCAAGAGCTTGAGGGTTCGCGCGGCGGCTCGCGGCTCGGGCGCCGGCAGCCTGGTCACCTACCTGCTGGGCATCTCCGACGTCGACCCGCTGCGCTACGGGCTGCTGATGGAGCGGTTCCTCTCGCCGCTGCGCCACCAGCTGCCCGACATCGACATCGACGTGGAGTCCGCGCGCCGGATGGAGGTCTACGACGCGGTGATCGACCGCTTCGGCGCCGACCGGGTCAGCTGCATCTCGATGATGGACACCTACCGGGTGCGCCACGCGATCCGCGACGTCGGGGCCGCGCTGGGCCTGCCGCAGGCGGAGGTCGACGCCGTCGCCAAGGCGTTCCCGCACATCCGGGCCAATCAGGTGCACGCCGCGCTGCGCGACCTCCCCGAGCTGCGGGCCAGCCGGTACGGCTCGCGCCGCGCCGGCGGCACCGGCGACCTCGACCTGCTGTTCGACCTCGTGTCCCGGCTCGACGGGCTGCCCCGGCACATCGCCCTGCACCCGTGCGGGGTGCTGCTCTCCGACGCCACGCTGCTGGACCGCACCCCGGTGGAGAGCAGCTACCTCGGCTACCCGATGAGCCAGTTCGACAAGGACGACGTCGAGGAGCTGGGGCTGCTCAAGCTGGACCTGCTCGGCATCCGGATGCAGTCGGCGATCGCGCACGCCCTCGACGAGATCGAGCGGGTCGACGAGGAGGCGGTCGACATCGACGCCGTCCCGCGGGACGACCCGACGACCTTCGAGCTGATCCGCAGCACCCGCACGCTCGGCATGTTCCAGATCGAGTCGCCGGGGCAGCGCGAGCTGGTCGGCAAGTTCGGGCCGCGGACGTTCGAGGACATCATCATCGACATCTCGCTGTTCCGGCCCGGGCCGGTGAAGAGCGACATGGTCACCCCCTTCCTCATGGCCCGGAACGGCTGGCGCGAGGTGGAGTACCCCCATCCGGACCTGGAGTTCGCGCTCGCCGAGACCGCCGGGGTGGTCGTCTTCCACGAGCAGGTGCTGCAGGTGGTGGCCCGGATGGCCGGCTGCACGCTGGCCGAGGCCGACGAGGTGCGCCGCGCCCTGGGGGAGAAGGACGCCCACCCGGAGGTGCGGGCGTGGTTCGTGCCGCGGGCGCTGGCTGCCGGCTACCCGGTGGAGGTGGCCGAGCGGGTGTGGGAGGTGCTGGCGTCCTTCGGGTCGTTCGGTTTCTGCAAGGCCCACGCCGCGGCGTTCGCGCTCCCCACCTACCAGTCGGCCTGGCTGAAGACCCACCACCCGGCGGCCTTCCTGGCCGGGGTCCTCACCCACGACCCCGGCATGTACCCGAAGCGGCTGATCCTCGACGACGCCCGCAACTTCGGCATCCGGGTGCTCGGCCTGGACGTCAACGCCTCGGCCGGCAGCTACCGCGTCGAACGGCTGGCCGCCGACGACGACGTGGACGACGACGCGACGAGCCCTGACCGTGAGGTGGAGGCTGAGAGTTCGGGCTGGCAGCGTCCGGAGTGGATGCCCGCGGCGATGCCCGACCCGACGCGGTACGGCATCCGGCTGTCGCTGGCCGACGTGAAGGGCATCTCCGACGACGAGGTGGCGCGGGTCGTCGCCGGCCAGCCCTATCGGTCACTGACGGATTTCTGGGCGCGGGCGTCGGTGTCCCGCCCGGTGGTCGAGCGGCTGGTGCTGGCCGGTGGTTTCGACTCGCTCTACGGCTTCGGCATGCGGGACCGGGAGGCCGGCCGGCCGACCCGCCGGCGCCGGCAGGTGACCCGGCGCGACCTGCTGCTGCAGATCAGCGAGCTCGACCGGTGGAGCCGCAGCGGCGCGCGGGCGACGTCCGACGGGCAGCTGAGCCTGGACCTCATGGGGCTGGAGCTGTCCGAAGAGTCCGCCGGGGAGCCGGCCGGCCCGGAGTGGGCAGAGAGCAGCGGATTGCCCGAGTTCACCGACGCCGAGCTGGTGCGGGCAGAGCTGGAGGTGCTCGGGCTGGACGCCAGCCGGCACGTGATCGACTTCTACCGGCCGTTCCTGTCGGCGCTCGGCGCGGTGCCGGCCGGTGAGCTCCTCGGCTGCCGCAGCGGCGCGGAGGTGCTGGTGGCCGGCGTCAAGGTGGCCACCCAGACCCCGCCGATCCGGTCCGGGCGCCGGGTGGTGTTCGTGACCCTCGACGACGGCACCGGCTGCACCGACTCGACCTTCTTCGAGGACGCGCAGGGCCCCTACGCCGCGACGGTCTTCCACTCGTGGCTGCTGGTCATCCGCGGGGTGCTGCGCCGGACGGGGCCGCGCGGGGTGTCGCTGCGGGCCACCGGGGCGTGGGAGCTCCCGGCGCTGCACGAGGCTTGGGAGGCCGGCGGGCTCGAGTCGGTCGCCGAGCTGATGGCGGCTCCGGGGGAGTACACCGAGCAGGCGATCGCGGGGGCCGCGGCCTCGCACGGCTCCCGGCCGGTGGTCGTGCGGCCGGTCCTGGTCCACCCGACCGGGTTTCGGATGTCGCCCTACGCCGACATCAAGCCCGCCGGCGACGAGACCAAGGGCGCTGCCCGGCGGGCCGCGGCCGCGCCGCCCCGCAAGCTCTGGCACTCCAGCCCGGGCAGCTCCGGTCACTGAGGTGGGCTCCCGACCGCACGCTCGCCCGTCAGTGCTCGGCGCGCTCGGGCAGCGCGCGCAGAGCGAGCGCCTGCGCGGCGGCGGTGACGAGCGCGGCGCCGACGATCGCCACGTAGAACACCCACCCCCGTCGGCCGTGCGCGACGACGAACGCACCGGCGCAGAGCAGGACCGCGATGGCGATGTCGGAGCCGTACCGCTGACCACGGGGGAGCGACTCGGACACGTGCCACCTGCGCGGCGGCGGTCCCGAGGAGGCCGCGGCGAGCCGTACCTGGAGCACGGCCACGGCCGCCCCGGCGAGGATCAGCCCGGCACCGATCAGGACCGTCACGGGCACCAGGCTAGCCGCGCTCCCGCCCGAACCGGAACCGTGCGTTCCGGTGGTCTGCGGCCAGTGCGCTCAGCCCTCGCCGTCGGTGGCGTCCTCGACCTCCTGCTCGACGTCGTCGACGCCCTGCTCGATGTTCTGCTCCACGTCGTCGTCGACCACGTCGTCCCCGCAGGCGACCGTCGTGAGAGACGCGGCGGTGATGGCGAACGCGGCCGCGGTCCGGCGGACCAGGCGGGGGCGGGGGGCCCTGACCATGGGAACTCCTCGCGAGGGTTCGACGGTGCTGACGACGGGTCCGTGCCCCCGGGGGCCGGCCCGGTAAACGACGGGCGATCCGGTCGGCGGGTGCCCCGCCGCCGGCCGGGAGGTGGATCGGCACGATGGGCCCGGTGAGCCGTGATCTGCGCGTCTGCTTCATCGGTGACTCCTTCGTCGCCGGGGTCGGCGATCCCGAACACCGGGGCTGGGTCGGCCGGCTGTGCGCCCGCAGCCACGGCGCCGGCCTGCCGCTGACCGCGTACAACCTCGGCGTCCGCCGCGAGACGAGCGCCGACGTCCTCGCCCGGTGGTCCGCGGAGTGCCGGCCGCGGCTGTCGGCCGGGGACGACCGCCGGGTCGTCGTGGCCTTCGGCGTGAACGACACCACCGTCGAGGCCGGGGGCCCGCGCGTGCCCGAGGACGCGTCCGTCGCCGTGCTCGCGGAGCTGCTGGCCGCGGCCGCGGACGCCGGGTGGCCGGTGCTGGTCGTGGGGCCGCCCCCGGTCGCCGACGCCGGCCAGAACCACCGCATCGCCGCGCTCGACGTCCGCTTCGGCGAACTCTGCGCCGCCCGCGGAGTGCCCTACGCCGGCGTGCTGGCGTCCCTGACCGGCAGCGCCACCTGGCGCCGGGAGGTCGCCGAGGGCGACGGCGCGCATCCCGGCGCCGCCGGCTACCAGCGCTACGCCGACCTCCTCTGGCCCGCATGGGCGGCCTGGACCGGCCTGCGCGACGACCGATGAGTCAGGGCGCCGGCGGCAGTCCCACCACCGACGTCGGCATCCGGCCGGCGCGAAGGAGGACCGGCCATGCCCAAACAGATCCCGTGCCTGTGGTTCGACGGCACCGCCGAGGAGGCCGCGGCGCTCTACACCTCGGTCTTCCCGAACTCCGGCATCGGGAAGGTCACCCGCTATGGGCCCGGCCTGCCCCCACCGATGAAGGAGGGCGACGTCGTGACCGTGGACTTCACCCTCGACGGCCAGGAGTACACCGCGCTCAACGGGGGCCCGGAGTTCTCGTTCACCGAGGCGGTCTCCTTCCAGATCATGTGCGCCGACCAGCAGGAGGCCGACCACTACTGGCACCGGCTCACCGAGGGCGGCGAGGAGAGCATGTGCGGCTGGCTCAAGGACCGCTTCGGTGTCTCCTGGCAGGTGATCCCGGCGGAGCTCATGACGCTGCTCGGTGACCCCGACCCCGGCCGCGCCCAGCGCGCCACCCAGGCGATGCTGCAGATGCGCCGCATCGACCTGGCCGAGATCCGGCGGGCCGCCGACGGCGCGGACGCGTAGCCCGGGCCCGCGGCGCCCACCGGCGGGGAAGCGGTGGGCGCCGCGCTCCGCCACTAGGCTCCGGTGGGTGCCGACCGTTCCCGCTCCGCCGACCGCGGAGCAGCTGCCCGCCCGCACCGCCGCCGTGTGGGCCGCGCTCGACCCGCTGGTCGACGCCGGTGACGCGCTGCGCGTGCTCGACGTCGGCGGGGGGAGCGGGATGTTCGCCGTCCCGCTGGCCCGCCTGGGGCACACCGTCACCGTCGTCGATCCCAGCGCCGACGCCCTGGCCACCCTGCGCCGGCGTGCCGAGACGGCGGGTGTCGGCGGGCGGGTGCGCGGTGTCCAGGGGGACGGCGACCTGCTGCACGAGGTCCTCGCCGACGACAAGGGCGGGTACGACCTCGCGCTGTGCCACTCGGTGCTCGAGGTGGTCGACGACCCCGGGGTCACGCTGGCCGAGATCGCCGGCGCGCTGCGGCCCGGCGGCCGGGTGAGCCTCGCCGTCGCCAACCGGGCCGGCGCGGTCCTCGCCCGAGCCGTCGGCGGCCACCCCGCGGAGGCGCTGGCCCAGCTCCGGGACCAGGACGCCCACCCCGGCCGGCCGCTCCGCCGCCGGTTCAGCCCCGACGAGCTCCTGGCGCTCGTCGGCGGTGCCGGTCTGACCCCCGGCGCCTGGCGCGGGGTCTCCGTCGTCGCCGACCTGCTCGACTCCGCCTCCGGGGCCGATCCGGCCGCCGTCCGGGACCTCGAGCTCGCGCTCGCCGAGACCTCGCCCTACCGCGAGGTGGCCGCAGGCCTCCACCTGCTGGCGACCCGCGCGTGACCGGGGAGGGCGACGGCGTGCTGCCGCCCGACCTGCACCGGCCGGCCTACGGCGTCGCCACCCTCGCCGACGTGCTGCCCGGCGTCGCGGCGGCGCTGGGGACGCCGGTGGCCCGGGGGGACCTGCCCGCCGACCCGCTGGGCCTGGCCGACGCGCTGCACGGGGCCCGCCGCGTGGCGGTCCTGCTCGTGGACGGCCTGGGCGCCGACCTCGTCCGGGCGCACGCCGACCTGGCGCCCACGCTGGCCGGCATGAGCAGCCCGGCCGGAACCCTGCAGGCGCCCTGTCCCAGCACCACCCCGGTCAGCCTCACCACCATCGGCACCGGACTGCCCCCGGGCAGCCACGGGATCCTGGGCTTCGTCACCGAGGTGCCGGGGGAGGGGCGCACCCTCAACCACACCCAGTGGACCGACGACCCCGACCCCGCCGACTGGCAGGCGCAGCCCACCGTCTTCGAGCGCGCCGCCGCCGACGGGGTGGCGGTCACCGCCGTCGGGCCCTGGGCCTATGCGGGATCGGGCCTCACCGTGGCCGCCTACCGCGGCGCCGAGTACACCGGGGCGGTGGGGCCCGGGGACCTCACCGCGCTCATGCGCTCGGGCCTGGAGGCGGGCCGGCGGTCCCTGGTCTACGGCTACATGGCCGAGCTCGACCTCACCGGCCACGTCCGCGGGGTCGACTCGCCCAGCTGGCGCGCGCAGCTCGCCCTGGTCGACCGCGTCGTCGCGCAGCTGGTCGACGGCCTGCCCGACGACGCCGCGCTGCTGGTCACCGCCGACCACGGGATGCTCGACGTCCCCGCCGCGACGCGGCTGGACCTCGACGACGAGCCCGACCTCGCCGACGGGGTGCGGGTGCTCGCCGGTGAACCCCGCGCCCGGTACGTGCACACCGAGCCCGGGGCGGAGGCCGACGTGCTGGCCCGCTGGCGCGGAGTCCTCGGCAACCGGGCGTGGGTGGTGGGGCGCGACGAGGCCGTCGCCAGCGGGGTCTTCGGGCCGGTGGACGACGCGCTGGCGGCCCGCATCGGGGACGTCGTGGCGCTGGCCCGCGGCAGCTGGGCGCTGGTCAGCCCCCGACTGGAGCCGGGGCCGAGCCGGCTGGCCGCCTACCACGGGTCGCTGACCGCGACGGAGCTCGCGATCCCGCTGCTCGCCGCCCGGGGACGCGCGCTCCGCTGAGCCGGGCTGGTCAGCCCGGCGGCGCCGACAGCGACAGGTGGTGCCAGGTGCGCACCCGGCCGGCCGTGGTGGCGGAGCAGGTGAGGTGCACCGTCTCCGGTGACGGCCGGCTCTCCACGGTGACGGTCACCGGGCCCGCCGGGCCGGTCAGGATGACCTCCCACCGCTCCGCGCCCGGGTCCGCCGCTTCCCGCCGGGTCGAGCGGACCGGCGGCAGCTCGTCGACGCCGAGGACGCCGAGCTCCTCGCGCGCGTAGTGCTGGGCGGCCTGCACCGGTGCGGGCAGCCCTGCCCGTCCGCGCAACCACGGCAGAGCCACCTGCCCCCGGTCGTGCGCGGCGACGACCAGCCCGCCGTCCCCGGGGACCTGCCCGTAGTAGAAGCCGTGCGGCAGCACCAGCACGTTCGCCGCGAACCGGTCGCCCCCGAGGTGGCTGCACTCCCACACGTCGGTCGGGCCGGGCGCGGGCAGGGCACGGGCCAGCGGACGGCCGCGCAGCGCGCAGCAGGCGTCGTGGCCGCCGTGCGTGCACACCAGGTAGGCCGGCCCGGACGCCGGCTCGCCGACCGACCCGTCCCACGGCGCGCTGAGCAGGTCGGCGTCGGTCGAGCGCACCGACCACCACAGCCCCTCCCGGCCCAGCCGGCTGTCGGCGTAGGCCCAGCGCCGGCCGGAGTCGGCCAGCCGGTCGCCGGGCCGGCGGACCAGCAGGACCCGGACCCCCTCCCGCTCGGCCCGCTCGGCGAGCAACCGGGCCACGCGTGCGTCGAACCTCGACTGGAGCAGCGCCTGCCGTCCCCACGGCCCCGGCTGCTCGACCAGCAGCCAGCGGGACACCGGTGAGGCCGTCGCCACCCCCGAGTCGCCGCGCTCGAGCGCCTGCACCGAGCAGCGGCCGGCGTCGAGCCGGCCCGGCGGGCGGGCGGGGACCTCCGTGCGGCAGAAGTCGTCCTTCCCCGCCGGGTCCGGTGCGGTCACGCCCTCCACCGGGTCACCGGGGTTCCCCGGACGCCGCCCCCCGCCCGCCGTGCCCGGTGGCGGGCAGGGTCGCGTCGGGCACGGTGGCGATCGACTCGGTCACCAGCCGGCGGGCCAGCGTCAGGCGGTCCGCCGGGTCGAGGCCGGGCAGGTCGCCCATCTTCAGCTCGCCGGCGGCCAGCAGCTCGGTCAGCGCGGCCCGGGCGTCCTCCGGGAAGGAGTGGGTGCGCCGGCCCGCCACGAGGGTCACCCGGCCGTCGTCGGCGTCGCGCAGGGTGCACCGCAGGTGGCGGCGCAGTCGCAGCACCGTCCCCGGGTCCAGCGCGGCCGCGGCGACGGACTGCGCCAGCGGTGCGACCGGTTCCGGCCGCACCTGCGCCCAGGTCCGGGCCCGCAGGCGGTCGGCGACGTCGGCCGGGTCCACCCGGCCCAGCCACTCCCGCAGCCCCTCGACGACGGCGGCGACGTCGTCGGCCAGGGCGTCGGGATCGGACAGGTCGACGCCGAGGGGCAACGAGCTCCGCAGCGCGCGGTCCTCGGCCGCCAGCGTGCGCACCAGGTCCAGCACCGACTCGGCCGCCGCCCAGCGGGTCACCGAGTGGATGCCGACGGTCAGGTGCGCGCTGATCTCGCCGAGGGCCTTCGCCGAGTGCAGGAACCCACGCGGCAGGTAGAGGGCGTCGCCGGGCCGCAGCACCGCGTCGATCACCGGTGCCTGCTCGGCGGCCGCCGCCACCTCGGCAGCGCGGTCGTTCCACGGCTGGGTGCGCAGCGGATCGGGCAGCACCGGCTCGTGGATGGTCCAGTGCTTCTCACCGGCCACCTGGAGCACGAAGACGTCGTGCACGTCGTAGTGCGGGCTGAAGCCCTGCGACGACGGCGGGGTGACGTAGGCGTTGACCTGGGTCGGGTGGCCGAGGTCGGCGGCCAGCTGGTCGGCGAACTCGATCAGCGGCGGCCAGAGCCGGTGCAGCCCCTGGAGGACGACGGTGCTCCCGTCGGCGAACAGCCGCAGCACCGCGTCCGAGGAGACCTGGTCGGCGATCTCCGCGCCGGCCCCGCCCGACGTGGTGAACCGCTTCGCGTCGACGACCGCGCCGTCCTTGGCGATCCGCAGGAACGGTGTGCGCAGGCCGCGCCGGGAGAGCAGCTCGTCGACCGCCGGCAGGTCGAGCAGGTCGGTGAAGGAGTTGCCGGTGTCCTCGGCGCGGGTCAGGAGCGGGTGCCGCGCCCAGTGCTCCCGGGCGAACTGCTCGGGGGCCATGTTCGTGCACCGCCGCAGGGCCGGGCGGAGCTGTGGCTCCGTCCGGCCCCGCGGGGTCGGGTGCTCGTTCAGGCCGAACCGTCCGCGCCACCGTCGGCACCGCCGTCGGCGCCACCGTCCGCGCCGCCGTCGGCACCGCTGTCCGCGCCGCCGTCGGCACCGCTGTCCGCGCCGCCGTCGGCACCGCTGTCCGCGCCGCCGTCCGCGCCGCCGTCCGCGCCGCTGTCGGCACCGCCGTCCGCGCCACCGTCATGGGCGCCCGGGGTGCCCGAGGCGCCGCCGTCGGCCGGGCCCTCCGTGCTGGTCATGTCGTCGTCGTCGAGCGCCATGGCATCTCCGTCCAGGTCGATCAGGAGCGGCCGGCCGGCCGTCCCTGCGTCGCTGCTTACCTCCCTCACCGGGGTCTGACACCTGCCGTCCGGCCAGCGGTTTCCGCTGTGCGGGGAGGGTCACGATCGCGTGACGGCTCGGCGTCCGGTGCAGTCGTCTCCTTCCTGGCGGGCATCTCGTGTGGGTCCACCCCTGAGGGGCACCCCTGAGGGGCCAGAGGCACGAGACGACGCACGAGGAGGAGATGTCATGACAGAGGGTCGTACGCAGACAGGCGCGAGCGCCGACGTGTCCCAGGAGACGTCGGGTGGCCGGCTGGACCCGGCCAGGGACGAAGGGGCGAGCCGCGTAGGCCTCCGGGACACGCACCACCAGACGCCGCCCACGCGCCGGGACCGCGTCCGCTGGGGCCCGGTCTGGGCCGGCCTGATCGTCGCGGTGCCCACCTTCCTGCTGCTGCAGCTGGCCACGCTGGCCCTGGGCTGGTGGGACATGGGAGGTGGTGACGGGAACAACGCCGACCTGATCAGCGGCATCAACGGGCTGCTCGCCCTCTTCCTGGGTGGTCTCACCGCCGGGGCGACCGCGCTGTGGCGCGGGGTCAGCGAGGGGCTGCTCCACGGCATCCTGGTGTGGGCGCTGACCGTGGTCACCATCGTGCTGCTGACGCTGTTCGGTGGCGGTGCCCTGCTGGGTTCCCTGGCCGGCGTGGTCACCGACGTCGCCGGCATCCAGCAGGCCAACCTGCCCGACATCCAGGCCGGCCAGGCCGCCGAGACGGCGCGCTCGGCCGCCAGCTGGGCGGTCCTCGGGCTGGGTCTGTCGATCATCGCCTCCGCGCTCGGCGGGGTGATCGGCGCCAAGATGTGGCCGGGCAAGCAGGACACCGAGGTCGTCGCCCGCTGACCTCGGCGGGCCGGGGCGCGCCGGTCGGCCGCCCCGGCGCCGGACCGTTATCGTTCCCGTGGATCGAACGCATGTTCGATCCACGGGGACGTGCGGGAGGTGGCGGTGGCGGGCGGCGTCGGACGGGCGGACGGGTGCACCGTCCTGCACATCGACATGGACGCCTTCTTCGCCAGCGTCGAGGTGCGCCGGCGCCCGGAGCTGGCCGGCACGCCGGTGATCGTCGGCGGGGCCGGGAACCGCGGCGTGGTCACCTCGGCCACCTACGAGGCCCGCAGGTACGGGGTGCACGCGGCCATGCCCACCGCCCGCGCGCTGCGGCTGTGCCCGACGGCGACGGTGCTGCCGGGGGACATGGCGCTCTACGCCGAGGTGTCCCGGGCGGTCATGGCGCTGTTCCGGTCGATCACCCCGCTGGTCGAGCCGCTGAGCCTGGACGAGGCGTTCCTGGACGTCTCGGGCGCCGGCCGGCGGCTGGGTGACCCCGTGGCCATCGGCGAGTACCTCCGCGCCCGGGTGTTCGACGAGCAGGGCATCACCTGCTCGGTCGGGGTCGCCGGCACCAAGTTCGTGGCGAAGCTCGCCTCCACCCGGGCCAAGCCCGACGGGCTGCTCGTCGTCCGCCCCCCGGAGGTCATGGGTTTCCTGCACCCGCTGCCGGTGGGTGCGCTCTGGGGAGTGGGTCCGAAGACGGAGGAGACGCTCCTGCGGCTCGGGCTGCGGACCGTGGGCGACCTGGCCCACGTGCCGGCGAAGACCCTCCAGCGGGCGCTGGGTGCCGCCGCGGGCGCCCACCTGCACGAACTCGCGTGGGGGCGCGACCCCCGGCGGGTCGTCCCCGACGAGCCCGAGCGCTCCACCGGCGCGGAGGAGACCTTCGCCGCTGACGTCGACGACCCCAGGGTGGTCCACCGCGAGCTGCTGCGGCTGGCGGAGCGGACGGCCGGGCGGCTGCGCTCGACCGGCTGCCTGGCCCGCACGGTCAGCATCAAGGTCCGCTTCGCCGACTTCACCACGATCACCCGCAGTCGCACGCTGGCCGCGCCCACCGACGTGGGGCAGGAGCTCTACGACACGGCCCGCGCCCTCTACGACGCCCTGGGCCTGGACCGGACCCGCATCCGGCTGGTCGGCGTCCGGGCCGAACGGCTCGTCGAGGCGGGTTCCGCCCCCCGGCAGCTGGAGCTCGGCGCCCGCGAGCACGGCCGCCGGGAGGCGGAACTGGCCGCCGATCGCGCCGCCCGGCGCTTCGGAGCGGGAGCGGTCCGGCCGGCGACGCTGCTGGGCTCTTCGGGGCCGGTCGGGCGGGCGGCTCGCTGACCAGGCACGACGCGCCGCGGGCTGCACCCGGAGGAGTGATCGGCCGGCGCGTCGGGCCGGTCACCGTGGCGTCGCCTTTCGCCGCGTCCAATCGGCTCGTATCCTCGGAGATACCGTCGGCGGGAGCCTCCGACGGAACTGGCTCCGCCCATTTGGAGGTCGACGTGCCGCTCTCCGAGCACGAGCAGCGTCTGCTGGAGCAGATCGAGCGCGCCCTCGTCGATGACGACCCGAAGTTCGCATCCTCGGTCCGCACCGGCGATCGCCGTCAGAAGGCTCGCCGCAAACTGCAACTCGGAGCCCTGCTGGTGCTGGTCGGCCTCGCCGTCCTGGTCGCCGGCGCGGTCGCCGAGTCCGTCCCGCTCGGCGTCCTGGGATTCCTGGTCGCCTTCGGCGGTGCCGCCCTCGGGGTGCTGCACTACCGGGGGGCCACCGGCGCGGTCGAGGCCGCCGGGCCGCGCGGCTCCTCGGCCGCCGGCCGTGGTGGCAAGCGCGGGCGGCAGCCGATGAAGAACCGGCTCGAGGAGCGCTTCCGCCGCCGCTACGACCAGTAGCCCTCGCGCGCCGACCTCCCGGCCGCCGTCCGCCCCGGACGGCGGCCGGAGCCGTACCGGGCCCACCGGGCGCCCCGGTCCCGGATCTCGGCCACCAGCGACGCCGGCCACAGCAGCGCCCGCACCCGCACCGCCCGCGGGCGCGCCCCGAGCAGCCCCCGGCGGGCCGTCCGCAGCGCCGTCTGCAGCTCGGCGTCCGGTCGCGCGCTGCCCGGCCGCCCGTAGCTGGCTGCCTCCTCGGCGCGGGCCAGTCGGCGCACGGCCGCCACCGACGACTCCACCGACGGTCCGCCAGGTCCCCGGGTCAGGGTGAGAGCCAGCGCGTCGGCCACCCGGCGCGGGGTCCACGAGGGATGCAGGTGCACGCCCAGGTCCGTGGCGGTGGCGCGCAGCTCCGCCCACGTCCCGCCCCCGGCCAGCCGGCGGCGGCGCTGCAGGGCACGCGCGGAGCCCGGGGCGGCCAGGACGACGGCGCCGAGCGCCAGCAGTCCCGCGCCGATCAGCAGCGGACCCCGGTCGGCCCCGGTCTGCGTCGGGGCGGCGACCTGGGGTGCCGCCTGCGGGAGGCGGTCCGTCCGGGGGGCCGCCGGCGGAGGCGCCACCGACGGCGCGGGGACGGCCGGTGCGGCGTCCAGCCGCTCCTGCGCCGTGGTCCGCGGCGACCAGGGGAGCTCCACCTGCCGGTCGGCGGCCAGCGGCGTGGGGTCGAAGGGCACCCACCCGATCCCCTGGAACCAGACCTCCACCCAGGCGTGGGCGTCGTCGCTGGTGACCAGCCGGGTTCCGTCGGGCAGGACGTCGCCGGGCGTGTACCCCAGCGCCACGCGGGCGGGCAGCCCCGCCTGCCGGACCAGCACGGCCATGGCGCCGGCGTACTGCTCGCAGTAGCCGCGCTTGAACCGCAGAAAGTCCACCAGGTCGTCGCCGCTGGTGCCGGGGGCGGTGGAGAGGCTGTAGACGAACCCGTTGGACCGGTCGGTCAGGTACGCCTGGATGCGCAGCACGCGCTCGTACGGGGTGCCTGCGCCCTCGGTCAGCCCGGCGACCAGGTCGGTGATCGCCGGGTCCAGCTCGGGCAGCGCGCCGAAGCGCTGCTGCAGGGGGTCGTCCGCGGGGAGCGGGGCCGCGCGCGCGAGCAGCTCGTCGGACGGGCGCGGCTCGATCGCGGTCACCCGGTACGCCAGCCCGGCGCTGGTGATCCCGCGGCCGAACACGGTCCCGGTCGCGTCGTCGAAGCGCCACGCGCCGTCCTCGCCGTCCGTGCGGACCGAGAGGGGAGAGGTCGGCACCGGGAGGAACCGGTCGTCGTGGTCCAGCACCTGCACCTCGGCGACCACCTGGCGGGCCGGCTGGCGGGCCGGCGGCGGAGCGAGGAGGTCGTCCTCGGCGACCGAGACCTCGCCGTCGAGGTTGCTCAGCGACCAGCCCTCCACCGGGTCGTACTCGTCGAGCGCCACCGCGCGCAGGTAGCCGGGGTCCTCCACCGAGGTGTCCACGCGCAGCAGCTCGATCGGCTCGGGCAGGGTCAGCTGCCCCCGCAGCTCCGCCGCCGGGTCCAGGGAGGTCCCCGTGGCCGACCCCGCCCCGCCGCCGAGCCCGGTGGCGAACGAACCCTCGGGGAGGGTGGGCACCGCGGTGCCCAGGACGGCGCCCGCCGCCACCGCGACCACGCCGATGCGCACGGCGGTGCCACCGCCGGTGGGTCCCTCCAGGGAGCGGCGCTGGTCGGCCCACAGGAGCACGGCGAAGCCGGCGGCCGGCCCGACCAGCGCCACCAGCCCGATGCCGCCGGTCACCGTCGCCACGGGCACGCACACCAGGGGGAGCAGCGCGGCCCCGGCCACCGCTGCCTGCCGCACGGTGACCGCCAGCAGGTCCACCGCGACGGCCACCAGCCCGACGAACAAGGTGGTGAGGGCGAGCAGGCCGGTCAGCGGGAGCGCGGGCGTGGCCTGCTCCTGGATCTCGGCCGCCCCCGCCCCGAAGACCTCGGCGAGCCGGGCCAGCGCGGCCGGCGTGGGCAGCACCCCGGCCGGCGCGGCATCCGGCACGAACACGGCCGTGAGCACGCAGGCGACGAGGACGAGCTGCCCGACCGGCACCACCACGGGGCCCAGCGCCTCGACCGGCCACGAGCGTGCGCGGTCGCCGGCGAGCCGGGCGACCGCCGCGCGCAGCGCCAGGCCGCCGGCCAGCACGGCGACGACGACCGTCACCACCGGTGGCACCCACGCCCGGCTGGTGAAGACGGGGGAGAGCGCCAGCGCGCCGAGGAGGGTCGCTGCCGCGGCGGCGACCGGGGTGCGGACGTCCGTCGCGGTCATGCCGGCGCCCCGACGGGAGTCCCGGTCAGCGCGGCCCACGCCTCGCCGACGTCCTGCCCGGCCGACGCGGTGGTCACCCGCCAGCCGGCCGCGGCGAGGGCGGCGACGGCCTGGTCGCGCTGGGTCGAGAGCGCGTCCAGCGCGGCACCGGTCGCGCTGCGCCGGCCGCGGCCCGGCTCGCCCCAGGTCGCCACGTCCAGCAGCACGGCGAGGCCGGGCACCGGTCCCTGGCGCAGCCGCACGAGATCGGCCACGTCGTCGGGTCCGACCGCGCCCAGCAGGCAGATCAGCGGCCCGTCGCCGGCGGCGCGGCACGCGGCCGACGCGGCGTCGGACAGGTCGCCGACCCGGGAGGCCCCGACGACGGCCAGCCGGTCCAGGAGCTCCTCGGCACCGAGCGCCGCGGCGCCGGGATCGGGCGTCAGCTCCCCGGTGCTGGTTACGACCCGCAGCCGGGCGCCGCGCCGGGCCAGCGCGACCCCGATGCTGGCCGCCGCCTCGACCAGCCACTCCAGGCTGTCGGCGGGTGGCTGGTCGTCGCCCGGCGGCCCCGGAGCGCGCCGGGAGGCGTCCCACGCCGGAGCCAGCAGGTGCGCGCGCGCCCGGGTGTCCAGCAGCAGGGTGCCCTGGGCGCGCCACGGTTGCTCCTCGAGCCGCACCATGAGCTCGCCGGTGCGCGCGCTCGCCCGCCAGTGCACCCTGCGCAGGTCGTCACCGCGCCGGTACTCGCGGACGCTGACGTCGTCGTCGCCGTGGACGGCGAACGCGCGGTGCGTGCCGTCGTCGCCACCCCGGCCGCCACCCGGGCCACCGCGTCCCAGCGGTCGGACGCGGGGCACCACGACCAGGGGTGCGGTGTCGGAGCCGACGGCGGTGCGCTCGACCAGGCCGAAGGGGTCGACGACCCGCAGCCGCAGCGGCCCCAGCTGGTAGCGACCGCGGTGCCGGCCGACCAGCCGGTACCTGACGGTGGTGCCGGCGCCCGGGGCCAGGCCGGCCACCGTGAACCGGTGCGAGCGGCCCAGCGCCGCCGGCAGCTGCTCGGTCAGCAGCCAGAGCCCGCCGCGCCGCGCGTCGGCGTTCTGCAGCTGCAGCTCGACCTCGGCCGGCGTGCCGCGCGGCACCCGTTGCGGGGTGACGGTGCGCCGGGTGGTGACCCGGAACCGCCCCCGCGCCACGCTGACGGCGGCGAGCAGCGGCAGGACCAGGACGAAGGCGGCCAGCTGCACCAGCGACCGCTCGCCGAGCACCGCCCCCACCAGCCCGAGCGCCAGGCCCCCGGCGAGGAGGCAGCGGCCGCGGGTCGTGAGGGCCCCGACGGACCGGCCGGGAACGCCGCGCACGCTCAGCGCCCGCGGAAGACCGGCACGGAGGCCACCAGCGAGGCCACCACCTGCTCGGCGCTGCGTCGGCCGACCACGGCCTCCCCGCTGAGCAGGAGGCGGTGGGCCAGCACCGGCACGGCGAGGGCCTGGACGTCGTCGGGCAGCACGTGGTCACGCCCGTCGAGGGCGGCGGAGGCGCGGGCGGCCCGCAGGAGCTGCAGGCCGGCGCGCGGGGAGGCGCCCAGGCGCAGGTCGGGTGACCGGCGGGTGGCCTCGACCAGGGCGACGACGTACCGGCGGACGGCCTCGGCGACGTGCACCCGGCCCACGGCGGCGACCAGGGACCGGACGAGGGTGGCGTCGGCCACCGGGCGCAGGGCGGTCAGCGGGTCGGCGGTGGAGCGGTCGTCGAGCATGGCCAGCTCCGCGGCCGGATCGGGATACCCCATGGACACGCGGGCGGTGAACCGGTCGCGCTGGGCCTCGGGGAGGGGGTAGGTGCCCTCCATCTCCAGCGGGTTCTGCGTGGCCATGACCAGGAACGGGCGGGCCAGCTGGTAGCTCACGCCGTCGACGGTGACCTGCCGCTCCTCCATGCACTCCAGCAGCGCCGACTGGGTCTTGGGGGAGGCGCGGTTGATCTCGTCGGCGACGACCAGGTTGGCGAAGATCGCCCCCGGCTTGAACTCGAACGCCCGGGTCTCCTGGTCGTAGACCGCCACCCCCGTCACGTCGCTCGGCAGCAGGTCGGGCGTGAACTGGATGCGCCGGACGCTGGCGTCGACGGCGCCGGCCAGCGCCTTGGCCAGCGTGGTCTTGCCGACCCCGGGCACGTCCTCGATCAGCAGGTGGCCCTCGGCCAGCAGCACGACCAGTGCCAGCCGGACGACGTCCTCCTTGCCCTGGACGACGCGGCTGACCGCGGCCGCGATGCGTGCGCCCTCCGCGGCGACGTCGACCGACGCGTCGGCCGTCCCGTCGGCGGACCGTGTCGCCTCCGTCACCGCTCCACCGTACGTGCGCAGTCGACCCCCCGTCCCGGGCGCGGATCACGGTGCTCCGCGACCCCGGTCGCGAGGGCGTTCCGCGAGGTGGGGGCGGTGGGTCACGACACGGCCTCAGGTGGTGTCCAGTGGGGGCCAGTGGGTTACTGTGTCGCCTGGTGGGGAGGCAGGGTCCCGTCCGGGGGAGCTGCAGAGCCATGGGAGGACCGATGCAGGGGGTGATCCGGTGTTCGTCGGCAGCTACCAGTTGCGCCTCGACGAAAAGGGCCGGCTCGCCCTCCCCGTCCGCTTCCGCGACCAGGTGGCCGACGGCATGGTGATCAAGAAGGGCCAGGAGCGCTGCATCTACGGGCTGACGATGGCCCGGGTCGCCGAGCAGAGCGCCGCGATGGCCGCCATGGCACCCTCCGACACCGCCGCGGCGCGCATGCGCGCCCGCATGAGCTTCGGCTCGATGGTGGAGCTGGAGCCGGACAAGACGGGCCGCATCACCATCCCCGCGAGCCTGCGCGAGTACGCCCACCTGGACCGCGACGTCGTCGTCGTCGGCGTGGACACCCGCTTCGAGATCTGGGACTCCGCGACCTGGGACGCCTACGTGGCCGAGCAGGAGGCCGCCTTCGCCGACATGGAGAGCGAGGGGATGCCGACGCTGTCGTGATCCCGGGATCGCCCCACCCGCTCCCACCGGCCTCCGCGACGCACCCGTTCGAGCCGCCTTCCCCGCGGCTCGACCGGACCGGGCCCCAGCCGCCTTCCCCGCGGCTCGGTCCCACGAGGAGGACCGCACGGATCAGCGGGCCGGCCCCTCGCCGGCAGGGGGTGACCCACCGGCCCCGCGGAACCCCACCTGACGCTCTTCCCCGACGCCAGGCGGAGCCGCGGGGCCGGACACCCCCCCCCGGATCCGGCCTCCCGCCGCCCCACTGCGCTCCACCGGCCCCACTGCGCCCCACCCACCCCACTGCGCCCCACCCACCCCACCGCGCCCCACCCACCCCACCGCGCCCACCCCACCGCGCCCACCCACCTCCTGCCCCCCACCCGCCCGATCCCGCACGCCCCCGCTTCCGCGTCCCCCAGCGGCCGCCCGCGGCGCGGCACCATCGCGGGACCCGTCAGGACCACTCGAGAGGCAGCAGACGATGAGCAGCACCGGACCTGCCGCGGCCCCCGGGCCCGGGCAGCCCCCGGTGCACGTGCCGGTGCTGCTGGACCGGGTCCTCGAGCTCCTCGGCCCGGCGTGCGCCGCCGACGGTGCCGTGATGGTCGACGCGACGCTGGGGCTGGCCGGCCACACCCTCGCGATGCTCGAGGCGCACCCGGGGCTGCGGGTCGTCGGGCTGGACCGCGACCCGGACGCCCGCGCCGAGGCCACCCGACGGATCGAGGCCGCCGGGCACGCCGGGCGCGTGACGGTCGTGCCCGCCGTCTTCGACGAGCTCCCCGAGGTGCTCGACCGGCTCGGCATCGACGAGGTCCAGGGCGTCCTGTTCGACCTCGGGGTCTCCTCGCTCCAGCTGGACCGGCCCGACCGGGGGTTCAGCTACTCCACCGACGCCCCGCTCGACATGCGCATGGACCCGGGCGCGCCCCGGACGGCAGCCGACGTCGTGAACACCTACCCGCCGAAGGACCTCGCGCGCGTGCTGCGGGTCTACGGCGAGGAGCGGTTCGCCTCGCGGATCGCCGCCGCCATCGACCGCGAGCGGGCCCGCGAGCCGTTCACGGGCACCGCCCGGCTGGCCGAGCTCGTCCGCGAGTCCATCCCCGCGGCCACCCGGCGGACCGGTGGCCACCCCGCGAAGCGGACCTTCCAGGCCCTGCGCATCGAGGTCAACGACGAGCTCGGCGCGCTGGAGCGTGCCCTCCCCGCCGCGATCGACGCCCTCGCCGTGGGCGGGCGCGTCGCCGTCATCACCTTCCACTCCTTGGAGGACCGGATCGTGAAGCAGACCCTGGCCGCGGGAGCCGCGGACCGCACCCCGCCGGAGCTGCCGGTGCCGCTCCCGGAGCACGGGCCGGTGCTGCGCCTGCTCACCCGCGGTGGCGAGGCCCCCGGGCCGGAGGAGACGGCCGGCAACTCCCGGGCGGCGTCGGCCCGGGTGCGGGCGGCCGAGCGCATCCGGCGGGCGGCATGACCCGCGCCGCCGCCGTGCGCACGCCCCTGCCGCGCGCCACGGCTCCCCGCACCCCCCACGCCCGGACCGCTCCCTCCCGGGCCACCGGCCCGGCTCCGCGCCCCTCGCCGTCGGGTGCGCGCGGCACCGGCCGCGCCACGCCCCGCCCGGAGCTGCGGCTGGTACCGACCGGTGCCGCCGCCCGGCCGCGCCGGAGCGTGCGGAGCGCCGCGCGTTCCCGCAAGGCGCCGTTCGTCCTCCTGGTCGTCGCGCTCCTCGCGCTCACCACCCTCGGGCTGCTGGTGCTCAACACCGCCATCGCGGTGGACAGCCTGAAGGCGACCCAGATGCGCGGCGAAAACGCCGCGCGCGCCCAGGAGGTGCAGCGGCTGGAGCAGCTCGTGGTGGCCGGCAACACCCCTGCGGACGTCGCGCGGGCGGCGGTGGAGGCCGGGCTGGTCCCGGCCGGCGTCGCCGGCTACCTGGTGCTCGGCCCCGACGGCACCACGACGCTGCGCGGTGCACCCGAGCCCGCCCCCGAGCCCGAGCCGGCACCGCAGCCGGAGCCGGCAGTGCAGCCCGAGCCCGCGCCGCCGGGCGGGAACTGACCCGTGCCGAGCAGCGTCCGCGGACCCGGTGCCCGCGCTCCCCGCCCGTCCCCGGCCGGCCGGGGGGAGACCGGGCCGTTCGTCCCCCGTCGCATCCCCGGTACGCGGCGCAGCGGTGCCGGGCTGTCGGTCGAGCAGCGCGGCCGCCGCAACCGGTGGGGGCTGGCCGTCCTGATCACCCTCCTCGTCGTCGTCGTCGGACGGCTGGTGGTGCTCCAGGGCATCGACGGCGGCTCCTACGCCAGCGCGGCGGAGCAGGACCGGCTGCGCACCATCCCGCTGGCGGCGATCCGCGGCCAGATCCTCGACCGGGACGGCGACCCGCTCGCCTACACCGTCGACGCCTCGAAGGTCGTGGCGGACCCGACCGTGGTCCGGGACCCGGCGCGCACCGCGCTCGCCCTCACCACGCTGCTCGACGTCCCGGTGCCCGAGCTCACCGAGAAGCTCTCCGCCGACAGCCGGTACGTGGTCCTAGCCACCCAGATCGCCCCGGAGACGGCCGACGCGGTCGCGGAGCTGGAGCTCGCCGGCGTCTACCTCCGGGACGACCCGGTGCGGCTCTACCCGTCCGGGGCGGTGGGCGGCCAGGTCGTCGGCTTCGTCGGACGCGAGGGCAACGGGCTGGCCGGCATCGAGCAGGTCTTCGAGGACCAGCTCTCCGGTTCGCCGGGGGAGCGGACCGTGGAGGTCGGCAGCGGCGGTCACCCGATCCCCTCGGGCATCGACGAGGTCACCGAGGCCGTCGACGGCCGGGACGTCACCCTCACCCTCGACCAGGACCTGCAGTTCGTCACCGAGGAGCGGCTGGGGCAGGCCTGTGCCGACGGCGCGACCACCCGGGCCTCGGCGGTGGTCCTGGAGGTGGCGACCGGACGCGTCGCGGCCATGGGCTCCTGCCCCGGGTACGACCCGGGCAGCTACGCCACGACGGACCCCGCCCTGCTGGGCAACCCCGTGGTCTCCGACGTGTTCGAGCCCGGCTCGGTCATGAAGGCGGTGACGCTCGCGGCCGCCGTCGAGGAGGGCGTCGCGACGCCCGACCGGGTGCTGACCGTCGACGGCCAGATCGAGGCCGGCGACCGCGTCGTCAAGGACGCGCACAACCACGACCCCGTCGACTGGACCGTCACCGGCATCCTGGCCAAGTCCAGCAACGTCGGCACGATCATGCTGGCCCGCGAGGTCGGTGACGAGAAGCTCGAGGAGTACCTGCGGGCGTTCGGCGTCGGTGAGAGGACCGGCATCGAGCTGCCCGGCGAGAGCCGCGGCATCCTCCAGGAATCGGGCGAGTGGAGCGAGGTTCGGGCCGCCAACGTGGCCATCGGCCAGGGCGTCTCGGTGACCACGCTGCAGATGGCCTCGGTCTACCAGGCGATCGCCAACGGCGGGGTGCGGGTGGAGCCCCGGATCGTGTCGTCGGTGACCGGCGCCGACGGCCGACCCACGTCGCCCGGGGAGCCGGCCCGGACGCGCGTCGTCAGCGAGTCCACCGCCGAGCAGATGGCCTACATGCTCGAGGCCGTCGTCGGCACGGGCGGCACCGCGCCGCTGGCCCAGGTCGAGGGCTTCCGGGTGGCCGGCAAGACCGGCACCGCGCAGCGCGCCAACCCCGAGTGCAACTGCTACGCCGGCGGCGGCTACGTGACCACGTTCGTCGGGTTCGCCCCGGCGGACGACCCGCAGTACGTCGTCGCGGTGGACCTGGAGCGACCCACCAGCTCGGCCGAGGGCGGCCAGGTGGCCGCGCCCGTGTTCGCCGACATCATGCGGGCCGCGCTCATGGCCGACGGTGTCGTGCCGTCGGGCACCGCGCGCCCCGAGTTCACCCTGACCGGCGCGCCCTGAGGAAGGACCCCGCCGCCCCCCACCGCTCGCGAGCTCGTGGCGGGGCCCTGCAGCGGCGCCCGGGCGCGGTGACGCCGTGCGGACATCCGCCGCCGGTAGATTGGAGTCCCGTGACCCCGACCGACCCCGGGACGGCCCCGCGGCCGACGGGGAACCGCCCGCTGTCCCTCGCCCGGCTGGCCGACCTGATCGGCGCGCCCGAGGGCTCCGCCGCCGACGTCGCCGTCTCCGGGCTCACGCTGGCGTCCGGCGAGGTGCGCCCCGGCTTCCTGTACGCCGCCCTTCCCGGTGCCCGCACGCACGGCGTGCGCTACGCGGCCGACGCCGCCGCCCGGGGGGCCGTGGCGCTGCTCACGGACCCGGCCGGCCGGGCCGACGCGCTGGCGACCGGCCTGCCGGTCTGCGTCGTCGACGACCCGCGGCAGGTGCTCGGAGCCGTCGCCGACCGCGTCTACGGGGAGCCCAGCCGCCGGCTCACCGTCCTGGGGATCACCGGCACCAACGGCAAGACGACGACGAGCTACCTGGTCGAGGCGGGGCTGACCGCCGCCGGGCGGGCCACCGGCCTGATCGGCACGGTCCAGACCCGGACCCGCTCCGCGGACGGCACCGTCAGCGCCCTCCCGAGTGTCCGCACCACCCCGGAGGCGCCCGCCCTGCACGCGCTGCTCGCCGGCATGGCCGACGCCGGGGTGTCCGCCGTCGTCATGGAGGTCTCCAGCCACGCGCTGGTCCAGGGGCGGGTGGGCGGTGTGCGGTTCGCCGCGGCCGGGTTCACCAACCTGGGCCGGGACCACCTGGACTTCCACCGCGACATGGAGGACTACTTCCAGGCCAAGGCGCTGCTGTTCGACGGCCGGGCCGACGTGGAGGTCGTCGACGTCGACGACGCCTACGGCCGCCGGCTGGCGGCCCGGGCCGACCACCCGCGGCCGGTCACCGTCGCCAGCAGCGAGGGCGCGGTGGCCGACTGGACCGCCTCGGACGTGGCGACGGCGCCCGGAGGTGGCTCGACCTTCACGCTGCACGGGCCCGGGGGCCGGAGCTGGCCGGCGCGGCTGCGGCTGCCCGGCAGGTTCAACGTGGCCAACGCGGTGCTGGCGGTGGCCCTGCTGGACGGCATCGGCGTCGCCGTCGAGGACGCGCTCACCGGGCTCGCCGCGACCGTGGTCCCGGGGCGCATGGAGCCGGTGGAGGCCGGCCAGCCCTTCGTCGCCGTCGTCGACTACGCGCACACCCCCGACGCCGTGCGCACCGCGCTCGCGGCCCTGCGGGGCGCCACCCCCGGGCGGCTGATCACCGTGCTCGGGTGCGGTGGTGACCGGGACCCGGGCAAGCGCCCGGAGATGGGCCGGGTGGCCGCCGAGGGCAGCGACGTGCTGGTGGTCACCGACGACAACCCGCGGTCGGAGGACCCGGCCGGCATCCGCGCCGCGATGCTCGCCGGGGCTCGGGAGGTGCCGGCCGACCGTCGCGCGGAGGTGCTCGAGGTGGGGGACCGCCGCGCCGCCCTGGCGACGGCGGTGCGGCTGGCGGAGGCCGGCGACACCCTGCTGGTCGCCGGCAAGGGGCACGAGACGGGCCAGGAGGTGGCCGGCACGGTGCACCCGTTCGACGACCGCACGGAGCTGCTCGAGGTGCTCGCCGGCTCGGGGACGCCGGCATGATCCGGCTGTCGCTGGCCGAGGTGGCGGAGCTGACCGGAGGACGGCTGTCGGTCCCGTCCGACGGCGCAGTCACCGGGAAGGTGACCCTGGACTCCCGCGCGGTCGCCGCGGGCGACCTCTTCGTCGCCGTGGTGGGGGAGCGGGCCGACGGTCACGACTTCCTGGGGGCGGCGGCGGCCGCCGGCGCGGTCGCCGCGCTCGCCACGCGCCCGGATCCGGCCCTCCCGTGCGTCGTCGTCGACGACCCGGTCGACGCGCTCGGCCGCCTCGCCGCCGGCGTCCACGTGCGGCTGACCGCCGCGGGCGTGCGCACGCTGGCCATCACCGGCTCGTCGGGGAAGACCTCCACCAAGGACCTCCTCGGCCAGGTCCTCGCCTCGGCCGGCCCCACGGTGAGCCCGCCGGGCTCCTACAACAACGACATCGGCCTGCCGCTGACCGTGCTCTCCGCCGACGTCACGACCCGGTTCCTCGTGCTCGAGATGGGCGCGCGCGGGCCGGGGCACATCGCCCGCCTGTGCCGGGTGGCCCGGCCCGAGGTCGGGATCGTCCTCAACGTGGGCTCGGCCCACCTGGGCGAGTTCGGCAGCGCCGACGGCATCGCGCAGGCCAAGGGGGAGCTCGTGGAGGCGCTGGCCCCCGAGGGGACCGCCGTCCTCAACGCCGACGACGCGCGGGTGCTCGGCATGGCCGGCCGCACGCGCGCCCGGGTGCTGACCACGGGCCGCGCCGCGCAGGCCGCGGTCCGCGCCGTCGACGTCGGGCTGGACGAGAACGCCCGCGCCCGCTTCACGCTGGTCGCCGGGGGCGAGCGCCACCCGGTGGCGCTGCGGGTGGTCGGTGAGCACCAGGTCGCCAACGCGCTGTCGGCGGCCGGCGCCGCGCTGGCCGTGGGCCTCGCCCCGGCCGCCGTCGCCGCGGCGCTGTCGGCAGCGGAGAGCCGCAGCCGATGGCGCATGGAGGTCGACCGGCGGGCCGACGGCGTCACCGTCGTCAACGACGCCTACAACGCCAACCCCGAGTCGATGCGCGCGGCGCTGGCGGCGCTGACCGGGCTGCCGGGGGAGCGGCGCATCGCCGTCCTGGGGGGCATGGCCGAGCTGGGGCCGGACACCGCCGCCGAGCACGAGCGGCTGGGCCGCGACGCGGCCGCGGCAGGGGTCGACCTGGTCGTTGCCGTCGGCGCCGATGCGGTAGGCATAGCGGAAGGCGCGGCCGCCGCAGGGCGGCGCGCAGGGGAGGAGTCGGTGCACGTGCCGGACCGGGGCGCTGCCCTCGCGTGGCTCACGGAGGTGCTGCGCCCGGGGGACGTCGTCCTCGTGAAGGCCAGCCGCTCCTACGGCCTGGAGCTGCTCGCGGCCGATCTGCTGGGCGGTGCCGCGCAGTGAGGAGCGTCCTCATCGCGGCGGCCGTCGGCCTGATCATCTCGATCCTCCTGACGCCGCTGGCCATCCGGGCCTTCCGCCGCCAGGGCCTGGGTCAGGAGATCCGCGACGACGGCCCCGAGAGCCACCTGTCGAAGAAGGGCACGCCCACGATGGGCGGCACCGTCATCGTGGGTGCCACCGTGGTCGGCTACGTCGCCGCCCACCTGGTGTTCGTCGGCGAGTCCGGCTGGGGGTTCAGCGCCACCGGCCTGCTGCTGCTGTTCCTCATGGTCGGCATGGGCACCGTCGGTTTCCTCGACGACTACCTGAAGATCCGGCACCGGCGCAGCCTGGGGCTGAACAAGACGGCCAAGCTGGTGGGGCAGCTCGTCGTCGGCGTCACCTTCGCGGTGCTGGCGATCAACTTCCCGGACGGGAACGACGTCACCCCCGCGTCGACCGTCGTCTCCTACGTCCGCGACATCGCGCCGCTGGCCCTCGGGCCGATCGCGTTCGTGATCCTGGCCTACCTGTTCATCGCCGGGTTCTCCAACGCGGTGAACCTCACCGACGGGCTGGACGGGCTGGCCGCCGGCGCCTCGGCGATGGTGCTGGCGTCCTACATCGTCATCTCGTTCTGGCAGTTCACCCACGACTGCGCCAACGAGCTGATCGAGGGCTGCTACACCGTCCGGGATCCGCTCGACGTGACCCTCGTGGCCGCGGCGGGCATGGGGGCGTGCCTGGGCTTCCTGTGGTGGAACACCAGCCCGGCGCGCATCTTCATGGGAGACACCGGCTCCCTCGCCCTCGGTGGGCTGCTCTCGGGCCTGGCGATCGTCACCCGCACCGAGCTGCTCCTCGTCGTCCTCGGCGGGCTGTTCGTCGCGGTGACGCTCTCGGTGATCATCCAGGTGGCCTTCTTCCGGGCCACCCGGCGGCGGGTCTTCCGCATGGCACCGCTGCACCACCACTTCGAGCTCGCCGGCTGGACCGAGAACACCGTGATCGTGCGGTTCTGGCTGGTCACCGGCATGGCGGTCGCGTTCGGTCTCGGGCTGTTCTACGCCGACTGGCTGAACTTCGTGGGCCTGTGAGCGTGGCTGCCCCGGCGGTCGCCGGCCGCACCGTCCTCGTCGCCGGGCTGGGCGTCTCGGGCGCCGCAGCCGCGCGGGTGCTGCTGCGCTCCGGCGCCCGGGTGCTGCTCGCCGACGCCGCCCGGCCGGAGGTGGTCGACGAGCTGACCGGCGCCGGCGCGGAGTGGCTCGGCGCCACCGAGGCGCTGCCCGGGGGCGTCGACCTCGTCGTCACCTCCCCGGGCTGGCGGCCGGACGCCCCGCTGCTGGTCGACGCCGCGGCCCGCGGGGTCGAGGTGATCGGCGAGCCGGAGCTGGCCTGGCGGCTGCGCATCGCCGGCCCGGGCGGGGAACCGGCGCCGTGGCTCGCCGTCACCGGCACCAACGGCAAGACGACGACGGTCACCATGCTGGAGGCGATCCTCACCGCCGCCGGCCGGCGCGCCGTGGCGGCCGGCAACGTCGGGCGCCCCCTGGTCGAGGTGGTCACCGCGCGGGACGACGACGGCGCCCCCGCCTACGACGTCATCGCCGTGGAGCTCTCCAGCTTCCAGCTGCACTGGTCCTCGTCGCTCGCACCCGCCGCCGCCGCCGTGCTCAACGTCGCCGACGACCACACCGACTGGCACGGCTCCTTCGCCGCGTACCGCGACGCGAAGGCCCGCATCCTGGAGCGCGCCCCGGTCGCCGTCGCCGACGCCGGCAACGCGGTGGCCGCCGCACTCGTGGCCGCCCATCCCCGCCCGGTCACCGTGACCCTGGGCGAGCCGGCGCCGGGCCAGCTCGGCGTGCGCGCCGGCGCGCTGGTCGACCGGGCGTTCGCCGTCGACGCGGCGGGGGAGCACCTGCTCGCGCGCGAGGACCTACCGGTACCGGGGCCGCACAACACGGTCAACGCCCTGGCCGCCGCGGCGCTGGCCCGCGCGATCGGGGTGCCGGCCGAGGCGGTCGCCCGAGGGCTTGCCCGCTTCCGGGGCGGCGCGCACCGCAACGTGCTGGTCGCCACCGTCGACGGCGTCGACTACGTCGACGACAGCAAGGCGACCAACCCGCACGCCGCCGGAGCATCGCTGGCGGCCTACCCCCGGGTGGTCTGGGTCGCCGGCGGCCTGCTCAAGGGCGCCGACGTCGACCCGCTCGTCGCGGCGGTCGCGCCCCGGCTCGCGGGAGTGGTCCTGCTGGGCCGCGACCGCGCGCAGGTGGCCGCCTCGCTGGCGCGACACGCCCCGTCGGTCCCCGTCGTCGAGGTCCCGAGCGGCGACGATGACGGGGTGGCTGGGACTCGTGTGACGGCAGAGGCGACGATGGCCCGCGTCGTCGCCGCGGCCCACGGGCTGGCGCAGCCGGGGGACACCGTGCTGCTGGCCCCGGCCGCCGCCTCCATGGACGTCTTCCGGGACTACGGCCACCGCGGGCGCGCCTTCGCCGACGCGGTGCGCGGGCTGGCGGCCGGGCGATGACGACCACCGAACGCCCGGTGCGTACCCCGCGCCCGGCCCGCGGTCGCGCCCGGGCCTCGGCGCCCCGCACCCCGCCGCGCCGCTGGACCGGCCCCGCCTGGCTCGACGGTCCGCTGACCAGCTGCCACCTCGTGCTGGGCGCCGCCGGGCTGCTGCTGCTCATCGGCCTGGTCATGGTCTTCTCCGCCTCCGCGATCGAGGCGGCGCTGGCGGACCAGCCGGCGTGGGCGCCCGGCGTCAAGCAGCTGGTGCTGGCGTGCATCGGCCTGGGCGCGATGGTGGTCGCGATGCGGCTGCCCGTGGGACTGGTGCGCCGCTGGTCACCCATCGCGCTGCTCGTGGTGATCGGCCTGCTGGTCCTCGTGCTGATCCCGGGCATCGGGCTGGAGCGCAACGGGGCCCGGCAGTGGATCCCGCTGGGTGTCACCGACTTCCAGCCGTCGGAGGCGGGCAAGCTGGTCTTCGCGCTGTGGGGCGCGCACGTGATCGCGCTCCGCGAGCGCTACCTGACGACGAAGTCGCTCCTCGTCCCGGTGCTCCCGGTGTTCGCCCTGCTGGCCTTCCTGCTCATCCTCGAGCCCGACTTCGGCGGGGTGGTGAGCCTGGGCCTGGTGCTCGTCGGCCTGCTGTGGGCCGGCGGGATGCCGATGCGCTGGTTCGCCGCCTTCGCCGGCGTCGCGCTCGTGGCGATCGTGGTCATGGTGAAGGCGGCGCCGTACCGCATGGCCCGCATCACCGCGTTCCTCGACCCGTTCGCCGATCCCGACCACACCGGCTTCCAGGCGATCCGCGGCATGTACGCGCTGGCGACCGGCGGCCTCTGGGGCGTCGGCCTGGGCAACAGCGCGATGAAGTGGAACATCCTCCCGGAGGCCGAGTCCGACTACATCTTCGCGATCATCGGCGAGGAGCTGGGCTTCCTCGGGTGCCTGGTGGTCGTGACGCTCTACGGGGTCCTGGCCTACGCCGGTTTCCGCATCGCCCGGCGCTCGGCCGACCGGTTCGTCCAGCTGGCCTGCGTCGCGATCACCGTGTGGCTCATCGGGCAGGCGACCATGAACATGGGGTACGTGGTCGGACTCCTGCCGGTGACCGGGGTGACGCTCCCGCTGATCTCGGCGGGCGGCACCTCGTTGATCCTGACGCTCTTCCTCGTCGGCCTGCTCGCCCGGTTCGCCCGGTCCGAGCCGGCCGCCATCGAGGCCCTGCGGACCGCCGAGCGCGGCCGCCTGGCCCGCCTGCTCGCGCCCGCCCCGACCGTGGCCGTGGACCAGGTGCGCCCGCGGCGCTCCGCCGCGGGCGACCTCCCCGAGCGGCCGGTGGTGGGCGGCGCCCGCACGCTCCTGCACGCGCGCGGGGCCGAGCCCCGGCGGTCGCCGGCGCCGGCCGGGCGTCCCGGTGCGGCGGGGCGCCCGCGTGCCGCGGTGCGCACCCCGGCAGCGGCGCGGGAGCCCGTGCGCGCCGCCGCCCCGCGGCAGCGACCGGTCGCGCCGCGCGGCGGCCGCCCGGGAAGCGACCGATGACCGCGGTCCGGTCGGTCGTCCTGGCGGGGGGCGGCACCGGCGGGCACATCGAGCCGATGCTGGCCCTCGCCGACGCGCTCCGGCGGCGGGACGGCGGCCTGCGCCTCACCTGCCTCGGCACGGCGCGCGGGATGGAGACCCGGCTGGTGCCCGCCCGCGGTTACGACCTGCGCCTCATCCCGCCCGTGCCGCTGCCGCGCAAGCCCACGCCCGACCTGCTGCGCGTGCCGGGCCGGGTGGTCCGGTCGGTGTCGCAGACCCGTGCGCTGCTCGACGAGCTGGCCGCCGACGTGGTGGTGGGCTTCGGCGGCTACGTGGCCCTCCCGGCCTACCTGGCCGCCCGCCGGGGCAAGGTGCCGGTGGTCGTGCACGAGCAGAACGCCCTGCCGGGGCTGGCCAACCGCGTCGGAGCCCGCATCGCCGCCCGCGTGGCGGTCACGGTGCCCGGCACGCCGCTGCACCGGGGCGAGCACGTCGGCATGCCCCTGCGCCGGGCCATCTCCTCGCTCGACCGGGCCGCCCTCCGGGCGGAGGCGCGGGCGGAGTTCGGTTTGGACCCCGACCGGCCGACCCTGCTGGTGTTCGGCGGCTCGCAGGGCGCCGCGTCGCTCAACCGCGCCGCGGTCGCCGCGGCCGACGCGCTGACCGGCGCAGGGGTGCAGGTACTGCACGCCCGCGGGCCCAAGAACACCGACGTCACCGTCCCCGCCCGCGCTGTGGGGCAGGCGCCGTACGTCGTCGTCGACTACCTGGAGCGCATGGACCTCGCCTACGCCGCCGCCGACCTGGCGCTGTGCCGCTCCGGCGCGGTCACCGTGGCCGAACTCTCGGCCGTCGGGCTGCCCGCGGCGTTCGTCCCGCTGCCCATCGGCAACGGCGAGCAGCGGCGCAACGCGCTGCCGGTGATCGAGGCCGGCGGCGGGCTCCTGGTGGAGGACGCCGACCTCGGCCCCGGGTGGATCACCGGCACCCTGCTGCCGCTGCTCACCGACCCGACCGCCCTGGCCGGGCTCGCCCGGCACGCCGCCGCGGCCGGCGTGCCCGACGCCGACGAGCGGCTGGCCGACATCGTCTGCGAGGTGGCAAGCGCATGACTGCCCACTCCGTCGCGGCCTGGACCGGGCCGGTCCCGTCCCTCCCCGAGCTGGGGGCCGTGCACTTCATCGGCATCGGGGGGGCCGGCATGAGCGGGATCGCCCGGATCCTGCTCGCCCGCGGGGTCCCGGTCTCCGGCTCCGACCGGCGGGACAGCCCCACCCTCCTGGCGTTGCGGGCCCTCGGTGCGCGGGTGGAGCTGGGGCACGACGGCGCGCACGTCGGCGAGGCCGACACGGTCGTCGTCTCCACGGCGATCCGGGCGGACAACCCCGAGCTCGCCGCCGCCCGGGAGCGGGGCCTGCGCATCCTCCCCCGGGCGGTCGCCCTGGCCGCGGTGATGGCCGGGCGGCGCAGCGTCGCCGTCGCCGGCACGCACGGGAAGACCTCGACCACCTCGATGCTCACCGTCGCCGCCCAGGCCTGCGGGGTCGACGCCTCCTTCGCGATCGGCGGCAACCTGAACGAGTCGGGCAGCAACGCGCACGCGGGGGAGGGCGACGTCTTCGTCGCCGAGGCCGACGAGAGCGACCGCTCGTTCCTCCTCCTGTCGCCCTTCGCCGCGATCGTCACCAACGTCGAGGCCGACCACCTGGACAACTACGGCGACCTGGCGGCCGTGGAGACCGCGTTCGACCAGTTCCTGCAGACGGTCGACCCCGGCGGTTTCGTGGTGCTCTGCGCCGACGACCCGGGCGCCGCGCGGTTGCGGACGGTGCCCGCCCCGGCGCGGGTGCGCACCTACGGCACGGCCGAGGACGCCGACCTGCGGCTGGTCGACCTTGCGGTCGGCCGCGAGCACACCACGTACACGGCGCTCCTGGGCGGCACCGAGCTCGGCCGGGTGCGGATCCGGGTCCCCGGCGAGCACATGGCGCGCAACAGCGCGGCGGCGCTGCTCGCCGGCCTGGAGCTGGGGCTGCCGGCGGAGGGCCTGATCGAGGGGCTGGGCCGGTTCGGCGGCGTGCACCGCAGGTTCGAGCTCAAGGGGACCGCCGGGGGCGTGCGGGTCTACGACGACTACGCCCACCACCCGACCGAGGTCGCCGCGCAGCTCCGCGCCGCCCGGGCGGTGGCGGGGGAGGGGCGCCTGGTGGTGGCCTTCCAGCCGCACCTCTACAGCCGGACCCAGGAGTTCGCCGAGGGCTTCGGCGCGGCGCTGGGCCTCGCCGACGAGGTCGTGGTCATGGACGTCTACGGCGCCCGGGAGGACCCGGTGCCGGGCGTGACCGGGGCGATGGTGGCCGACGCCGTGCCGCTGCCGGCCGAGCAGGTGCACTTCGAACCGTCCTGGTCGGCCGCCGGGCCGGCGCTGGCGGCCCGGGCCCGTCCCGGGGACCTGGTCATGACGATGGGCGCCGGGGACGTCTCCATGGTGGGGCCCGAGGTGCTCGACGCGCTGCGCGCCGCGGAGGGGACGGCCGGGGAGGGCGACACGGCGGACACCGGTCGGTGAACAGGACCGGCAGCACCACCCGCGATCGGACGCGGCGCAGCCGTGGCCGGGCCGACCGCCCGCCGGCCGACCGCAGGCCTGCCGACCGCCGCGGCGCCCGGGTCACCCCGCTGCCGGATCGGCGTCCGTCGCGGCGGAGCACCCGCCGGCGGCGTTCCCTGCAGGTCGCGACGGCGGTGACGGTCGTGGCCGGGCTCTGCTGGCTGCTGTGGCTGGGCCCGGTGCTGGCGGTCCGCACGGTGCAGGTGGACGGGACGGCGACGCTGTCGGCCGACCAGGTACGCGAGGTGGCGCGGGTGCCCGACGGCGTACCGCTGCTGCGGGTCGACCTGGGCGCCGTCGAGGACCGCGTGTCCCGGCTGCCGCAGGTCCGCGACGTCCAGGCGGCGCGCGGATGGCCCGACCGGATCGTCGTCACCGTCGCCGAGCGGGTGCCGGTGGCCGTCGTCGGCCCGCCCGGCCGGCGGTCGCTGGTCGACGCGGACGGGGTCCTGTTCGACAGCCTCACCGGCCCCGCGCCGCGCGGGGTGGTGCCGCTGGTCGTGACCGATCCGGGACCGGACGACGCCGCGACCCGGGCCGGGCTGGCCGCGATCGGCGCGCTGCCCGGCTGGCTGCGCGAGGACGTCGTCGAGGTCGCCGCCCCCGACGCGGAGTCGATCAGCCTCGCGCTGACCGACGGCACGGTGGTGGCCTGGGGCGGTGCCGAGGAGTCGGCGACCAAGGGCGAGGTGCTCGTCGCGCTGCTGGACCGGATCGCTGACGGCGAGCTCCCACCGGCGGAGCTGATCGACGTCAGCGCGCCGGACGCCGTCGTCCTGCGCTGACCGTGCGGCCGCCTGTGGCGGACCGTCGCCAGGTGGCTGCGCAGCGGCTCGGCTGAGCCGTCCGGGCGACACGCCGGTCGGTGCGACACGCCCGACACGCGCTCCGGCCCCCGGATCTTTCTGCTCACCCCGGCCGGTGGGGCCTGCAGCCCGGGATGAGACGGATCCGGGGCGAGTCGTCACACCGCGTGGTGAGAATGTGACCAGTGAGTCCCGAGGGTCCGGTGCGATTCGGCACCGCCGACACGCCGACCCGGAGAGGGTGCTTGTAGCGCCGTTCGGCACACACCTAACTTCATCCCCGTCGACCGAGTTGACATAACTGTAAGGCTGAACTTGAGGATGAGGGTCCAGTTGGGGAGCGCCGCATGACACCTCCGCACAACTATCTAGCGGTCATCAAGGTCGTCGGCATCGGCGGCGGCGGGGTGAACGCGGTCAATCGCATGATCGAAGTCGGCCTCAAGGGGGTCGAGTTCATCGCGATCAACACCGATGCGCAGGCGCTGCTGATGAGCGACGCCGACGTCAAGCTCGACGTCGGCCGCGAGCTCACCCGCGGGCTCGGCGCGGGCGCGCAGCCCGACGTCGGCCGGCAGGCCGCCGAGGACCACCGCGAGGAGATCGAGGAGGTCCTCAAGGGCGCCGACATGGTCTTCGTGACCGCGGGGGAGGGCGGCGGCACCGGCACCGGTGGCGCGCCCGTCGTCGCCTCGATCGCCCGCAAGCTCGGTGCGCTGACGATCGGCGTCGTGACCCGTCCCTTCGCGTTCGAGGGCAAGCGGCGCGCCGTGCAGGCCGAGTCGGGTATCGAGGAGCTGCGCAACGAGTGCGACACGCTCATCGTCATCCCGAACGACCGGCTGCTGCAGCTGGGCGACCGGAACGTGAGCGTCATGGACGCCTTCCGCACCGCCGACCAGGTGCTGCTCTCCGGTGTCCAGGGCATCACCGACCTGATCACCACGCCCGGCCTGATCAACCTGGACTTCGCCGACGTCAAGTCGGTCATGTCCGGCGCGGGCTCGGCGCTCATGGGGATCGGCAGCGCGCGCGGTGACAACCGCGCCCTGCTGGCGGCGGAACAGGCGATCGCCTCGCCGCTGCTGGAGGCGTCGATGGAGGGCGCCCACGGCGTCCTGCTGTCGATCTCGGGCGGGTCGGACCTCGGTCTGTTCGAGATCAACGAGGCCGCCTCGCTGGTCTCCGATGCCGCGCACCCGGACGCCAACATCATCTTCGGCGCGGTCATCGACGACGCGCTCGGGGACGAGGTCCGGGTCACCGTGATCGCCGCGGGCTTCGACGGCGGCCGGCCCAACACGCGCTCGGACGGGGCCGCGGTGACCAGTGCGGTCCAGGCACCGGTGTCCACCGGCGGCGCCTCGCCGTTCGCGGCGCCCCGTCGGCCGGTGGCTGCCCCGCCGGTCGCCAGCGCCCCGCCGCCCGCCGCGGCGCCGGCACCCGCCCCGGCCCCGGCCGCTCCGCCGGCCACCGGTGAGCGGCTCGCCCAGCAGGCGCCGTCGGGCTCCGCGGGCCGGCCGGCTGCGGGGGGCGGGCTGACCGTGCCGCCGCTGCCGCCCATCCCGGGGCCGGCCGCGAACGGCCGTCGGCCGCTGTCCAGCGAGGACTTCGAGGAGGAGCTGGACATCCCGGAGTTCCTCAAGGGCTGAAGGACCCCCCTGCCCCCCGACGCACGCTCCGCTCGCGTCGGGTCCCTGCAGGGGGGCCGTTCCAGAGCGTCACCTCGTAGGCTTCGCCTACATGGATACGAATCCGGCCGCTCCGTCGGCGGTGCGACCCCGCAGGGTCGTCACCGACCGGCGGGGCGGCCGTTCCCGTTCTCCGTACGACTCCTTCAACCTGGGGTCCCACGTCGGTGACGATCCCGGGGACGTCGCGGCCAACCGGGCCCGCGCGGCCCGGGAACTAGGCGTGCCGCAGGGCCACCTGGTGTGGATGGACCAGGTCCACGGCACCGGCGTGGCCGTCGTCGACGGGCCGCAGGACCGGCCGGTCGCCGCCACCGACGCCCTGGTCACCGCCACCTCGGGGCTGGTGCTCGCCGTGCTGGCCGCCGACTGCGTGCCCGTGCTGCTGGCCGACCACGAGACGGGCGTCGTCGCGGCCGTGCACGCCGGCCGCGAGGGGGTCCGGCAGGGGGTGCTGCCCGCGGCGCTGTCAGCGATGGCGAGCCTGGGCGCCCGTGCCCGGCACGTGACCGCCCTGCTCGGCCCCGCGGTCTGCGGTGCCTGCTACGAGGTGCCCGAGGCGATGCAGGCCGACGTCGCGCGGGTCGCACCGGCGGCCGCGGTCCGCACCCGCTCGGGCACCCCCGGGCTCGATCTCCGGGCCGGGGTGGAGGAGGTCCTCCGCCGCGCCGGAATCCCGGAGGTGGTGCAGGACCCGCGCTGCACCGTCGAGGACCCCACCCTCTTCTCCCACCGGCGCGACGGCGTCACCGGCCGCCAGGCCGGGCTGGTCTGGCTGGCATGAGGACCCCCGTGCCCCCCGTCGCTCGCCGGCTCGCGGCGGGCCCCTGCACGGGGGCCGGTCGCTGGGAGGACACTCCAGGACGTGAGCTCGCTCGCTGAGAACCTGCGCGCGGTGCGCGCCCGCATCGACCGCGCCGCCCGGGCCGCCGGGCGCGACCCCGCGACCGTCTCCCTCCTCGCGGTGAGCAAGACCTGGCCCGCGGACGACGTGCGCGCGCTGGCCGCGCTCGGCCAGCGGGACTTCGGCGAGAACCGCGTGCAGGAGCTGCTGGGGAAGGCCGCGGCGCTCGCCGACGTGGAGCTGCGGTGGCACGTCGTCGGCCAGCTGCAGCGCAACAAGGCCGCCGCGGTGGCCCGGACCGGGGCGGCCGTCCACTCGCTGGACCGAGCCGCCCTGGCCGCGACGCTGGACCGCGTCGGCCAGGAGACCGGCCGGCCGGTGGACGTGCTCGTGCAGGTGGACCTCGGCGGGCCCGAGGGCCGGCTCGCCGCGCGTGGCGGGGCGCGCCCGGAGGAGGTCCCCGCGCTCGCCGACCTCGTCGCGTCGGCGCCGGGGCTGCGGCTGCGCGGGCTCATGGCCGTGGCTCCCCGGGGCGAGCGACCGGCCCCCGCGTTCGCCCGGCTGGCCGCCCTGGCCGACCGCCTGCGCGCCGACCACCCGCAGGCGGTGGAGGTCTCCGCGGGCATGAGCGCCGACCTGGAGGAGGCGGTCGCGGCGGGCGCGACGATCGTGCGTGTCGGAACCGCCTTGTTCGGTGCCCGCCCCCTACCCTGCGGTGAGTTCGAGGAACACCAGCCACGCGAGTCACAGCAGTCACACGAGCCGCTCGAGCACCGGGCGGACGGGGACGATGTGACGACGACCGTGCAGACGCGACGCTGAGGACACCAGCAGAGGGGGAGGTCCGATGGCCGGAACCATGCGGAGGATGGGGATCTACCTGGGGCTCGTCGAGGACGACGACCCCCGCGGCTACGGCCGGTACGACGCCCGCCCGTCGGACGAGCTCGACCGCGACCGTCGCTACGGCCGCTACGAGGAGGACCGCTACGGCGAGGGCTACGCCGATCGCGGCTACGCCGATGACGACGACTACGCCGACGACTACGCCGACGGGTACGCCGACGACGAGCCCGCTCCCGCCGAGGTCCCCGCGGCCCGCGACCCCGAGCCCATCTCGGTGCGCCGCATCCAGGCCCGCCCGCTCGGCCTCGCGCCGGTCGGCGCCGGGTCCGGGTCGACCGGCGCCCGCGCGCTGAGCACCACCAGCGCCCCCGTCGCCGCGGCCGGCCTGGCCGTCCGCGAGCCGGTGGCGGCCCCTGAGCCCGAGCCGGAGGCGGCGCCCGCACCCGCGGCCAAGAGCTACCAGGTCGTCACGCTGCACCCGCGCACGTACAACGAGGCGCGCACCATCGGGGAGCGCTTCCGCGACGGCATGCCGGTCATCATGAACCTGACCGAGATGGACGACGCCGACGCCAAGCGGCTCGTCGACTTCGCTGCGGGCCTGAGCTTCGGACTGCGCGGTAGTATCGAGCGCGTCACGGCGAAGGTCTTCCTGCTCAGTCCGCAGGACGTCGCCGTCACCGCTGAGGACAAGGCGAAGATCCGCGAGGGCGGGTTCTCCGACAAGTCCTGAGCGGCGTGGAGTGGAGTCGGCACCCGGGGGTGCCCTGATCGAGCGGGGCCCGTGTCTCTTTTCTGGCAGATCGTCTCGTCGGTGCTGCTCGTCTTCCTCATCCTGCTCTTCGCGCGCTTCGTCGTCGACTGGGTGATGGTGCTGGCGCGCAGCTGGCGGCCCTCGGGCGCCGTCGCGGCCGGACTCGAGATCGTCTACTCCACCACCGACCCGCCGTTGCGGGCGGTGCGGAAGGTGATCCCGCCGCTGAACCTGGGGTCCATCCGACTGGACCTCGGGTTTATGGTGCTGCTGATCGCCGTGGTGGTTCTCCGGAACGTCACGCTCGCACTCGCATGACCGCTGAAACCCCCCGGGTCAGTGCCGTCGGACGGTGGCGCTCCGCCGCCGGTCCCACCACGTACCTGTTCCCGCCGTCCGACCTGAGGTGACCTGCGATGCCACTCACGCCTGCCGACGTGCACAACGTCGTCTTCAAGAAGCCGCCCATCGGCAAGCGGGGCTACGACGAGGACGAGGTCGACGCGTTCCTCGACGTCGTGGAGGCCGAGCTGGCCCGCCTGATCGAGGAGAACAACGAGCTGCGCTCCAGCGTGGGCCGTGCCGGCGCCCGCGCCGAGGAGCGGCCCGAGCCGCCGGCTCCCGCCCCCGCCCCGCCGGCCGCCCCGGCGCCGCCGCCGGTCCAGCAGCCCCGGGAGGACGACAGCGCCCGGGCCTCGCGCATGCTCGCGCTGGCCACCGAGACCGCTGACCGCTACGTCAACGAGGCCAAGACCCAGGCCGAGCAGATGCTCAGCGGCGCCAAGACCAACAGCGAGCGGCTGATGAGCGACGCGCGCGCCAAGAGCGAGCAGATGGTCGCCGAGGCCAAGCATCGCGCCGACTCCATGATCGGCGACGCGCGGACCCGCGCGGAGACGGTCGAGCGGGAGGCCCGCGCCAAGGCCGCCGCGCTCGACCAGGACGCCGAGCGCCGGCACATCGAGGTCATGGGCAGCCTCGAGGAGAAGCGCAGCAGCCTGGAGCGCAAGATCGAGGAGCTGCGCACGTTCGAGCGCGAGTACCGCACCCGGCTGCGGTCCTACCTCGAGTCGCACCTGCGCGACCTCGACAGCCGGGGCTCCGCAGAGCCCGCCAGTGCGGGCCGGCAGAACCAGCACGCCAGCGCCTGAGAAGGGACCCCTCCTCCCCGCCCCTCGCACGCTCGGGGCGGGACCCGGGAGGAGGCCGAAGGCCCCGGACCCCACGGTCCGGGGCCTTCGTCATGTCTGGGTTGCGCGCGGCCGGCAGCGCGCGGTCGCCCTCGCCCCACGGCGAGGGCCCCGGACCAGGTGTCGGTCCGGGGCCCTCGGTGCAGCGGGGGAGCGGGGCTCAGCCCTTGACGCTCCCGGCCAGCAGGCCGCGGACGAAGTAGCGCTGCAGGGCGAGGAACACGATGAGCGGGACGATCATCGAGACGAACGCGCCCGCCGCGAGCAGGAACCAGTCCGAGCCGCGGGAGCCCGCCAGCTCCGCCACCCGCACCGTCAGCGGCGCCACGTCCGAGCTGCCGCCGGCGAAGGTGAGGCCGACCAGCAGGTCGTTCCACACCCACAGGAACTGGAAGACGCCGAACGCGGCGATGGCCGGCGTGAGCAGCGGCAGCAGCACCTGGAAGAAGATCTTCACGTGCCCGGCGCCGTCCATCCGGGCCGCCTCGACGAGCGACGCCGGGATCTCCTTCATGAAGTTGTGCAGCAGGAAGATCGCCAGGGGGAGCGCGAAGATCGAGTGGGCGAGCCACACGGTCCAGAACGAGCCGGCGATGTCCGCGTCGACGAAGAGCCGCAGCAGCGGGATGAGCGTCACCTGAAGCGGCACCACCTGCAGGGCGAACACCGCGACGAAGAGCATGTTACTGCCGCGGAACGGGATCCACGCGAAGGCGTAGGACGCCAGCAGCGCCAGGCTGATCGGGATCACCACGGCGGGCAGCGTGATGACGACGGAGTTGACGAAGAGCTCCGCGAAGTTGGTGCTGCCGCCGTAGAGCACCTCGTTGTAGTTGTCGAGGGTGAACTCCGGATTGATGATCGCCGTCCACCAGCCGGAGCGGCGGATGTCGATCTCCGGGCGGAACGAGGTGATCAGCAGCCCGAGGGTCGGCACCGTCCAGAGCACCGCGATCACGATCGCGATGATCGAGGCCGCCGGGGAGCTCAGCTTCCTCTTCGCGGCGGCCGAGCGCCGTCCCGGGCGGCCGAGCTTGCGGTCCTCGGGCGGAGCCGGCGCCATCACCGGCACGGTCGTGGTCATCGGATCTCCTCGGCCAGCCGCAGCTGGCGGACGTTGTAGGCGATGATCGGGACGACGAGGACGAAGAGCAGCACCGCCAGCGCGGCCCCGAGGCCGAAGTTCGAGTAGCGGAACGACTGCGTGTAGAACTCGTTGGCGACGATGCTGGTGCCGAAGTTGCCGCCGGTCATCGTGCGCACCACGTCGAAGGCCTTGAGCGAGACGATCGCGACGGTGGTCAGCACGACCACGAGCGCCGGCCGGATGCTCGGCACGGTGATGTGACGGAACATCTGCAGCCCGCTCACCCCGTCCAGCCGGGCGGCCTCGACCACGTCGTCGGGGATCGCCTTGATCGCCGCGGAGAGCACGGTCATCGCGAAGCCTGCCTGGATCCAGACCATGACGGCGATCAGGAAGAAGGTGTTGGACGGCTGGTTGAGCAGGAACTGCTGCGGTCCGATGCCCACCAGCGACAGCAGCTGGTTGAGCAGACCGATCTGGTTCACCCCCGGCTGGTCGGGGCGGAACTCGTACATGAACTTCCAGATCACGCCGGCGCCGACCATGGAGATCGCCATGGGCAGGAACACCAGTGCCTTGGCCAGCGACTCGAAGCGGGTCCGGTCGACCAGATAGGCGTAGACGAGGCCCAGGCCGGTGGTCACCAGGGGGACCAGCACGACCCAGAGCACGGTGTTGCGCAGCACCGTCTGGAAGTTGTCCTCGGTGAAGACGGTGGCGTAGTTGTCGAACCCGACGAACTCCGAGCCGTTCTGGTTGTAGAAGGACGCGCGGATCGTCTCCACGGCCGGGTACACCAGGCCGACCAGGAGCATGATCAGCGTGGGGCCGAGGAAACCGGCGACGACGACCCAGGTGGGCACGCGCTTGGGGCGGTCGACGGCGAAGAGGATGCCGCCCATCACCACGACGAACAGGACGATGGCGACCGCCATCAGGGCGAACTTGTGCCCCGTGGTGGTGGCTTGGAGGAACCACTGCACTGCGCGCGACCTCCCGCGACGGCGGATGCCGGGGGACCGCAGGCGCTGCGATCCCCCGGCGTCCGAGGTGGTGAGGGCCGGTCAGCCGGGCGGCCGACCGGCCCTCGGGGTGTCGGACGTCAGGACGCCGGCCAGGCGTTCTCGACGTCGGTGAGCACGGCCTCGGTGGGCTTGTCGTTGGCGAACCAGTTGGTCAGCTCCGTCCAGAGCCGGCCGGCGCCGATCTCACCGGGCATCAGGTCCGAGCCGTCGAACCGGAACACCGACTCGGGGTCCTGGAACAGCTCGGCGGAGAGCTGGTCGATCGGCGACTCGAGGTTGTCGATCTCCAGACCGGTGTTGGCGCTGACCCAGCCCGGGCCGGAGACCTGGGCCTTCACGTTGGCCCAGTCCGCCGTCGACAGGTAGGTCTGCAGCGCCTGGGTGGCCGGGCGGTCGTTGAAGGCCGCGACGAACTCGCCGCCACCCAGGACCGGGGCCGCGTCGCCGTCGATGGGCGGCAGCGGGAAGGCGAAGACGTCGCCGTCCTCACCGACCTCGGTGCCCTCGGGCCAGTTCGCCTGGTAGAAGGACGCCATCCGGTGCATCCAGCAGGTGCCCTCGAGGATCGCGTTGCCCGCGTCGGTCCACTCGGTGGAGGCGATGGACTGCACGCCGCCGAAGCCGCCGTTGACGAACTCCTCGTTCTTCAGGATGTCGCCGACGGTGTTCAGCGCCTCGACGACCGCCGGGTCGTTGAACGGGATCTCGTGGTTGACCCACTGGTCGTAGACCTCGGGGCCGGCCGTGCGGAGGAGGACGTCCTCCAGCCAGTCGGTGGCCGGCCAGCCGGTGGCCTCGCCGGAGCCGATGCCCGCGCACCACGGCTTCGCGCCGGTGGCGGCGATCTCCTCCGAGAGGGCGATCATCTCGTCCCACGTCTCGGGGATCTCGTACCCGGCCTCCTCGAACATCGAGGGGGAGTACCAGACGAAGGACTTCGCGTTGGCGCCGAGCGGGGCGGCGTAGAAGGTGCCGTCGACGGTGCCGTACTGCTTCCAGCTCTCGTCCCAGTACTCGTCGACGTTCTGCTCCACCTGGGCGGGCGGCGCGACGACGTCGCCGGAGTCGACCAGGTTCGCCAGCAGGCCCGGCTGCGGGATGAACGCCAGGTCGGGGGCGTTGCCGCTCCGGGTGCGGACGACGAGCTGCGCCTCGAACTCGCGCGAGCCCTCGTACTGCACATCGACGCCCGTGCACTCCTCGAACGGCACGTAGGAGTCGATGTGCGGCTGGTCCTCGGGGTCGACGATGGAGCTGTAGACGCTGACGGTCTCACCCTCCAGGTCGCCGAACTCCTCGTAGGGCGCGCAGTCGATCTCCAGGTCGGCCGCGGCCTGGCTGCCGCCGCCACCTCCGCCGGACGTCTCGTCGGCGCCGCACCCGGTGAGCAGGAGCGTCAGCCCCACCCCGCCGGCCAGGGCTGCTGCGCCGCGGCCTCTCGCACGCTTGGTCATGTGGTCCCCTCCAGACTCCTGCGGCTTCGTCGCCGCATCGTGTGACTCCGTGCCCGGCACCCGCTGGCGGGTGCGGCCGCTCACATCCGTCGGCGACCCTAGCCGCGCGGCAAGCCCCCGGCGGCCACGGTCCCGTAACGGTTGCGCAACCTCCGAGCGGTAGTGGCCCGTTCGTCGGTGCTGTGTCCGGGAGCATATGGGAGCGCTCCCACGCCGTCCCGTCGTCAGCGCACGATCGGGGGAGGAATCGCGACCCCGGTGGGTGACCCGGACGGGGACGACGGCGCGGGCCTGGTGGTCGTACCGGCCCCCGGCGTGCCAGAGTGACGACACCGCTCGGCGCAGGAAGGGACCCATGGCCGCCATCACGTACGACCACGCCACGCTCGTCTACCCCGGGGCGGAGCACCCGTCGGTCGATGCGCTGGACCTCCAGATCGCCGACGGCGAGTTCCTGGTCCTGGTCGGCCCGTCGGGCTGCGGCAAGTCGACGTCGCTGCGGATGCTGGCCGGGCTGGAGGAGGTCACCGACGGCAGGATCCTGGTCGGCGACCGCGACGTCACGCACCTGCCGCCGAAGGACCGGGACATCGCGATGGTGTTCCAGAACTACGCGCTGTACCCGCACATGACGGTCGCCGAGAACATGGGCTTCGCCCTGAAGATCGCCGGCGTCTCCAAGGAGGAGCGGCAGACCCGGGTCCAGGAGGCCGCGCGCATCCTCGACCTCGAGCCCTACCTCGACCGGAAGCCCAAGGCGCTGTCGGGCGGGCAGCGGCAGCGGGTGGCGATGGGGCGGGCGATCGTGCGCCAGCCGCAGGTGTTCCTCATGGACGAGCCGCTGTCCAACCTCGACGCCAAGCTGCGGGTGCAGACCCGCACCGAGATCGCCGCGCTCCAGCGCCGGCTCGGCGTCACCACGGTCTACGTCACCCACGACCAGGTCGAGGCCATGACGATGGGCGACCGGGTCGCGGTGCTCAACGCGGGGGTGCTCCAGCAGGTCGACACCCCCCGCAACCTGTACGACGCGCCGGCCAACGTGTTCGTCGCGGGCTTCATCGGCTCACCGGCCATGAACCTCGTGCCCGTGACGCTGACCGAGGGCGGCGCCCGCGTGGGCGAGCACCCGGTGCCGCTGCCCCGGGAGGCGCTGTCGGCGCTCGCCCACGAGGGCGGCACCACCGCCACCCTGGGCTTCCGGCCGGAGTCGGTCGAGTTCGTGGGCGCCGGGGAGGGCATCCCGGTCGAGGTCCTCATCGTGGAGGAGCTCGGCTCGGACGCCTTCGCGTACGGTCGGCTCGCCACGGGGCAGGCCGGCGGCGACGACGAGCAGGTGGTGCTCCGGGCCGACCCCCGCCGCCCGCCGCAGAAGGGCGACGTCGTGCACGTGGCGATCCGTCCGGGAGAGGCGCACCTCTTCTCCGCACAGACCGGGCTGCGGGTCACCCAGGCCCCCGGCTGACCCTCGCGGCACGGCGCGCGGCGGGCGCCCGTCGGACGGCGCGCCCTACAGTCCAGCTGTGATCGTGATCGCCGCAGTGCTCCTGCTGCTGGGCCTCGGGCTCTTCATCGGCGGGCTGCTCACCGGCATCACCGCCCTGTACTGGGGCTGTGTGGCCGCCTGCGTCGTGGCCGCGGGCGTCCTGGTCGTGGCCCGGCGGCAGATCGCGGAGCGGACGGCTCCCACGACCACGGCTCCCACGACCACGGCCGCCGCCGACGCCGCCCCGGCGGCGACCGGGCCCGACCTCTCGACCGGCGCGACCGCCGTCCCGCCCGCGGACCCACCGGCCGTCGCCGAGCCGGTGGCGGGCGGGGAGCAGCCGGCAAGGGGGAGCGAACGGCCCCCGTCGGGAGCGGGCCGCGCCCGGGGTGCCGCACCCGAGGCCGGAGAGCCGCCGGTCGAGGAGGTCGAGGTCACCGATCTGCTGATCGTCGTGGACCTCACCGACGACGTCCTGGTGGTCGACGAGCACCCGCGGTACCACGTCCCCGGCTGTCTCCACCTCCAGGGCCACGAGCCCATCCCGCTGCCGTTGGACGAGGCGCGCACCGACGGGTTCACCCCGTGCGGGGCGTGCCGCCCGGACCGCACGCTCGCCGACCGGGCCCGCGCCCGCAGGGGCAGCGGCGCCTGAGCCGCTGCCCCGCCCGCTCCCCGGCGAGCGGGGCGGACAGCTACGAGCCGGCCCTGGCCACCCAGAAGCGCGAGCCCTCCGGACCCTCGACGCCCTCGCCCGCCCCGGCGGTGCCGGCGTGCACGGCGACGGCGAGCACCTCGCCGGCCAGCTGCTCCTCGTGCTCGGTGAGCGCCTGCGCCATGGCGCCGTCGGCGGTCCAGAACAGCTCGATCCGGTCGCTGACCTCCAGTCCACCGGCCTTGCGCGCCTCCTGCACCAGCCGGACCGCCTCACGGAACAGCCCGGCCCGCTCCAGCTCGGGGGTGAGCGTGAGGTCCAGCGCCACCGTCAGACCCCCGGCGCTGGCGACGGTCCAGCCCTCGCGCGGGGTCTCGGTGACCACCAGGTCGCCCTCCTCGAGCGGCACGGGAGAGCCGTCGACCTCCACGCTCGCGGTGCCGGCCCGGTAGGCCGCCACCAGGCTGGGGGCGTCGGCAGCGGCGACCGCCTTGGCCACCGCCTGCACCTGCTTGCCCAGGCGGCGCCCCACGGCGCGGAAGTCGATCTTGACGCTGACGTCGACCAGGTCGCCGCCGACCGCGGCGAGCTCGAGCACCTCCGCCACGTTGAGCTCGTCGGCCACCTCGGCGACCAGGTCGCGGGGGAGCGCGCCCCACCCCGGCGCGGCCACGACGGCGCGGGCCAGCGGCTGCCGGGTGCGGACCCTGGCGGAGGTCCGGGCCGAGCGCCCCTGCTCCACCAGGCGGCGCACCAGCGCCATCTGCTCGACCAGGGCGCCGTCCAGCGCGTCCTCGTCGACGGCCGGCCAGGAGGCCAGGTGCACCGAGTCCGGCGCCTCCGAGCCGCCCAGGCCCGGAACGACGGCGCGAGTCCACACCTCGTCGGTGACGAACGGCGTGAAGGGGGCCATGAGGCGGGTCAGGCCGTCGAGCACCTCGTGCAGCGTGCCCAGGGCGGAGGCGTCGCCGTCCCAGAAGCGGCGCCGCGACCGCCGCACGTACCAGTTGGAGAGGTCGTCGACGAACTGGGCGAGGAGCCGGCCGGCGCCCTGGGTGTCGAAGTCCTCCAGGGCCGCCGTCACGTCGCGGGTCACCGCGGCCAGCTCCGCGAGGGCCCACCGGTCCAGCAGCGGGCGCTCGGCGCGGGCGGGCGCGGGCGAGGCGGCGGGGTCCCAGCCGTTGGTCTCGGCGTAGAGCGTGAAGAAGCTGGCGGTGTTCCAGTAGGTGAGCAGCACCTTGCGGACCACCTCGGACAGCGTCTCGTGGCCGACCCGGCGGGCGGACCAGGGCGAGCCGCCGGCCAGCATGAACCAGCGGACGGCGTCGGCGCCGTGCCGGTCCATCAGCGGGATCGGCTCGAGGATGTTGCCCAGGTGCTTGCTCATCTTGCGGCCGTCCTCGGCCAGGATGTGGCCCAGGCACAGCACGTTCTCGTACGAGCTCTGCCCGAACACCAGCGTGCCGACGGCCATGAGCGAGTAGAACCAGCCGCGGGTCTGGTCGATGGCCTCGGCGATGAACTGCGCCGGGTAGGCGGCCTCGAAGCGCTCCTGGTTGCGGTGCGGTGCCCCCCACTGGGCGAAGGGCATCGAGCCGGAGTCGTACCAGGCGTCGATGACCTGCGGCACCCGCCGGTAGGTGCCCGCCTCGCCCTCCCGCGTGAAGGTGATCTCGTCGATGAACGGCCGGTGCGGGTCGAGGTCGGAGAGGTCGCGGCCGGTCAGCTCCGACAGCTCGGCCAGGGACTCGACGACGACGATGCGCGACGGGTCCTCGTCGTTGCGCCACACCGGCAGCGGGGTGCCCCAGTACCGGTCGCGCGACAGCGCCCAGTCGACGTTGTTGTTCAGCCAGTCGCCGTAGCGGCCGGTCTTGATGTTCTCGGGGTACCAGCGGGTCTTCTCGTTCTCGGCGAGCAGTTGGTCCTTGATCGCGCTGGTGCGGATGTACCAGGACGGCTGGGCGTAGTACATCAGCGGCGTGTGGCAGCGCCAGCAGTGCGGATAGCTGTGCTCGTACCGGATCTCCCGGAACAGCACGCCCCGGGTCTGCAGGTCCTCGACCAGCGCCGCGTCGGCCGCCTTGAAGAAGTGCCCGCCGACCAGCGGGATCTCGGCCAGGAAGTGGCCGGTCGCGTCGATCGGGTTGACCACGGGCAGCCCGTAGCCGCGGCAGACCGCGAGGTCGTCGGCGCCGAAGGCGGGGGACTGGTGCACCAGGCCGGTGCCGTCGTCGGTGGTCACGTAGTCGGCGAGCACCACGTAGTGGGCGTCCCCGTCGGGGAACTCCACCAGCTCGAACGGTCGCCGGTAGTGCGTGCGCTCCCAGTCGCGGCCGGGGGCGCTGCCGAGCACCTCGACGTCCTCACCGAGGACGGCGGCCACCAGCGGCTCGGCCACTACGACCGGCACGTCGTCGGTACCGGCGGTGCGGGCGACGACGTAGGTGACCTCCGGGTGCACGGCGACGGCGGTGTTGCTGGGCAGCGTCCACGGCGTCGTCGTCCAGATCAGCAGGTCGGCCCGGCCGGCCCACTCGCCGTCGAGGACCGGCAGCCGCACGTACACCGACGGGTCGGTGATGGTCTCGTACCCCTGGGCGACCTCGTGGTCGGAGAGGCCGGTGCCGCAGCGCGGGCAGTACGGGGCCACCCGGTGGTCCTCGACCAGCAGGCCCTTCTCGAAGACCTGCTTGAGCGACCACCAGACGCTCTGGACGTACGCCGGGTCCATCGTCCAGTAGGCGGTGGACATGTCGACCCAGTAGCCCATGCGACGGGTCAGCTCGGTGAAGGCGTCGACGTGCCGCTCCACCGAGGCGCGGCAGCGGGCGTTGAACTCGGCGATGCCGAACCGCTCGATGTCCGGCTTGCCGGCGAAGCCCAGCTCCTGCTCCACCGCGATCTCCACGGGCAGGCCGTGGCAGTCCCACCCGGCCCGGCGGGGCACGTGCCAGCCCTGCATCGTCTTGAACCGCGGGAAGACGTCCTTGAACGCGCGCGCCTCGATGTGGTGGGTGCCGGGGCGGCCGTTCGCCGTCGGCGGGCCCTCGTAGAAGTTCCACTGCGGGCGGCCCTGCGAGGCATCCAGCGACCGGTCGAAGACCTTCTCGCTCTCCCAGCGCTCGAGGATGCCGCGCTCCAGGGCGGGGAGGTCGACCTGCGGGGGCAGCGCGGAGAAGGGGCCGGGTGAGCTCACGGGCACCATCATCCCCGACCCGGGCGGCGCACCGGTGCGCCGGGCCACCACCGGGGGAGCCCGCCCGCCGTACGGGAGACTGACCGCATGCGGAGCGGCCGAGGGTGAACGCGACCGTCACCGTCGCGCTGGCCCTCGGGGCGCTCGTCGTGCTGGTCGCCGCGGTCGCGCTCCGGCTGGCCGACCGCGTGGGCCTGCCGAGCCTGCTGCTGTACCTGGCCCTCGGCCTGGCCATCGGTGAGGGCGGGCTGGGCGTGCGCTTCGACGACGCCGAGCTGACCCAGACCCTCGGCGTGGCTGCGCTGGTCGTCATCCTCGCCGAGGGTGGGCTGACCACCCGCTGGGCGGACGTGCGGCGGGCGGTGGGGCCGGGGCTGACCCTCGCCACCGTCGGGGTGGCGGTGAGCGTCGGCAGCACCGCGGCCTTCGCCGTCTGGTTGCTCGACGCCTCGTGGGGCTTCGCCCTGCTCCTGGCGGCGGTGGTCGGGTCCACCGACGCGGCCGCGGTCTTCGGGGCCCTGCGGCGGCTGCCCCTGCCCCGTCGGCTGGCGGCCTCCATCGAGGCGGAGAGCGGGCTCAACGACGCCCCGGCGATCCTCCTGGTCACCACCCTCGCCGCGTACCTCACCGGCGCCGGCCCGGGAGCGTGGTGGCTCATCGTGCTGCAGGTCGTGGGCCAGCTGATCGGGGGGGCCCTGATCGGCGTGGCGCTCGGGGTCGGCGGGGCGGCGCTGCTGCGCCGGGTCGCCCTTCCGCTGGCGGGCTTCTACCCGCTGGCGATCCTGGCGCTGTGCGTGCTCGCCTTCGCCACGGCCACGCTCGCGGCCACCTCGGGCATCGTCGCGGTGTACCTGTGCGGGCTGGTGCTGGGCAACGCGGCCCTCCCGCACCGCGCCGCGAGCATCGGCTTCGCCGAGGGCATGGCCACCCTCGCCCAGATCGGGCTGTTCGTCCTGCTCGGGTTGCTCGCCTCGCCGTCCCGGCTGGCCGACGCCCTGCTCCCGGCGCTCGTGGTCGGCGGGGCGCTGCTGCTGGTCGCCCGGCCGGTGTCGGTGGTGCTGAGCCTGGTGTGGTTCCGGATGCCGTGGCGGCAGCAGGCCTTCGTCTCCTGGGCGGGCCTGCGCGGAGCCGTCCCCATCGTGCTCGCCACCTTCCCCGTCACCGCCGGGGTCACCGGCGCGGCCGGCATCTTCGACACCGTCTTCGTGCTGGTCGTCGTCTTCACCCTCGTGCAGGGCTGGTCCCTGCCCTGGGTGGCGCGACGGCTGCGGATCGCGGCCCCGGTCACGCCGCGCGACGTGGAGGTGGAGGCGGCCCCGCTGGAGACGCTGGACGCCGACCTGCTGCAGCTGACCGTGCCGGACGGGTCGCGCCTGCACGGCGTCTACCTGCCGGAGCTGCGGCTGCCCGAGGACGCCGCGGTGGTGCTCATCGTGCGCGAGGGCCGGGCGTTCGTGCCCGACCGGAACACCCGGCTGATGCGGGGCGACCAGGCGCTGCTGGTGTCGGCGCGCGCATCCCGGGCGGAGGCCGAGCGGCGGCTGCGTGCGGTCAGCCGCGCCGGCCGGCTCGCCATGTGGCGGGGCGAGACCGGCCGCGCCGGCGAAGCGGACTGAGGAAGGCCCGGCGTCCCCGCCGCGGGTCCCCGGGAGGTGGCCGCTCTGCTGCGGACGCCGGCGTTCCGTGCCATCGTGATCCCACCGGCACCGGGCGGCGGTCGCCGTGCCGGGATCCCACGGAGCACCTGATGCGGTACCTCTTCCGGCCACCGGCCACCGACGCGACCGGGCTGCTGTCGCTGCCGTGGCACCAGCCGCTGGAGGAGTGGGACGACGCCCTGCTGCTCGACGTCCCCTCGCGCGGCATCTCGCGGCACGTGGTGCGCTTCGTCGCGCTCGAGGGCCGGGTCTACGCGCTGAAGGAGATCGACGAGCGGCTGGCCCGGCACGAGTACGCCCTGCTGGCCCAGTTCGAGAGCGAGGGCCTGCCGGCGGTCTCGGTGCTCGGCATCTGCGTCGACCGGCCCGACGAGCAGCCGGCCGTGCTGGTCACCCGGTACCTCGAGTACTCGATGTCCTACCGCTGGCTGTTCTCCGGGCCACGCGGCGCCCAGTCGGCCGAGCAGCTGCTCGACACGATGGTCGTGCTGCTGGTGCGGCTGCACCTCGCCGGCGTCTTCTGGGGCGACTGCTCGCTGTCCAACACCCTCTTCCGGCTGGACGCCGGCACCTTCGCCGCCTACCTGGTCGACGCCGAGACCGTCGAACGCCACCCGCGGCTGTCGCCCGGCCAGCGCCGCTACGACGTCGACCTGGCCCGCGAGCGGGTCGGCGCGGAGCTGCTGGACCTGCAGTACGGCGGGCTGCTGCCCGAGGGCATCGACCCGATCGAGGTGGCCGACAGCCTGCCTCGGCGCTACGAGTCGCTGTGGGAGGAGGTCACCCGCGAGGAGGTCTTCCGCACCGACGAGCAGCGCTACCGGGTGGCCGAGCGGCTGCAGCGGCTCAACGAGCTCGGCTTCGACGTCGGCGAGGTCGAGCTGCGCACGACCGACGAGGGCACCCGGCTGCGCGTCGAGACCCGGGTCGCCGAGCCCGGGCACAACCGGCGCGAGCTGTTCCGGCTGACCGGCCTGGAGGTGCGGGAACGCCAGGCGCAGCGGCTGCTCAACGACGTCCGCGCCTTCCGCGCCTACCTGGAGCAGAAGTCCGGTCACCCGGTGCCCGAGACGATCGCCGGCCACCGCTGGCTGGGGGAGGTCTACCAGCCCGTGGTCGACGCCATCCCCGAGCACCTGCGCGGCCGGCTGGAGCCGGCCGAGGTCTTCCACGAGGTCCTCGAGCACCGGTGGTTCCTGTCCGAGAAGGCCGGGCGGGACGTCGGGACGACGAAGGCCGCGCGCTCCTACTTCGAGACGGTGCTGCCCGGCACCCCGCAGGAGCTGACCACGCCGTCGGTCATCGCCGGCCGCGGTTGAACCGCAGGTGACCGGCCGGTCGGGCCGGCGTCACGCGGATGTCTCGTTCGGTTTGACAGCCCCAGACGGCAGTACGACGCTCCAAGGACCCCCGAGATCATCGGGCTGCACCGGACGCCAACGGAGGCGATGCGCGTGTCAGAGCTCCCCGATCCCCACCTGCCCCGTGCTCGGGCGGGGGCGTCGCTCCCCGGTCGCCCCCGACGGCCGCGCCGTCTCGCCGGTGCCGCCGCGGGCGTCGTCCTCGCCTCGGCCCTCGCCGCCTGCGGCGGTGACTCCGGCGGGCCGCCGACCCTCACCTGGTACATCAACCCGGACAACGGCGGTCAGGCCGAGCTCGCCAGCCGCTGCACCGAGGCCGCCGAGGGCCGCTACCGGATCGAGACGGCACTCCTCCCGCGCGACGCCGCCTCCCAGCGCGAACAGCTGGTGCGCAGGCTCGCGGCGAAGGACGCGTCGATCGACCTGATGAGCCTCGACCCCATCTACGTGCCCGAGTTCTCCCAGGCCGGCTTCCTGGCGGACGTCCCCGACGACGTCACCGAGCGCGTCACCGAGGGCGTGGTGCAGAGCGCCATCGCGGGCGCCACCTGGAACGAGGAGCTCGTCGCCGTCCCCTTCTGGGCCAACACACAGCTCCTCTGGTACCGCCAGTCGGTCGCCGAGGCCGCCGGCCTGGACATGAGCCAGCCGGTCACCTGGGAGCAGATCGTCACCGCGGCGCAGGAGCAGGACGTGGAGCTGGGGGTCCAGGGTGCCCGTGCGGAGTCCCTCACGGTCTGGCTGAACTCGCTCATCGAGTCCGCCGGCGGGTCCGTCATCGAGGACAACGCCGACGACCCGGAGAACATCGAGCTGGGGCTGACCAGCGAGGCCGGCGTCCGGGCCGCCGAGGTCATGCGCATGGTCGCCGACTCCGGGCAGGCCGGCGCTGCCTTCTCCACCGAGAACGAGTCGGCCTCGGCCGCCGAGTTCGAGGGGGAGAACGGTGGCTTCATGGTCAACTGGCCGTTCGTCTACGCCCAGGCCCTCGCCGGCGTGGAGAGCGGCACGCTCGACCCGTCGGTGCCGGAGGACTACGGCTGGGCGCTGTGGCCCCGGGTCGACGAGGACACCCCGAGCGCCCCGCCGCTCGGCGGCATCGACCTCGGGGTGGGCGCCTTCAGCGAGAACGCCGACCTCGCGTTCGAGGCGGCGGAGTGCATCACCACCGACGAGAACCAGGCCTACTACATGATCAACGAGGGGAACCCGGCCTCGTCGGCCGCGGTGTTCGACGACCCCGAGGTCCTCGAGCAGTTCCCGATGGCCCCCACCATCCGGGAGTCGCTGGAGCAGGCCGCACCGCGCCCGCAGACCGCTTACTACAACGAGGTCTCCGGCGGGCTGCAGCGGATGTACCACCCGCCGGGTTCGGTGGAACCCGGTGAGACCGGTGCAGAAGCCGAGGAGCTCATCACCGCCGTCCTCCGAGGGGAGCAGCTGCTGTGACGCAAACCGTTCTCCCACCGACCAAGAAGACGGCACCGGTCTCGGCGCCGGAGGGGAAGGTCAGCGACCGGTCCCGCGGCGAGCGGAGGCTCGGCTGGCTGCTCGCCGGCCCGGCGTTCGTGGTCATGCTCGCGGTCACCGCGTACCCGATCCTGCAGGCCACCTACGAGTCGTTGTTCTCGTACCGCCTCACCGACCCGGGCAACCGGGAGTTCGTCGGCCTCGGCAACTACGGGGTGATCCTCAGCGACCCGCTCTGGTGGCAGTCGCTGTGGGTCACCGTGCTCATCACCCTCATCACCGTCGCGGTGGAGCTGGTCCTCGGCTTCGCGCTGGCGATGGTCATGGCGAAGGCGCTCGCCTCGATCCGCCCGGTCGTCCGGGCCGCGATCCTCATCCCGTACGCGGTGATCACCGTCGTCTCCGCGTTCGCCTGGCAGTTCGCCTTCGACATCAACACCGGGTTCGTGAACTCGTGGTTCGCCTGGCTCCCCGGAGTGGCCGCGGACACCGACTGGTTCGGTGACTTCTGGACGTCGATCTTCGTCATCTGCCTGGCCGAGATCTGGAAGACCACCCCGTTCATCTCCCTGCTGCTGCTCGCCGGCCTGGCCCAGGTGCCCGAGGTGCTGCAGGAGGCGGCCCAGGTCGACGGCGCCACCCGGTGGCAGCGGCTGTGGCGGGTGACCATCCCGAACATGAAGGCGGCGATCATGGTCGCCCTGCTGTTCCGCACGCTGGACGCGTTCCGGATCTTCGACAGCATCTTCGTCATGACCGCCGGTGCGAACGGCACCGAGTCGGTGTCCTTCCTGGCCTACCGGCAGACGATCTCCCGGCTGGAGATCGGGCTCGGCTCGGCCGTGTCGGTGCTGCTGTTCATCGCGGTGATGCTCATCGCCGCGCTGGCCGTCAAGGGGTTCAAGGTGGATCTGGGCGCGGCGAGAGGGGAGCAGTGATGTCCGGGCGGAAGCGGGCGCTGTGGCTCGTCGGCGGTGCGCTGATCATCGTGTACTGCCTGTTCCCGATCGCGTGGATCATCTCGCTATCGTTCAAGTCGACCAACGACCTGACCACCGGCGGGTTCCTCCCCACCGAGCTCTCGCTGGAGAACTACGAGCTCATCCTCACCGGCGGGGCGAGCGGCCTGTTCCTGCCGGCGCTGCGGAACAGCTTCGGCATCTGCCTGATCGCCACCGCGATCTCGTGCCTGCTGTCGATGTTCGCCGCCTACGCGATCGCCCGGTTGGACTTCCCCGGCAAGAAGCTGATCCTCTCCACCGCGCTCGTCGTGGCGATCTTCCCGATCATCTCGATCGTCACCCCGCTGTTCAACCTGTGGCGGAACATCGGGTTGTACGACACCTGGCCCGGTCTGATCATCCCGTACCTGTCGCTGACATTGCCGATCTCCATCTGGACCATGTCGGCGTTCTTCCGGGAGATCCCCTGGGAGATGGAGCAGGCGGCGCAGGTCGACGGCGCCACGAGTTGGCAGGCGTTCCGGCGGGTCATCGTCCCGCTGGCGGCCCCGGGTGTCTTCACCACGGCGATCATCGCGTTCTTCATCGCGTGGAACGACTTCCTCTACGGCATCTCGCTGACCTCCACCAGCGCGGCGCGACCGGTGCCCGCCGCCCTGGGTCTGTTCTCCGGCGAGTCGCAGTTCGTGGAGCCGACCGGCTCGATCGCCGCCGCCGCCGTCATCGTGACCATCCCGGTCGTGGTCCTCGTCCTGCTCTTCCAGCGGCGCATCGTCGCCGGCCTCACCAACGGCGCGGTCAAGGGCTGAGCGCCGTGACCGACCACAGCCGCACCTTCCCGACCCAGCGAGGGGACGAATCCTGATGGCCTCCATCGAGATGAAGAACATCGTCAAGCAGTACGGCGACGGGTTCCAGGCCGTGAACGACGTCAGCCTCGACATCGCCGACGGCGAGTTCATGATCCTGGTCGGCCCGTCGGGCTGCGGGAAGTCGACGCTGCTGCGGATGATCGTCGGGCTGGAGGACATCACCAGCGGGGACATGATCATCGGCGGGAAGCGGGTCAACGACCTGGCTCCCCGGGACCGGAACCTCTCCATGGTCTTCCAGAACTACGCCCTGTACCCGCACATGACGGTGTTCGAGAACATCGCCTTCCCGCTGCGGCTGGCCAAGACGCCCGACGACGAGGTCCGCCGGAAGGTGAACGAGGCCGCCGACGTGCTCGAGCTCAAGGAGCACCTGGAGCGCAAGCCGGCCAACCTCTCCGGTGGTCAGCGCCAGCGCGTCGCCATGGGGAGGGCCATCGTCCGTGACGCCGAGGCGTTCCTGTTCGACGAGCCGCTGTCCAACCTCGATGCCAAGCTGCGCGGTCAGATGCGCACCGAGATCTCCCGGCTGCAGCGCCGGCTCGGCATCACCACCGTCTACGTCACCCACGACCAGACCGAGGCGATGACCCTCGGCGACCGGGTCTGTGTCCTGCGCAAGGGCGAGATCCAGCAGGTCGCCTCGCCGCGGGAGCTGTACGAGCAGCCGGTCAACCTCTTCGTCGCCGGGTTCATCGGCTCGCCCCCGATGAACTTCCTGCCGGCGACGCCGGAGGGCAACAGGCTGAAGACCCCGTTCGGCGAGATCGTGCTGGACGAGAAGCGGGCGAAGGCGGTCGCCGGGCACGACCTGCTGCTGGTCGGCATCCGCCCCGAGTACTTCGAGGACGCCTCCCTGGTCGACGAGGCCAAGCGCCCGGTGGGCTCGACGTTCCGGGCGCGGGTGGACGTCACCGAGTGGCTCGGCGACTCCCAGTACGCCTACATCCCCTACGACGCCCCCGACTCGATCCGGGCGCAGCTGCGCGACCTCTCCAAGGAGCTGGACTCCGAGGAGCTGCGCACCCAGGCCATCGTCTCCATCGACGCGACCAGCCGGATCCGGGAGGGCCGGGAGGCGGAGTTCTGGCTGGACAGCCGCAAGGTGCACGTCTTCGACCCGGAGACCGGGGAGAACCTCACCCGGGACGCCGAGGCCGGCGCCGAGCTGACCCGGCTGGCCGCCCAGGACCGGATGGAGCAGATGGAGGACTCGCGCGCTCGGGAGACCGACGCCCGCGGTGGGGCGACCGCCGTCGGCGTCGGATAGACCGGGCGGGCGGGGATCTGCGGCTATCGTTCACGGCACCGCCGGGTGATCCGGCCGGAGCCGACCGAGCGAGGAGCCCCACCTGTCCGAGCACGTCGACCCGGCGGACGGCGGTGACGGCGGATCCTCCGCCGTCGCGCCGCCCGGCCGGCCGCGCACCCGGCTGCTGCTGACGCTGGCCGCCGTCGTCCTCCTGGCCGACCTCGTGACCAAGCTCGTGGTCGTCGCGACCATCGAGCCGGGTGAGGACATCCGGCTGCTCGGCGGCGCGCTGTACCTGACCAACCTGCGCAACACCGGCGCCGCCTTCTCCTTCGCGGAGGGGGCCACGGTGCTGTTCAGCCTCATCGCGATCGTCGTGGCAGTCGTCATCGTCCGAACCGCTCGCCGGCTGCGCTCGACGGGCTGGGCGGTCGCGCTGGGGCTGGTGCTGGGCGGCGCGGTGGGCAACCTGATCGACCGCGTCTTCCGCGACCCCGGCTTCCTGCGCGGCGGGGTCGTCGACTTCCTCTCGGTGTTCGGCCCCGACGGCAGCGTGTGGCCGGTCTTCAACGTGGCCGACTCGGCGATCGTCTGCGGCGGCATCCTGGGCGCGGTGCTGGCGCTCCGGGGCATCGAGTTCGACGGCAGCCGCAGCGGTGCGGAGGAGCGGCCCCGGGCCGTCTGAGGTCCGGCTCCGCCGTCCCGTCCGGCCCGACCCGCACAATGGGGGGCGTGACCAGCGCTCCCGGCCTGCACCGCGCCCTTCCGGTGCCCGACGGGCTGGAGGGGCAGCGGGTGGACCAGGCCCTGTCCCGGCTCTTCGGCCTGTCCCGCACGGCGGCGGCCGAGCTCGCCGACGCCGGCCACGTCGTCGTCGATGGCCGGGTGCGCGGCAAGGGTGACCGGCTCACCGGGGGCAGCTGGCTGGAGGTCGAGCTGCCGCCCCCGCCGGGCGAGCCCCCGCCGCCCAGGCCGGTCGAGGGGATGACGATCCTGTTCGACGACGACGACCTGGTGGTCGTCGACAAGCCGGTGGGCGTCGCCGCGCACCCCAGCCCCGGCTGGGACGGGCCCACGGTCATCGGCGGACTGGCCGCCGCCGGGTACCGCATCTCCACGTCGGGTGCGGCCGAGCGGCAAGGTGTCGTGCACCGGCTCGACGCGGCCACCACCGGCGTGATGGTGGTCGCCAAGAGCGAGCGCGCCTACACCGCGCTCAAGGCCGCGTTCAAGGAGCGGACGGTCGAGAAGGGCTACCACGCGCTCGTGCAGGGCCACCCCGACCCGTCGCGCGGCACCATCGACGCACCGATCGACCGGCACCCGCGGCACGACTGGAAGTTCGCCGTCGTGAGCGGGGGGCGGCCGTCGGTCACCCACTACGAGGTGACCGAGGCCTTCGCCGCCGCCAGCCTCGTCGACATCCGGCTCGAGACGGGGCGCACCCACCAGATCCGGGTGCACTTCTCCGCCCTGCGCCACCCCTGCGTCGGGGACACCACCTACGGCGCCGACCCGACCCTCGCCGCCCGGCTGGGGGTCTCCCGCCAGTGGCTGCACGCGGTGCGGCTGGGCTTCCCGCACCCGGCCGACGGGCAGTGGATCGAGGTCACCAGCGAGTACCCGCCCGACCTCGCCGGCGCGCTGGCCCTGCTGCGCGCCGAGGCCTGACCCCGAGACGGTGACGGGTCTGCCGGTCGCGCTCGGCGACTTCGGCCCGGCGGCGTTCGCCGCGGTCGTGGTCGCCGTCTACCTGGTGGCGGGGGAGCCCGTCGTCGGGCACGTGCTGCACCGCCGGTTCGAGGGGCGGCTGCGCACCGACGCGGGCGCCCGCCGCTCGTTCTACCGGCGGCTGCTCGTGCTCGAGTGGGGGCTGGCCGTGGTCGCCGCTGTCGTCTGGCTCGCCGCTCCCGGGGTCGACGCCGCGGCCGTGGGGCTGGTCTGGCCGCGGGAGTGGCCCGGGCCGGTCACCGCGGCGGTCGTCGTCCTGGTCCTGCTGTTCGTCGTCGCCTCCACCCGCCAGCTGCGGGCCGGCGCCCTGCTGGAAGCGGCCCGACCGGCGCGGCGGGCGGGTCATTCCCCGCCCGCCCACGGCCGGCACGCCGAGCCGCCCGGGCAGTCCACCCTGGCGCTGCTGCCCCGCACCGGGGGCGAGCGGCGGCTGTTCACCCTCGTCGGCGTCACGGCGGGGGTGTGCGAGGAGTGGCTGTACCGGGGGTTCTTCCTCGCCGTGGTCGCCGCTGTGACCGGAGGCCTGCCCACCTGGCTGCTCGTGGTCGTCGCCGCGGCCGCGTTCGGCCTGGCGCACGCCTACCAGGGGCGCGCGGGCATCGTCCTGACCGGTGTGCTGGGCGGGATCATGGCCGCGCTCTACCTGGACACCGGGTCCTTGCTGCTGCCGGTGCTGCTGCACGCGCTGATCGACCTGCGCTTCCTGCTCGTGCCGGCCAGCGCCCTGCCGGCGTCGGTGCACGAACGGCCCGAGGCCCCCGGCCGCTGACCGGCCCGCTCGCCGGCGTCGCCAGAATGGAAGTCGTGCCCAGCCCTACCGCCCAGGTCGCCACCACCGCCGACTGGCCGGAGGTGGCGGCGCTGCGGAGCCGCGTGTTCGTCGAGGAGCAGGGCGTCCCGCCCGAGATCGAGCAGGACGACGCCGACGCGGTGGCCGTGCACGTGCTCAGCCGCGACGCCTCCGGCCGCGTGGTCGCCACCGGGCGGCTGCTGCTGGACGGGGCCACGGCGCGCATCGGCCGGATGGCCGCCGCGGCCGAGGTCCGGGGCAGGGGGCACGGGGCCGCCGTCCTCGCCGAGCTGCACCGGCAGGCCGTCGCGCGCGGGGCGCGGGCGGTCGAGCTGCACGCCCAGCTGCCGGCCCGCCGCTTCTACGAGCGCGCCGGGTACGCGGCCGTCGGCGAGGTCTACGAGGAGGCCGGCATCGCGCACGTCACCATGCGGCGCGCGCTGTCCTGAGCCGAATCCGGACCGCTGTGACGGATCGGTCCACTGTGAGCAGACACGTCGTGTCAGACCCTCGGCGTAGAACCGAACCAGTGCGAGGATCGACCCACCGGCCCGCCGGTGCCCGCCACCCCGCATGCACTGCCGGTCTTCCCCGCCGGTCGCCCGCCGCGTGACGCCGGCTGGGCACGCACGACCCGTGAGGAGCATCCCGCACAGTGAGCAGCCCGTCCGATTCGTTCGTGCACCTGCACGTGCACACCGAGTACTCGATGCTCGACGGCGCCGCGAAGCTGCCCGAGGTCACCAAGGCCGCGGCGGAGCAGGGGATGCCGGCGCTGGCCATGACCGACCACGGCAACGTGTTCGGCGCCTACGACTTCTACAAGCAGGCGCACGCGGCCGGCGTGAAGCCGATCATCGGCATGGAGGGCTACTACACGCCGGGCTCGCGGTTCGACCGGGCGCCCTTCGACTTCGGCGACAACCTCATCGACGAGGAGGGTGACGGCGGCTCCAACCGCGGGAAGGCCGCGTACACCCACATGACGCTGCTGGCCCGCAGCACGGAGGGGATGCACAACCTCTTCCGCATCTCGTCGCTGGCCAGCCTCGAGGGGCAGTACCGCAAGCCCCGGTTCGACCGCGACCTGCTGGAGCGCTACGGCAAGGGCCTCATCGCCACCACCGGCTGCCCGTCGGGCGAGGTGAACATGTGGCTGCGCGCCGGCAAGGAGGACAAGGCGCGCCAGGCGGCCGCGGACTTCCAGGACATCTTCGGGCGGGAGAACTTCTACGCCGAGCTGATGGACCACGGCCTGGCCATCGAGAAGAAGACCCGCCCGGCGCTGCTGGCGATCGCGAAGGACCTCGGCATCCCGCTGCTGGCCACCAACGACCTGCACTACACGCACAAGGAGGACGCCGAGGCACACGACGCCCTGCTGTGCATCCAGACCGGCTCGCGGCTCAACGAGCCCAACCGCTTCAAGTTCAACGGTGACGGCTACTACCTGAAGTCCGCCGCCGAGATGCGGGCGCTGTTCACCGGCGACCTGCGGGAGGCCTGCGACAACACCCTCCTGGTCGCCGAGCAGTGCGAGGTGACGTTCACCGAGGGCGCCGACCTCATGCCCCGGTTCCCCCTGCCACCGGGGGAGGACGAGACCTCCTGGTTCGTGAAGGAGGTCGAGCGCGGCCTGCACAAGCGCTATCCGAACGGCATCCCCGACCACGTGCGCAAGCAGGCCGACTACGAGGTCGGGATCATCTGCCAGATGGGCTTCCCGGGCTACTTCCTCGTGGTCGCCGACTTCATCAACTGGGCCAAGGACAACGGCATCCGGGTGGGCCCGGGGCGTGGCTCGGCCGCGGGCTCGCTGGCGGCCTACGCCATGGGCATCACCGACCTCGACCCGCTGCAGCACGGGCTGATCTTCGAGCGGTTCCTGAACCCCGAGCGCGTCTCCATGCCCGACGTCGACATCGACTTCGACGACCGCCGCCGGGGCGAGGTCATCCAGTACGTCTCCAAGAAGTACGGCGAGGAGCGGGTCAGCCAGATCGTCACCTACGGGACGATCAAGGCGAAGGCGGCGATCAAGGACGCCGCCCGCGTGCTCGACCGGCCCTACTCGGTGGGCGACGAGCTGACCAAGCTCATGCCGCCGGACGTCATGGGCAAGGGCATCCCGCTGTCGGGGGTCTTCGACCCGGCCCACCCGCGCTACAAGGAGGCCGCGGAGTTCCGCGCCCGCTACGAGTCCGACCCCGGGGCGGCCGAGGTCGTCGACCAGGCCCGCAAGCTCGAGGGGCTGAAGCGCCAGTGGGGCGTGCACGCCGCCGGCGTCATCATCGGCCGCTACCCGCTGATCGACAGCATCCCGATCATGCGGCGCGAGGCCGACGGCGCCATCATCACGCAGTTCGACTACCCGACCTGCGAGACGCTCGGCCTGCTGAAGATGGACTTCCTGGGCCTGCGCAACCTCACCGTCATCGACGACGCCCTGCGCAACATCGTGATCAACGGCAAGGAGCCGGTCGACCTCGACGAGATCAGCAAGGACCTCACCGACCCGGCCACCTACGCCCTGCTCTCCCGCGGCGACACGCTCGGGGTCTTCCAGTTCGACGGCGGGCCGATGCGCTCGCTGCTGCGGCTCATGCGGCCGGACAACTTCGAGGACATCTCCGCCGTCGGCGCGCTCTACCGCCCGGGCCCGATGGGTGCGAACTCGCACACCAACTACGCGCTGCGCAAGAACGGCCAGCAGGAGATCACCCCGATCCACCCGGAGCTGGCCGAGCCGCTGGAGGAGATCCTCGGCCAGACCTACGGCCTGATCGTCTACCAGGAGCAGGTCATGGCGATCGCGCAGAAGGTCGCCGGGTACTCGCTCGGCAAGGCCGACCTGCTGCGCCGCGCCATGGGCAAGAAGAAGAAGTCGGTGCTGGACGCCGAGTTCGTCGGCTTCGAGGCCGGCATGAAGGCCAACGGCTTCTCCAGCGCCGCCATCAAGACCCTGTGGGACATCCTCGTCCCCTTCGCCGATTACGCGTTCAACAAGGCCCACTCCGCCGCCTACGGCCTGGTCTCGTACTGGACCGCCTACCTCAAGGCCAACTACCCGGCCGAGTACATGGCCGGCCTGCTCACCAGCGTCCAGGACGACAAGGACCGTCGGCCCATCTACCTGGCCGAGTGCCGCCGGATGGGCATCAAGGTGCTCCCGCCCGACGTCAACGAATCATCGTGGGACTTCACCGCCGTCGGCACCGACATCCGCTTCGGGCTGGCCTCGGTGCGCAACGTCGGCACCAACGTCGTGGAGTCCATCGTCCGGGCGCGCGAGGAGAAGGGCGCCTTCAAGGACTTCGCCGACTTCATGCGCAAGATCGACACGGTCGCCTGCAACAAGAAGGTGATCGAGTCCCTGGCCAAGGCTGGGGCCTTCGACTCGCTCGGCCACTCCCGCCAGGGCATCGTCGCCGTCCACGCCCAGGCCGTCGACTCCGCGATGGGGCTCAAGCGCAAGGAGGCTGAGGGCCAGTTCGACCTGTTCGGCAGCTTCGGCGGGGATGGGGCGGCCGACGACCCGTTCGCCGGCGCCCTCGACATCACCATCCCGACCGCCGACTGGTCCAAGAGCGAGCGGCTGATGTTCGAGCGCGACATGCTCGGTCTCTACGTCTCCGACCACCCGCTGCACGGCGTCGAGCACGTGCTGGCCGCCAACGCCGACACCCCCATCGCCGAGATCAACGCGGGCGGCGTCGAGGACGGCGCCAACGTGACCATCGCGGGCATCCTCACCGCCGTCTCGCCGCGCACCAACAAGCAGGGCGCGCCGTGGGCGATCGCGACGCTGGAGGACCTCGAATCCGGCATCGAGGTGCTGTTCTTCCCGAAGACGTGGGCCGAGGTCTCGGAGAAGGTGGTCCGCGACCAGATCGTCGTGGTCAAGGGCCGGATCAGCCGTCGCGACGACCAGCCCTCGCTGTTCGGCTCGGAGGTCATCGTCCCGGAGCTCACCGAGGGCGCACGCGGTCCCGTGCTGGTCTCGATGGCCGCCGCCCGGTGCACCCCACCGGTCGTGGAGCGGCTGCGGGAGGTGCTGGGCAGCCACCCGGGCACCACGGAGGTGCGGCTCAAGCTGGTGAACGGCAGCAGGGAGACGGTGCTGCGGCTCGACCAGGGGCTGCGGGTGCAGCCCAGCACCGCCCTGATGGGCGACATCAAGGCACTCCTCGGGCCGACGAGCGTGGCGCTGCTCTGAAAGAGGACCCCCTGCCCCCCACCGCTCGCACGCTCGCGGCGGGCCCCCGCAGGGGGCCGGGCTCGGGAGGTTGTTCACTGGTGGGGTGAGCACCCCACCGCTGCCCGTCCAGCCCGTTCCGGGGGTGCCCCCGCACGCCTACTGGCGGGGCTGGCCGGAGGTCCGGGAGGACCTGCGCGCGGGCCGGGCGCTCCTGGTCGGGCTCGCCCTCGCCGGCCTGCCCGCGGGTGCGCTCTGGTGGCTGCTGGCCCCCCGGGCGGAGTTCCAGGTGACCGAGACCGGCCCGGTCGCCGTCGGCCCGCCGGCGGCGGAGGTGCGGATCGCCGACGACACCGTGCTCGTACTCGTGCTGCTGGGCCTGGGGCTGCTGGCCGGCGCCGTGGCGTGGCAGGTCCGCCGCGGCCGGGGGGTGGGCATGCTGGTGGTCCTCGTGGCCGGTACGTCGGCGGCGGCCGTCCTCGCCTGGCAGGTCGGGGAGCTGCTCGGGCCCTCACCCACCGAGGTCCAGCTCTCCCAGGTCGGCGCCGAGGTCACCACGGGGCTGGTGCTCGGTTCCCTGCCCGGCCTCGCCGCCGCGCCGTTCGCCGCGCTGCTGGTGTACCTGGGCTGCGCGCTGGTGGCCGCCGACGACGGCCTCGGCCGGCGCAGGGGCGGCGATCCGGGGACCGTCGCGCCGCCTCCTGTGCGCTGAGCCGACGCACCGTGCACGGTGCACAAAGGCCGTGGCCAAGTTGGTGCGCGGTGGCCGTGGGCAGGCCGGGGGATCGTTCCTAGTGTCGGCGGTCACAGGATCTGCGTGGTGCGGATCACAGCGTGCGACCACCGAGGAGACGGCGACGCATGAGCTTCGGTTACCTGCCCTGGGCGCGGCCGGCATCCTCGGGTGACGCGCCCTGCGTCCGCGACGAGGTCGTCGCCCTGACCTACGCGGAGCTCGACGTCCGGGTCGCCGCGTTCGCCGGTCAGCTCGCGGAGCACGGGTTCGGTCGCGGCGACGTCCTCGCCGTCATGCTGCCCAACCGGGTCGAGCTCCTCGTGGCGCTCTTCGCGGCGTGGCGGCTCGGCGGCGCCGCGACGCCGGTGAACCCGGTGTTCACGGCGAGCGAGGCGGACCACCAGATCGCCGACTCGGGCGCCACGCTCGTGGTGAACCTCGGGCCGGGTGCGCCGACGGCCGGCCGGCCGGCGATCGGTGTCGACGACATGCGGGTCGCCGGCTCCGGGGCGCAGCTCCCGCCGGTCGCCCTGGAGGGGCACGACCTGGCCCTGCTGATCTACACCAGCGGCTCCACCGGGCGCCCGAAGGGCGTCATGCTCGACCACGCCAACGTCGAGGCCATGTCGAGCACCATGGCCGACCACTTCTCCCTCACCGAGCGGGACCACTGCCTGCTGGTGCTCCCGCTCTTCCACGCCAACGCGCTCATGGTGAGCGCACTCGCGACGTTCCGGGCCGGCGGGCAGCTGAGCATCGTGGGCAGCTTCTCCGCGAGCCGCTTCTTCGAGCAGGTGGAGCGGCTGCGGCCGACGTACTTCTCCGCCGTCCCGACCATCTACGCGCTGCTGGCCTCGCTGCCCGACGACGTCCGCCCCGACACCTCGTCGCTGCGCTTCGTCGTCTGCGGCGCCGCTCCCGTGCCGGCGGAGCTCCTCGACCGCTGCGAGGAGCGGTTCGGGTTCCGGATGGTCGAGGGCTACGGGCTCACCGAGGGCACCTGCGCCTCGGCGTGCAACCCGGTCGACGGCGTGCGCAAGCTCGGGAGCGTCGGCCCCGCGCTGCCCGGCCAGCGCATCGAGATCCGCGGTGAGGACGGTGCACCCGTGCCCCCCGGTGCGATCGGCGAGGTCGTGATCGCGGGGCCCACCGTCATGCGGGGATACCTCGGCCGGCCCGAGGCGACGGCGGAGACGCTGGTCGACGGCTGGCTGCGCACCGGCGACGTGGGCCGGCTGGACGACGACGGCTACCTCACCATCGTCGACCGTGTGAAGGACATGATCATCCGCGGCGGGGAGAACATCTACCCCAAGGAGATCGAGGCCGTCCTCACCACCGTGCCCGGCGTCCTCGAGGCCGCGGTCGTGGGCCGACCCGACGCCGTCCTCGGGGAGTCGCCCGTGGCCTACGTGAGCCTCTACCCGGACGCCCGGGTCACCGAGGAGCACCTGCTCGAGCACTGCCGGCGCCACCTCACCCGGGTGAAGGTCCCGGAGCGGATCGAGATCGTCGACGGCCTGCCCAAGAACCCGGTGGGGAAGACCGACAAACCCGCCATCCGCCGGTCGTTGCAGCCCCAACCGGCCTGACCGACAGCTTTCCCGCGCCCCTCTGCACGTCCGCCAGCAGCGAGAGCACCCCTCTCGCTGATCACCCCTGCCCGTACGAAGGAGCAACCATGGGCTTCAAGACCGCAGACATGCCGCCGGTGGACCCGGCGCAGTTCGAATCGATGCCCTTCATGGAGCGCATGCGGATGCTCGCCACCCACTGGTGCGAGTACGGCTTCGGCGGCCCGAAGACCAACCACATGCTCTACGTCTACAAGCTCGCCTTCTACGTGTTCGGCGGGTTCGCGGTCGTCGGGCTGACGACGCCGGGACTGGGCTTCGGGGACCTCGGGGCGTGGTGGGGCGAGCCGATCGTCTACCAGAAGCTGATCATCTGGACGATCCTGTTCGAGATCACCGGGTGGGCGTCGTCCTCCGGCCCGCTGGCGTTCAAGTTCAAGCCGTTCATCGGCGGCTTCCTCTACTGGTCGAAGCGCGGCACGCTCCGGCTCCCCCCGTGGCCGGGCAAGGTCCCGTTCACCGCGGGTGACCACCGCACCGCTTTCGACGTGGGCCTGTACTTCTGCATCCTGGCCACGCTGGTGTTCCTGCTGATCGGCCCCGGGGTGCGCACCGACGCCCTGCCCGGCAGCGAGGCCGGCCTGCTGCCGCAGTGGGCGCTGCTGACCTTCGTGGCGCTCATCATCGTGATGGGGCTGCGCGACCGCGTCGTCTTCCTGGCGGCTCGCTCCGAGCAGTACATCGCGGTGCTCTTCTTCTTCGGCATCCTCGGCAACCACGTCGACATGATCATCGCGGCCAAGATCGCCATGGTCACCATCTGGATGGGCGCCGGCGTCTCGAAGTTCGGGCACCACTTCACCAACGTGGTCCCGCCGATGATGAGCAACACGCCCTGGCTGACGTCGCTGCGGTTCAAGCGGGCGCTGTACCGCGACTACCCGAACGACCTGCGGCCGTCCAAGGTCGCCTGGGCCTTCGCGCACATCGGCGGCACGGTCGTCGAGCTGGTGCTCCCGCTGGTCCTGCTGTTCTCGACCAACACCACGATCACCTGGCTCGCGATCGTCGGGATGATCGTGTTCCACATCTTCATCACCTCGACCTTCCCCCTGGCGGTGCCGCTGGAGTGGAACGTCTTCTTCATGTTCGCCACCGCGTGGCTGTTCGGCGGCTTCCCGGCCGGCGAGGGCTACGGCATCGGCGACATCAGCTCGCCGTGGCTGCTGCTGCCCATCGTCGCCGTGTTCGTGGCCTTCCCCATCCTGGGCAACCTGCGGCCGGACCTGGTGTCGTTCCTGCCGTCGATGCGGCAGTACGCCGGCAACTGGGCCTCGGCCACCTGGGCCTTCCGGGGCGACGAGGCCGAGGACAAGCTGAACCAGCACCTGGTGAAGTTCAACCCCAACCAGATCGACCAGCTCTCCGGTGCGTTCGGCAAGGAGATCGCGGAGATCTTCATGCAGAAGGCGGTGGCCTGGCGGACGATGCACAGCCAGGGCCGGGGCCTGCTGTCGCTGATGATGCGGCACCTGGACCGCATGGAGAACTACCGCATCCGGGAGGGCGAGTTCGTCTGCACCACGCTGGTCGGCTGGCAGTTCGGCGACGCCCACCTGCACAACGAGCAGACCGTCACGGCCGTGCAGAAGCGCTGCGGGTTCGAGCCGGGGGAGTGCATCGTCGTCTGGGTCGAGTCGCAGCCGATCCACCGCTCGACGCAGGAGTACAAGGTCATCGACGCGGCGCTGGGCGTGGTCGAGCGGGGCTACTGGAAGGTGAGCGACGCGGTCGCGGAGCAGCCCTGGCTGCCGAACGGCCCGATCGCGCACACGGTCACGTGGCGGAGCCCCGGCTACACCCCGGCCGGTGAGCACCCGCACCCCGTCGTCCGTGCCAGTGTGAGTGCATGACCGACGCCGTCGTGGTCGGCAGCGGGCCCAACGGGCTCGCTGCCGCCCTCACCCTCGCCGCCGCCGGCGTGCACGTCACGGTCCTGGAGGCCGCGGACACCATCGGGGGAGGGACCCGCAGCAGCGCCCTCACGCTGCCGGGTCTGGTCCACGACGAGTGCGCCGGCTTCCACCCGCTCGCCGTGGACACCCCGTTCTCCCGCGCGTTCGACCTCGGCGCGCAGGGGCTGACGTGGCGGTGGGCGGGCATCGAGTACTCCCACCCGCTGGACGGCGGCCGCGGCGCCGCCGTCCAGCGGTCGGTGGACGCGACCGCCGACCACCTGGGCGCCGACGCCGGCCGATACCGCAGCCTCTTCGGCCCGCTGACGGAGCGCTTCGGCGACATCGCCGAGGACTTCCTGCAGCCGCTGCTGCACGTCCCGGCGCATCCCGTGAAGCTCGCGCGGTTCGGCGCCTACTCCCTGCTCCCGGCGGCGGTCCTCGCCCGGCGCTGGTCCACGGAGGAGGCGCGCGCCCTGTTCGCCGGCGTCGCGGCGCACGCCTTCCGGCCGTTGGGCTCCCCGGCGTCGTCGGCCATCGGCGTGGCCCTCGGCACCGCCGCGCACCGCTACGGCTGGCCGGTGGCCGAAGGAGGATCGGCGGCCATCAGCCGGGCGGTGTCCACCCTCCTCGCCCGGTACGGCGCGAAGGTGGAGACCGGGGTGACCGTCGGCTCGATGGCCGAGCTGGGGGAGCCGGACATCGTCATGCTCGACCTCGCGCCCCGTGCCGCGGCCCGGCTCGTCGGCGACCGGATGCCCCGGCGGGTCTCGCGCGCGCTGACCCGCTACCGGCACGGGCCGGGGTCGTTCAAGGTCGAGTTCGCCGTCCAGGGCGGCGTTCCGTGGGCCCACGAGGAGTCGCGGCGGGCCGGGACCGTCCACGTCGGAGGCACGTTCGAGGAGATCGCCGCGGCGGAGAGGGACATCACCCGCGGCCGCATGCCCGAGCGTCCCTTCGTCCTCGTCGGGCAGCAGTACGTCGCCGATCCGAGCCGCTCGGCCGGCGACGTCCACCCGCTGTACACCTACGCCCACGTGCCGGCCGGCTACACGGGGGACGCGACGCGGGCCATCGAGCAGCAGATCGAACGGTTCGCCCCCGGTTTCCGCGAGCGCGTGCTGGCCCGGCACGTGACCTCGGCCGCGGGGCTGGAGGCGCACAACGCCAACTACGTCGGAGGGGACGTCGTCACCGGCGCCAACGACCCGCTGCAGCTGGTCTTCCGCCCGCGGGTGGCGCTGGACCCCTACTCCCTCGGGGTCGACGGGGTCTACCTCTGCTCGGCGGCCACACCGCCCGGCGCCGGCGCCCACGGGCTGTGCGGGTACAACGCCGCCCGGTCGGCCCTGTCGCGGGTCGCACGCTGAGCGCGGGGCAGGACGGACGTGCACGGACGGGACGGCGGCAGGAGGCGGGGATGAGCGCGGCGACGGGGCCAGGGCACGGGGCGCCGGGCCCCGAGAGCGGCGAGCGGGTGCTCGCCCTGGTGTCGCAGGCGGGCAGGCGGCTGGACCGCCGTCAGCCCCAGATCGCCCGGGACATGACCGAGCTCATCGCCCGGCACATCAGGAGCCTGGACGTGGACCCGCAGTTCATGGAGCTGCTCCGGGCCAGCGTGGACGCCAACACCAAGACGCTCACGCACATCCTGACCAACCACATCCCGATCGAGCACCTGATGCCCACGACGGCCGCGGTCGAGTACGCCCTGCGGCTGGCCCAGCGGGAGATCCCGGCCAACTCCCTCGTCCGCGCCTACAGCATCGGCAAGGACGACTTCATCGAGCAGATGTTCCCCGACGTCCAGGCGCTCGACTGCACGGCGGAGGAGAAGTTCGAGGTCCTGCACCACATGGCCACCGTGGTCGGGCGGTACATCGACTGGATCTCCCAGTACGTCTTCGAGGCCTACGAGGCCGAACGCGAACGCTGGCTGAGCACGCAGGGGACCGTGCGCGCGGCGCTCATCCACGACGTGCTGGCCGGGCAGAAGGTCGCGCCCGGGCGCTTCGAGCGCGAGACCGGCTACCGCCTGACGGCGCACCACCTCGGGCTGATCATCTGGTCCGTGGACGCGGCGCCGGCGCCGGACGAGCTCCGGTTGCTCACCTCCGTCGTGTCGAAGGTCGCGACGGGAGCCGGCTGCTCGGGGCCGCCCCTGGTGACGGCGGTCGACCGCGAGACCGCCTGGGCATGGCTGCCCTTCGCGGTCCGGCCGGGGGAGGTGGACACCACTCAGATATGCCGGCTCGTCGAGCAGGCGCGCACCTGCCGGGCCGCCCTGGGGCTCTCCGGGTCGGGTGTGGACGGCTTCCGGCGCACCCACGAACAGGCCCGGGCGGCCCGTCGGGTCGCCATGGCCTCGGGCGCCACCACGCCCGTCACGGGCTTCGGCGACGAAGGCGTTGCGATCACGTCGATGCTGGCCGGCGATCTCGACTCCGCGCGGGCGTGGATCCACGAGGTGCTCGGTCCGCTCGCGGTGGACAACGATGCGTCCCAGGTGCTGCGCGAGACGTTGCGGGTCTTCTACCTCACGGGGGAGAGCTACACCGAGACCGCAGAGATCATGCGGCTGCACCGCAACACGGTGAAGTACCGGGTGTCCCGAGCGCTGGAGCTGCGGCAACCCGCAGCGCGGTCGCACCGGGTGGACCTGGCGGTGGCCCTGAACGCCTGCCACTTCCTGGGGTCCGCCGTGCTCGACGCCGGCACCCGGGCCGACGCGCCGCCGGCCTGACGGGTCAGTTCACCGTCATCGGGACGGCGAACTGCTGCAGCGGCGCCGGGACCGCGCCGAGGGTCTGCAGCAGCGTCAGCTCCCGGCGCAGCAACCGGGACTCCGCGGCCAGGCGGCGGCGGGTCGCGGACTCCGCCAGCAGCGCCTGCCGGTCCTCGGTGGTCAGCAGCGCCGAGGAGGCGACCAGCCAGGACAGCGCGGTCGGGTCGTCGGACGCCGCCGCGAGCCGCACCGCGGCCTCCGCGCCGTCCCCGTGCGCGCCGGCGCCCAGCGCCGCCACCTCCGCGACGTACCGGGTGAAGAGGTCACCGACCCCGTGCGCGAGGAGGTCGAGCGATCCACGGGCGACCGAGCTGGCGAGCTCGTCCGCCGGCGGGGCCAGCCCCGCGGAGTCGCCGGTGGCCACCTCGGCGTCCCCGGCGGCCTCCTCCGCGGCCTCCTCCTCGGCCAGCCACTCCACCTCCGCCTGCAGGTAGGGCGGGTCGTCGCCGACCACGACGTCGAGCAGCCGGAACCGCTCACCACCGACGGTCACGATGCGGAACCCGCCGTCGGACTGCGGTTGCACGCGCTGCAGCCGCGCGGTGCACCCGATGTCGTAGAGCGCCGCCGCGGGGGCCACCCGCTCGACCTCCCACCCCTGCCGGATCGCCACGACCCCGAAGAACCTGCGGTCGCCGAGCTCGGGCAGGTCCATCAGGTCGCGCATCAGACGCCGGTAGCGGGGCTCGAAGATCTGCAGGGGCAGCACGACCCCGGGGAAGAGGGGCCGTCCCAGCGGGAACAGCGGGATCAGCTCACCCATCCGGAGAAGCGTACGGCCCCCCGACCGCCTGCCCGTGTGGGCGCCCCGGGCCCGTCGCGGGGCGCTGGATACCCTGGGATCCGCGTCGTACCACCGATCCGACCCCGGAGGCATCCCGTGCTGGCACGCATCGACCTGCGCGGACACGCGTTGCCCGGCGTCCGGGAGCTCACCGGGCTGCTGCCGCGCGCCGCCACCGACATCGACTCGGTGCTCGCCACCGTCCGCCCGCTCTGCGAGGACGTGCGCATCCGCGGCGCCCAGGCGGTGCGGGAGATCACCGCCCGCCTCGACGGCGTGGACGCCGAGGACTTCGCGGTGCCGCAGGAGGCGCTCGACCGCGCGCTCGCCGAGTGCGACCCGACGCTGCGGGAGGCCCTGGAGGAGGCCATCGCCCGGGTGCGGAAGGTGCACGGCGACCAGCGGCGCACCGACGTCACCACGGAGGTCGCGGCCGGCGGCACGGTCACCGAGCGCTGGCTCCCGGTCCGCCGCGTGGGGCTGTACGTGCCCGGCGGCCTGGCGCCGCTGCTGTCCAGCGTCGTGATGAACGTGGTCCCCGCGCAGATCGCCGGCGTCGAGTCGATCGCGGTGGCCTCCCCGCCGCAGCGGGACAACGGTGGCCTGCCCGACCCCGGGGTCCTCGCCGCCTGCGCGCTGCTGGGCGTCACCGAGGTCTACGCCGTCGGGGGTGCCCAGGCCATCGCCGTCTTCGGGTACGGCGCCGGCTCCTGCGAGCCGGTCGACATGGTCACCGGTCCCGGCAACGTCTACGTGACCGCCGCGAAGCGGCTGCTGCGCGGGCTGATCGGCATCGACTCCGAGGCGGGCCCCACCGAGGTCGCGATCCTCGCCGACGACACCGCCGACCCCGCCCACGTCGCCGCCGACCTGATCAGCCAGGCCGAGCACGACCCCCTGGCCGGCGCGGTGCTGGTGACCGACAGCGAGGAGCTGGCCGACGCCGTGCTGGCCCTGGTGCCCGGGCAGGTGGCCGGCACCAAGCACTCCGAGCGGATCACCACCGCGCTGGACGGCAGCCAGTCCGGCATCGTCCTGGTCGACGACCTGGACGCTGGGCTGCGGGTGGTCGACGCCTACGCCGCCGAGCACCTGGAGATCCAGACCCGCGACGCGCGTGCCGTCGCGATGCGGGTGCGGAACGCGGGCGCGATCTTCGTCGGCGCCTGGTCGCCGGTCTCCCTGGGCGACTACTGCGCCGGGTCCAACCACGTGCTGCCGACCGGCGGGTGCGCGCGGCACTCCAGCGGGTTGAGCGTGCAGTCGTTCCTGCGCGGCATCCACGTCGTCGAGTACGACGAGCAGGCGCTGGCCGACGTCGCCCGTCACATCGACGCCCTCGCCGGCGCCGAGGACCTCCCGGCGCACGCGGCCGCGGTGCGGGTCCGGCAGCGCCCGTGACGTCGCTCGAGGAGCTCCCGCTGCGGCCGGAGCTGCGCGGCCGCACGCCCTACGGCGCCCCGCAGCTGCCGGCCACCCACCGGCTCAACACCAACGAGAACCCGCACCCGCTGCCGGCCGAGCTGCTCGCCGACCTCGGCGAGGCGCTCGGGCGCGCGGCGCTGGAGCTCAACCGCTACCCCGACCGGGACGCCGTGGCGCTGCGGGCCGACCTCGCCGCCTACCTGTCCCGGACCGGCGGCCGGCCGCTGGAGCCGGCGCAGGTGTGGGCGGCCAACGGCTCCAACGAGGTGCTGCAGCAGATCCTGCAGGCGTTCGGGGGAGCGGGGCGCACTGCGCTCGGGTTCACGCCGTCGTACTCGATGCACCCGATCATCGCGGCCGGCACCGGCACGTCGTGGGTCGACGGGCACCGGGCCGCCGACTTCACGATCGACACTGAGGCCGCCGTGGCGCAGGTGCGCGACGTGCGGCCGGACGTCGTCTTCGTGACCAGCCCGAACAACCCCACCGGCACCGCGGTCGACCTGGACACGGTGGCCGCCCTCTACGACGCCACCGACGGTGTGCTCGTCGTCGACGAGGCGTACGCGGAGTTCGCGCGGACCGGTACCCCGTCGTCGCTCACCCTGCTCCCCGGCCGGCCCCGGCTGATCGTGAGCCGGACGATGAGCAAGGCCTTCGGCATGGCGGGGCTGCGGCTGGGCTACCTGGCCGCGGACCCGGCCGTCGTGGACGCCATCCAGCTGGTGCGGCTGCCCTACCACCTGAGCTCGCTCACCCAGGCCGCCGCCCGGGCCGCGCTGGCGCACACGGATGCCCTGCTGGCGACCGTCGACGCGGTCAAGGCGCAGCGCGACCGCATCGTGGCGGCGCTGCCGGGCCTGGGGCTCACGAGCGTGCCCAGCGACGCCAACTTCGTCCTCTTCGGGCACTTCGCCGACGCGCCCGCCGCCTGGCGGGCGCTGCTGGACCGGGGGGTGCTCGTGCGGGACGTCGGTCTCCCGGGATGGCTGCGGGTGACCGCCGGTACCGCCGAGGAGACCGACGCCTTCCTCACCGCCCTGGGTGAGGTCGCGCCGGCCCACCGCACGACTCTGGGAGACTGACGCCCATGACCCGCACCGCACGCGTCGAGCGCCAGACCAGCGAGACCAAGCTCGTGGTGGAGCTCGACCTCGACGGCACCGGCAGCAGCTCGATCAGCACGGGCGTGGGCTTCTACGACCACATGCTCACCGCGCTGTCCAAGCACAGCGGCATCGACCTGACCGTGCGGGCCGACGGTGACCTGCACATCGACGCCCACCACACGGTGGAGGACGTCGCCATCGCGCTGGGCCAGGCGTTCGCCGAGGCGCTGGGCGACAAGCGGGGCATCACCCGCTACGGCGACGCCACCATCCCGATGGACGAGGTGCTCGCGCAGGCCGCGGTCGACCTCTCCGGCCGGCCGTACTTCGTGCACGCCGAGCCCGAGAACATGACGCCGATGATCGGGCCGGACTACCCGACCTCGCTGACCAAGCACGTGCTGGAGTCCTTCGCGTTCAACGCGCGGATCAGCCTGCACGTGCGGGTGCTCTACGCCGGCCGCGACGCCCACCACATCGTCGAGGGCCAGTTCAAGGCGCTGGCGCGGGCGCTGCGTGCGGCCGTCGCGATCGACCCGCGGGTCACCGACGTCCCCTCCACCAAGGGCGCCCTGTGATCCTGCGCGGCCGGCGGTGAGCTCGGGGCTGCCCCTCCTGCTGCTCGGCGGCTTCCTGCTCGGTGGTGCGTGGAGCATCTGGCGGGCGGACACCGCCGACGGCCGGCGCACCGGGCCGCAGGTCGCGTTCGCCGTCATCCTGCTGATCGCGGCCCTGCTGGCCAGCGCGGCGGGCATCCTGCGGCTCGTCTGAGCCGGCGCTGCCCGGGAACACATCGAGGGGCTCCGGCGCTGGTCGGTAGCGTGGCAGGCGTGAAGAAGGTGGCGGTCCTCGACTACGGCTCGGGCAACCTGCGTTCCGCGGAGCGGGCGCTGCAGCGGGTCGGTGCCGAGGTGACGGTGACCTCCGACGCGCGGACCGCGCTGGACGCCGACGGCCTGGTCGTGCCCGGGGTGGGCGCGTTTGCCGCCTGCATGGCGGGCCTGGACGCCGTCGACGGCCGCCGGATCATCGGCCGCCGGCTCGCCGGGGGCCGGCCGGTGCTCGGCATCTGCGTCGGCATGCAGATCCTCTTCGAGCGCGGCGTGGAGCACGGCGTGGACGCCGAGGGCTGCGGCGAGTGGCCCGGCGTGGTCGAGCCGCTCGAGGCGCCGGTGCTACCGCACATGGGCTGGAACACCGTCCAGGCGCCGCAGGACAGCGTGCTGTTCGCGGGGCTCGCGGACCAGCGCTTCTACTTCGTGCACTCCTACGGGGTGCGCACCTTCCCGCTGGGCCAGGACGGCGTGCCCTCGCCGCTGGCGCCGCCGTTGGTCACCTGGGCCGAGCACGGCGACCGGTTCGTCGCCGGTGTGGAGAACGCCGCGCTGTCGGCCACCCAGTTCCACCCCGAGAAGAGCGGCGACGCCGGCGCGCAGCTGCTCACCAACTGGCTCGGCACGCTGAACTGAGGCGCGCAGGTCAGCTGCGCAGGTAGCTGGCCCCGTTGACGTCGATGATCGTGCCGGTGGAGAAGCGGGCCTCCGGGGACGCCAGCCAGAGCACGGCCGCGGCGACCTCCTCCGGTCGCGCCACCCGCCCGTAGGGGGATTGCGCGCGGACGGCGTCGCCGCTGGGCCCGTCGAGGATCTCGCGCGCCATCTCGGTCTGCACGAACCCCGGGGCGACGCTGCCCACGCTGATCCCGTGCGGGGCCAGGGCCTGGGCCATCGACTGCCCGAAGGCGTTCAGGCCCGCCTTCGCCGCGCCGTAGGCCGGTGTGCCCGGCTCGCCGCGGAAGGCGCCCCGGCTGGTCACGTTCACCACGGCGCCGCCACCGGCCGCGACCAGGTGCGGCACCGCGCGGAAGGTGGCGTGCATCGCGCCGACCAGGTTCACCTGCAGCGTGCGCGCCACGGCCGCCTGCCAGTCGGTCCAGGACGTCTCCAGCGGCGGGTGCGGCGTGTAGACGCCGGCGTTGTTGACGAGCACCTGCAGCCCGCCCAGCGCTGTCGCCGCGTCGTCGACCATCGCCCCGACCGCCTCGGCGTCGGCCACGTCCGCCTGCACGACGGTGTGCCCGGCCCCGGGCAGCTCGGCGGCGACCCGCTCGGCCGCCTCCCGGGAGCTGCCGGAGTGCACCGCCACCCGGTCCCCCCGGGCGGCGAAGGCGTGCGCGATCGCTCGCCCGATGCCGCGGGAGGCGCCGGTGACGAGGACGGCGCGGGGTGCTGCGGCGCTGGTCATGGCAGCAGTCAACCAGCCGGCGACGGCGCGCCGCGGGCGGTGCTGCACGGCCGGGAGGCGCCCGCGCCCTAAGGTGCGCGGGTCGCCGTCCAAGGAGGTCGCGTGCCCGCCGAGCGTCCGTCCCGCCCCGGCCGGCTCGTCGGGCTAGCCGTCGTCGCGCTGCTGCTGGCGCTCACCGGCTGGACCGTGGCAGGGCTCCGGCCGCCGGACCCGCGCCCGGTCGGCGCCCCGGCCACGGAGTTCAGCGCGGCCCGTGCCTTCGCGCACGTCGAGCGCATCGCGGCCGAGCCGCACGTGGCGGGGAGCCCGGAGAGCGACGAGGTGGTCGACGGGCTCGTGCGCGCCCTGACCGACCTCGGTTTGGACACCCGCGTGCAGAACGCCGTCGGCGCCCGGGCCGGTGGCGCGGGGGAGGCCCGCATGGCGCGGGTGCGCAACGTGGTCGCCGTCCTGCCCGGCACCGACCCCACCGGCCGGCTGTACCTGGTGGCGCACCACGACTCGGTGGAGCACGGGCCGGGGGCGGCCGACGACGCCGCCGGGGTGGCTGCGCTGCTGGAGTCGGTCCGGGCGCTGACCGGGGGCCCGCAGCTGCGCAACGACGTCGTCGTCGTCCTGACCGACGCCGAGGAGGCCTGCCTCTGCGGAGCCGAGGCGTTCGTCGCCTCGCACCCGCTGGCCGGCGGCGGGGTGGCGCTCAACCTGGAGGCCCGCGGCACCGGCGGCCCACCGATCATGTTCGAGACGTCGCTCGGGAACGCCGAGCTCGCGGCGGCGTTCGCCGACGCCGCCTCCCACCCGGTCGCCAGCAGCTTCGCCGTCGAGGTCTACCGGGCGCTGCCCAACGACACCGACTTCAGCGTGCTGCTCGAGGACGGCGGCTACACCGGCATGAACACCGCCTTCATCGACGGCGCCGCGGCCTACCACTCGCCGCAGGACACCCCCGAGCGGCTGGACCGCGGCAGCCTGCAGGCCCTCGGCGACAACACCCTGGCGCTGGCCCGGGAGCTGGGGGACCGGGACCTGGCCGTCCTCGCCGAGCCCGCCGCCGAGGACGCGACCTACTTCCCGCTCCCCGGGCTGCTGGTGCGCTACCCGGGCTCGCTGGTGTGGCCGCTGGCCGGTGCGGCGCTGGTCGCCGTCGCCGGCCTGGCCTGGACGCTGCGCCGCCGGGGGATCGGCCCGCCGCGGCGCACCGCCGGGGCCGCCGCGCTGGCGCTCGTCCCGCTCGTGGCGGGGCCGCTGGCCGCGCAGGGGCTGTGGGAGGCGCTGGTCGTCCTCCGCCCCGGGTACGCCACGATGCTCGACCCCTGGCGGCCGGGCTGGTTCCGGCTGGCGGCCGTCGCGGTGGTGCTGGCCGTGGTCCTGATCTGGTACGCGCTGCTGCGCCGGCGGGTCGGCGCGGCCCCGCTGGCCGCGGGCGCGCTGCTCTGGCTCGCCGTGGTGGCGGCGGTGCTCGCCGCGGTGGCGCCGGGCGGCTCCTACCTCGCGGCCTGGCCGGCCCTGGTCGGTGCGCTCAGCGGCACCGTCGCCGTGCTCGCCCGCTCGCGCGCGGTGTGCGCCGTCGCCGCGTCGCTCACCGGCGCGACGGCGGTCCTCGTCCTCGCCCCGACCGCCGCGCTCTTCCTCCCCGCGCTCGGCATGACGCACGTGCTCGCGCCGTCGGTCGTCGTCGTGCTCGGCGCGCTGGCCCTGCTGCCGGCGCTGGAACTGCTGTTCCCCGACCCCGCCGCGCCGCCCGGGGCGCGCGGCCGGCTGGCGGCGGCCGCCGTCCCGGCCGTCGCGCTGGGAGCCGCAGGGGCCTGCGTGGCCGCGGGGCTGGCGGTCGACCGCTTCGACGCCGACCACCCGGTGCCCAGCCGGCTGGCCTACGTGCTGGACACCGACCGGGACCGGGCGCGGTGGGTGACCACCGAGACGACGCCGGGCGAGTGGACCGGCCGGTTCGTCGACGGCCCCGGGACCCTGGGCGCGGACCTCCCGTACCTCGCCGGCCGCGATCTGCTCACCGGACCTGCCGAAACCGCCGACCTGCCGGCGCCGGAGGTCGTCGTCGTCTCCGACCAGGTCCTCGGCGAACGGCGGGAGATCACCGTCCGGGTCACGCCGCAGCGGGCGGGGGTCCGGCTGGTCCAGCTGGACCTCACCGCCGAGGGCGGCACCGTCGTCCGCGGCCGGCTCGGCGGCCGCGGCGTGCCCGACGCCGCGCTGGGGGAGTCGGGGCTGCGGATCACCTTCCACGCGCCGCCCCCCGACGGGCTGCAGGCCGCCTTCACGGTGGAGGGCGACGGGCCGGTGCGGTTGCGCGCCGCGGACGCCAGCGACGGGCTGACCGGTCTGCCGGGGTACGAGCCGCGGCCCGCGGGCGTGGACGTCGCCGGGACGCACGATGCGGATCTGCTGGTCGTCACGGCGGTCACCGAGCTCGGCTGAGGATCACCACCGGCCGCGGTGCACGACCTCGTCGACCCCCCGCCGGCCGCGGCGCAGCGACGGCGAGCGGCGGTCGTCACCCCCGGGGTAGCCGACCGACACGCAGCCGACCGGCCGGTAATCCTCCGGCACACCGAACGCCGCCCGGAACGCCTCGACCCGCTCACCGGGAACGCCGAAGAAGCAGGCGCCGAGCCCCTCGTCGACGGCGGTCAGCAGCATCAGCAGCGACGCCATCCCCGCGTCGACGTCCCAGTACGGCACCGGCCAGCGGGCCTCGTCGCGGTCGGTCCAGCCCTTGTCCGGCTCGGCGTAGCGGTCGAGGTAGGCGCTCTTGTTGGCCAGCGGCACGATCAGCAGCGGCGCCCGGCGCATGCGGGTGAGCCACCGGTCGGGTGCACCCTCGTCGGTGGTGGCCGTCCAGAACCGGTCGCGCTCCTCGGCCGTCTCCAGCACCAGGAACGCCCAGCCCTGGCTGAAGCCGGCCGACGGCGCCCGGATGGCGTGCGCCAGCAGCCGCTCGCGCACCTCCGGCGGCACCGGGCGGTCGGGGTCGTAGTCGCGCACCATGCGGCGACGGCGGACGACGTCGGCGAACTCCACGACCCCAGCCTGTCACCCGCGCGACGGGGTCAGGCGGACCGCCCGAGCCGGGCCAGCACGCGCGCGGTGCGGTCGGCGTCCCCGGGCACCTCGACGGCGGGGCGGCAGATCCCGTCCATGTGCAGGGCCGGGCCGAAGCCGTCCGCGCCGGCCTCGATCCGGTCGAGCTCCTCGGCGGTGAGCCCGGCGTCGGCGCCGACCGCGCGGGCGACGTCCCAGCGGTGCACGACCATGTCCCAGACGTAGAACTGCTCGAAGGCCGCGCCGACCGTCGTCGGACCGAAGAAGCCGTCGAACTCCCGGGCCGCCACGGCGTCGTCGGACACGGCCCCGGCCACCCGCTCCGCGTGCTCGCGCCAGGCGGCGGCCGGGTCGGTGGCGACGTCCGGCGCGCCACCGAGGTCGACGCCGTGCGTGGTGAGGAAGTCCCGCTGCGTGCCGATCAGGTGCCCGACGACGTCGGCGGCGGTCCATCCCTCGCACGGCGAGGGGCGGGCCCAGCCGGCCGGGGGCACGGCGTCGAGGAGCTGGCGGAGGGGACGGTCGGCTGCCTGGTGGCTCGCGGCGGTGCGGTTCATGCCCCGGAACGTAGGAGCGTGCGGCAGGCTCGGTCTTGATGGAACCCGACAGCCCCGCCGCGATGGACCTCGTGGAGCGGGCGCACCTCAGAGACCCCGGCGACGCGTCCCACGCCATGTACCGGTACGCCGCACCCGCGGAGTTCGACGGGTTCCTCCAGCGCTTCTGGATCCCGGTCTGGTCGGTGCCGCCGGGGGAGGAGGCGCCGCAGGCGGTGCTGCAGTACCCGGTGGCGCTGGTCGTCGTCGCCCGGGACTACGCCCGGTTCTACGGCGTCGTCCCGGGGCTGTCGGTGACCAGGCTGACCGGCGAGGGCTGGGCGGTCGGCGTCATGTGCGCACCCGCCGCGGGGGCGCTGATCGCGGGCGGGCCGATGAGCGGGTTCACCGACCGGCACGTCGACGTCGCCGACGTCCTGGGCGACCGGGGGGAGCGGCTGACCGTGCGGGTCCGTGCGGCGATGGGCCCGGACCCGCACGCGCCGGAGGGGCACACGGCGGCGATGGCCGCGTTCGGCGACGCGCTGCGGCCCTGCCTGCCGGTGGACGAGGAGGGCCGGCTGGTCAACGAGGTCGTCGCCTTCGTCGAGGGGAACCGCGAGGTCGTCCGCGTGGCCCAGGTCTGCGAGCGCTTCGACCTCTCCGAGCGGGCCCTCCAGCGGTTGGTCCGGCGCCGGCTGGGGCTGAGCCCGAAGTGGCTCATCCAGCGCCGCCGGCTGCAGGAGGCCGCCGAGCGGCTGCGCGGCGCCCCGGCGAACCTCGGCGAGGTGGCGGCGGCGCTGGGCTACGCCGACCAGGCGCACTTCACCCGCGACTTCGCCCGGGTGACCGCCATGACCCCCGGCCGGTTCGCCGCCCGGTACGCGCCGGGGAGCTGACGCCGACGCCGGCCGGGGCGGTCCCTACGCTGGTCACCGTGCCGAAGCTGCAGCTGCTCCCCGCCGTCGACGTCGCCGACGGCCAGGCCGTCCGTCTCGTGCAGGGGGAGGCCGGGAGCGCCACCTCCTACGGCGACCCCCTCGACGCCGCGCTGCAGTGGCAGCGCGACGGCGCGGAGTGGGTGCACCTGGTCGACCTCGACGCCGCCTTCGGCCGGGGGAGCAACCGCGAACTCCTGGCCCGCGTGGTCGGTGAGCTCGACGTCGACGTCGAGCTCTCCGGGGGCATCCGGGACGACGCGTCGCTCGAGGCGGCGCTGGCCACCGGCTGCCGGCGGGTGAACCTCGGCACCGCCGCCCTGGAGTCGCCGGAGTGGTGCGCCCGGGCCATCGCCGAGCACGGCGACCGGATCGCCGTCGGCCTCGACGTCCGCGGCACCCGGCTGGCCGCCCGCGGCTGGACCCAGGAGGGCGGGGAGCTGTACGAGACCCTCGCCCGGCTGGACGCGGAGGGCTGCGCCCGCTACGTCGTCACCGACATCACCAAGGACGGCACGCTCAAGGGGCCGAACCTCGACCTGCTGCGGGAGGTCTGCGCCGCGACGGCCCGGCCGGTGATCGCCTCGGGCGGGGTCAGCTCGCTCGACGACATCCGCGCCCTGGCCGGGCTGACGACGATCGGCGTCGAGGGCGCCATCGTCGGCAAGGCGCTCTACGCCGGCCAGTTCACCCTGCCCGAGGCGCTCCGGGTCGCCTCCGGGGACGGCGACGGAGAACTCGCGTGACCGTGCTCAACCTGGGGTCGGCGAATCCCTGGGAGCCCGTCGTCGGCTACAGCCGGATCGTGGTCCGCGGCGACACGGCCTGGGTGAGCGGGACGACGGCGGTCGTCGACGGCGTCGTCGCCCACCCGGGCGACGCCGCGGCGCAGACCCGGCAGGTGCTGGCCACCATCGAGCGCTCCCTGGAGCGGGCGGGCTTCCGCCTCGCCGACGTCGTCCGCACCCGGATGTACGTCACCGACATCAGCCGCTGGGAGGAGGTCGGGCGCGCCCACGGCGAGGTGTTCGGGGACATCCGGCCGGCGTCGACGATGGTCGAGGTGTCGGCGCTGATCGACCCGGAGCTGCTGGTGGAGATCGAGGCCGACGCCGTGCGGGAGCCCGCGGCATGACGCTCGCCGTGCGGGTGATCCCGTGCCTCGACGTCGACGCCGGGCGGGTGGTCAAGGGCGTCAACTTCGTCGACCTGCGCGACGCCGGCGACCCGGTGGAGATGGCCCGGGTGTACGACGCGGAGGGCGCCGACGAGCTGACCTTCCTGGACATCACCGCCAGCTCCGGGAACCGGGAGACGACCTACGACGTCGTCCGCCGCACCGCCGAGAGCGTCTTCATCCCGCTCACCGTCGGCGGCGGGGTGCGCGGCGTCGAGGACGTCGACAAGCTGCTGCGCGCGGGGGCGGACAAGGTCGCGGTGAACACCGCCGCCGTCGCCCGGCCCGAGCTGATCGCCGAGATCGCGCACCGCTTCGGCAGCCAGGTGCTCGTGCTGTCGCTGGACGCGCGCCGGGTGCGCGACGGCGCGGTCACCGACTCCGGCTACGAGATCACCACCCACGGCGGGCGCCGGGGCACCGGCCGCGACGCCGTGGAGTGGTGCGTGCAGGCCGCGGAGCTCGGCGTGGGGGAGATCCTGCTCAACTCGATGGACGCCGACGGCACCCGGGCCGGCTTCGACACCGACCTGATCGCCCAGGTGCGCCGCGAGGTCGCCGTCCCGCTGATCGCCAGCGGGGGAGCGGGCGCGGTCGAGCACTTCCCGCCGGCGGTCGCGGCCGGCGCCGACGCCGTGCTGGCCGCGAGCGTCTTCCACTTCGGCCAGCTGCGGGTCGGCGACGTCAAGGCCGGTCTGGCCGCGGCCGGGGTGCCGGTGCGCCGCGAGGGCGACACCCCGCTCGGCTAGCGGGACGCCCCAGGCCGCCGCACAGCCCCGATCGCGGGTGGGCGCCGTTCCCGGCCGGCTGATCACGGGGACGCCTTCCCTCCGCCGGGAGTTCGCCTTCCGGTCAGTCCGCCGCCACCTCCGTAGGTCACGGTGCCCCGAGCAGACGAGGGGAGCGGTGATGCAGGAGCACGGCAGCCACCACCACGGTGGTCACCACCACCACGGCGGTCACCACCACCACCACGGCGGTGACCACGAGGACGGTGCCGGGCGGACCGACGAGGGACACCGCGGCCTGCGGCGTCGCGACGTCCTGGCCGCGGGGGCGGCCGGCGTCGCCGGCGGGCTGCTGCTGCGACCGGCCGGTGCCCTCGCCGCCCCCTTGGGGCCTCGCGGCGTCGCGGGCGCCGAGCGGGTGTCGCGCCTCGGCCGGCGGGCGCGCCTGGCGCACGCCGACCTGCACAACCACAGCCTCCAGTCCGACGGCTCCGGGGATCCCGCCCTGGCCTTCGAGTCGATGCGGGACGCAGGTCTCGACGTGGCCGCGCTCACCGACCACTCGACGGTCTCCAAGCCGCTGGGCCCGATCGACGCCTGCGCGACCTTCCCGCCGCCGCAGCCGGGGAGCGAGGACCCGTGCCGCTCGCTGGCCGGGATGAACCAGCAGGCGTGGGAGAACACCCGCCGGTACGCCGACGCGGCCGACGACCCCGGCGAGTTCACCGCGCTGCGCGGCTTCGAGTGGTCCAGCCCGCTCCTCGGGCACGTCAACGTGTGGTTCACCCAGGACTGGACCGATCCGCTGAGCACCGCCGGCTTCAGCCTCTCCAGCCTGCTGCAGCTCGGCCTCACCGAGTCCGGGATCGCCGCGGCGCTCGGGCCGCTCGGGCCGCTCGGCCAGCAGCTGCTGGACCTCATCCGCCGGTCGGAGCCCCGCGGGATGGCGCTGTTCTACGAGTGGCTGCGCCGCTCTCCGCAGACCCCGCTCGTCGGGGGCGGCGCCGACGGGCTGGCGGGTTTCAACCACCCCAACCGTGAGCCGGGGGTCTTCGACGCGTTCGCCTACGAGCCCGCGCTGAGCGACCGGATCGTCTCCATGGAGATCATGAATCGGCGCGACGACTACCTCTTCGAGGGCTGGGCGGCGGGGTTCCCCAGTCCGCTGGTCGCCTGCCTGGACGCCGGCTGGCGGGTCGGGCTGCTCGGCGTGACCGACGAGCACGGCACCGACTGGGGGGAGCCGGACGGCAAGGGGCGGGCGGGCCTGTGGGTCGACCAGCTCGACCGCGGCGGGGTGCGCCGGGCGCTGGCGGCGCGGGACTTCTTCGCCACGAACGTCCGGGGCCTGCGGCTGGACGCGACCGCACAGGGCAGCTTCATGGGCCGGTCGGTGCCCCACCGCGCGCGCGACGTCCGCTTCGAGGTGGACCTGGACCGCGGGCCCGAGCACGCCGGCGAGGAGGTCGAGATCCAGGTCCTGACGTCCGGCGACCGGGCCCCCACCGTGGTGCACGTCGAGTCGGTGCGGGTGCCGGATCCGAGGGAACGCCGGCCGATCCGGTTCCGCGCGCCGATCGACCGCGACTCCGCCTCGTGGGCGGTCCTGCGCATCGCCGACCCGACGAAGCCGAACCTCAGCCCCGGGCCGGAGGGGCACCCGTGCAACAACCTGGCCCTGGCCTACAGCAGCCCGTTCTGGTTCGAGGGAGCCAGCCGCCGGCCCCGCGGTGGCGGCCGGCCACCGGTGACGCCGCGAGGAGAGGCGGCTGACCTGCGGGACCTGCTCACCCGCGGTCACTGACGTCGGGGGCCACGGTCACCCGGGCGACGTCGCGGCGGCCGGAGGCCCACAGCAGCAGTTCCATCGGCTCACCGGTGACCGTGCGACCGCCCGCACCGAAGCGCTTCTCCACGCCGGGGTCGTCGCTGCGCCGGAGCACCAGCCCGCGGCGTCCCGCGGCCCGCCGGCCGAAGAGGGCGGCCGCCGACCAGAGCTGGTCCTGCTCCGACCGCGGCAGGTCCCGCGGCTCCCAGCCCGGCTGGGCGCGGCGGACGTCCTCGTGGTGGATCGCGAACTCCGACAGGTTGAACGCCCGCGCGGCGGCCGGCAGGGCCATCGGCGACCACGCCGGTGGTCCGCTGCGCACCTGGTCGACCACCTCCGCGTACGGCGTCGACCCGCGCAGCCGGTCCTCCAGCCGGTGCGACCACCAGGCCAGGCGCGCACCGCCGGGCAGCATCTCCAGGCCGTAGCCCGGGAGGGCGTCGGGTCGCCGGTCGCGGACGGCGAGGTGCGCGGCCAGGTGCGCGGTGGTCCAGCCCGCGCAGCACGTCGGTGCCTCCGGGCCCAGCTCGTCGAGGAGGTCGGCCAGCGCGGCGCGCTCGCGGTCCGGCAGGGACGGGGGGACGGCGCTCATCCCTCCTGCTTACCCGGCGGCCGGGCCCGGCGGTACCCGGGCGCGGGAAGAAGCCGCTGCCGCGCGGGGTTGCACCGTCCGCTTAGCGTTCCTAACGACCGTCCGGCATCCTGGCCGGGCCGCCCGCACACCCGAGGAGCCCCGTGTCCCGCCGCAGAGACGCCGTCGTCCGACGCGGGCTGCGCCACGTCCGGCGGGCGATCGCCGAGCAGCCGGGCATGTTCACCCTCGCGCTGCTGGCCAGCAGCCTCTACGGCGCGATGACGGTCGCCAGCGCCTACGTCATCGGGGAGATCACCGACCGCGTGCTGCTGCCCTCGTTCGACGACGGCGCCACCACCGCGGCCGCCCTCACCCTGGCCGCCGTCGCCATTCTCGGCGTCGCCCTGCTGAAGATCGTCGGCATCCTGGGCCGCCGGCTGTTCGCCGGCGTCATGAGCTACCGGTTGCAGGCCGAGTACCGCCGCCGGGTGACCGGCCAGTACCTGCGGCTGCCGCTCTCCTGGCACCAGCGCCACCCCACGGGGCAGTTGCTCTCCAACGCCAACTCGGACGTGGAGTCGGCGTGGTTCTTCGTCGCGCCGCTGCCGTTCGCCTGTGGCGCGCTGGTGATGATCGCGATCACCAGCGTGGCACTGGTGCTCACCGACCCGCTCCTCGCGCTGGTCGGCCTCGTGGTCTTCCCGCTGGTGTTCGCGGCCAACGGCGTCTACTCCCAGGTGATGAGCCCGCGGATGCAGCGGGCGCAGCAGCTGCGGGCGGAGGTCAGCGAGATCGCGCACGAGAGCTTCGACGCGGCGCTGGTGGTGAAGACCCTCGGCCGCGAGGACACCGAGACCGAGCGCTTCGCCGCCCGGGCCGAGGAGCTGCGCGACGGGCTGATCGCCGTCGGCCGGGTGCGCGGGGTCTTCGACCCGATGATGGAGGCGCTGCCGAACCTCGGCACCCTCGCCGTCCTGCTCATCGGCGCCGGCCGGGTGGCCGAGGGCGCCACCGACGCCGGCGACCTGGTGTCGATCGCCTACCTGTTCACCCTGCTCGCCCTGCCGATCCGGGCCATCGGCTGGGTGCTCGCCGACCTGCCGCGTGCCCTGGCCGGGTTCGACCGGGTCACCCCCGTCCTCGAGGCGACCGGGGAGACCCCGTACGGGCCGGATGCCGCCGTCGCGGGTGCCGGCGGCGCCGGGGTGGCGTTGCGCGACGTCGCTTTCACGTTCGACGGGGGCAGTCGTCCCACGCTGACCGGCGTCACCTTCGACGTGCCGGCCGGCCGCACGGTGGCCGTGGTCGGCCCTACCGGGTCGGGCAAGTCCACCCTCGCCGGCCTGCTGGTGCGCCTCGTCGACCCGGCCGACGGCGCGGTGCTGCTCGACGGCGTCGACCTGCGCCGCCTGCGGGAGGGCGAGGTGAGCGGCCAGGCGGCGTTCGTCGCGCAGAGCGCCTTCCTCTTCGACGACACCGTCCGCGGTAACGTCACCCTCGGCGCGCCCGTGGACGACGACGAGGTCTGGGCCGCGCTGCGCGTCGCGGCGGCCGACGACTTCGTCGCCGCGCTGCCCGATGGCCTGGACACCCGGGTCGGGGAGCGGGGCGCGTCCCTGTCCGGCGGCCAGCGGCAGCGGCTCGCGCTCGCCCGCGCCGTGGTCCGCCGTCCCCGGCTGCTGGTGCTCGACGACGCCACGAGCGCCGTGGACCCCGCCGTCGAGGCGCGCATCCTCGACGCGCTGCGGGGGAGCGGGGCGCCGACGACCGTGGTCGTGGTCGCCTACCGGCAGGCGACGATCGCGCTGGCCGACGAGGTCGTCTGGTTCGAGGACGGCCGAGCCGTCGCCCGCGGCACGCACGAGCAGCTGCTGGCCGAGGTGCCGGGGTACGCGGCGCTGGTGCAGGCCTACGCGCAGGCGGAGGTGCCGGCGTGACCGCCGCGACGCGGCTGGAGGACCGCCCGTCCGAGGGCGCCCTGGCCACGCTGCGCCGCGGCCTGCGGATGATGCCGGAGTTCCGGCGCGGTCTGCCGGTCACCTTCGCCCTGGCCCTGGTCGCCACGGCCGGCCGCGTGGTGGTGCCCATCGCCGTGCAGCAGGTCATCGACCGCGGCCTGGGTGCGCCCGGAGGCCCGGATCTCGGGCTCGTCACCTGGGTGGTCGCCGGCTGCGCCGTCGTCGTGGTGCTCACCGCCGTCGCGGTCTACCGGATGAACGTCCGGCTGTTCCGCACGACGGAGACCGCCCTCGCGGGTCTGCGGGTGCGGGCGTTCCGGCACGTGCACGACCTCTCCGTGCTGCACCAGCAGGGCCAGCGGCGCGGCTCGCTGGTCTCCCGGGTGACCAGCGACGTCGACCAGCTGTCGGTCTTCATGCAGTGGGGTGGTGTCCTCGGGCTGGTCAGCGTCGGTCAGCTCGTCGTCGCCACCGCCGTCATGGCGGTCTACTCGTGGCAGCTGACGCTGCTCGTCCTGGTCTGCTTCGTGCCGCTGGTCTTCGCCGTCCGCTGGTTCGCCCGCCGGCTCGTGCAGGTGTACGGCGTGGTCCGGGAGCGCGTCGGCGACGTGCTCGCCGCGGTCTCCGAGTCGGTGGTCGGCGCCCCGACCGTGCGGGCCTACGGGGTGCGCGCCCGCACCGCCGCGCGGCTGGACGCCGCGATCGACCGGCACTACCGCGCCCAGGTCGACGCGCAGAAGGTGACCGCCGCGGTGTTCGTCAGCGGCGAGTTCGTCGCCGCGGTCGCCAACGCCGCCGTGGTGGTCGTCGGGGTCCTCCTCGGGTTGGCCGGCGACATCACCCCGGGCACGTTGGTGGCCTTCCTCTTCCTGGTCACCCTGTTCGTGGCCCCGGTGCAGACCGCCAGCGAGGTGCTCAACGAGGCGCAGAACGCCGTCGCCGGCTTCCGCCGGGTGCTCGACGTGCTCGACACCGAGCCCGACGTCCGCGACCCCGCCGTCGCCACCCCCGACCGGGTGCGGGAGCTGCCGGCCGGGCCGCTGGGAGTCCGCTTCGAGCACGTCACCTTCCGCTACGCACCCGGTGCGCGGGCGGCGCTCGACGACGTCGACCTCACCATCGCGCCGCGCACCCGCGTGGCGATCGTGGGGGAGACCGGCTCGGGCAAGACGACGTTCGCCAAGCTCGTCACCCGGCTCATGGACCCGGCCGGGGGGCGGGTGCTGCTGGGCTCCGACGCCGGTGGCTGGGTGCCGCTGGCCGATGTCGCCTTTCCCTCGCTCCGCGCGCGGGTGGTGATGGTGCCGCAGGACGGGTTCCTGTTCGACGCCACCGTCGCCGACAACGTGCGCTACGGCCGCCCGGGCATGACCGACGCCGACGTCGTCGCCGCGTTCGACGACCTGGGCCTCGGGGCGTGGGTCGCCGGCCTGCCGGCGGGCGTCGGGACGGCGGTCGGGCAGCGCGGGGAGTCGCTGTCGGCCGGCGAGCGCCAGCTGGTCGCCGTCGCCCGCGCGTACGTGGCCGACCCCGACCTGCTGGTCCTCGACGAGGCGACCAGCGCCGTCGACCCGGCGACCGAGCGGCGGCTGACCCGCGCGCTCGACACCCTCACCCAGGGCCGCACCACGCTGACCATCGCGCACCGGCTCTCCACCGCCGAGCGGGCCGACGAGGTGCTGGTGGTCGACGCGGGCCGGGTGGTGCAGCGCGGCACGCACGCGGAGCTCGTCGACGCCGAGGGCCCCTACGCCCGGCTGCACGCCTCGTGGCGACGCTCCTCGACCGGGGAGCCCGAGCCGGTCGCCTGAGCCGTTGCGGCGCCGACGGCGACGTCGGGGCGCACGCGGCGGCGCAACTCGCCCGCCCGGGGGGACGCGCCCGGCAGGGCGCGCCCGCTAGCGTCGCCCTGTGGACAACGGACGCATCGAGGCAGACGTCGTCGTGGTGGGAGCGGGGCTGGCCGGACTGGTCGCCACCGCCGAGCTCGCCGACGCCGGCAAGCGGGTGATCCTGGTCGACCAGGAGCCCGAGGCGTCGCTGGGTGGGCAGGCGTGGTGGTCCTTCGGCGGGCTGTTCCTCGTCGACTCGCCCGAGCAGCGCCGGCTGCGGGTGCGCGACTCGCTGGAGCTGGCCCGCCAGGACTGGTTCGGCACCGCCGGCTTCGACCGCGACAGCGACCACTGGCCCCGGCAGTGGGCCGAGGCCTACCTGCAGTTCGCCGCGGGGGAGAAGCGGGCCTGGCTCAAGGAGCAGGGCATCGGCTTCTTCCCGGTCGTCGGGTGGGCCGAGCGCGGTGGCTACACGGCCACCGGGCACGGCAACTCGGTGCCGCGGTTCCACATCGTCTGGGGCACCGGTCCTGGTGTGGTGGCCCCGTTCGAGCGTCGGGTGCGGGCGGCCGTCGCGGCGGGCCGGGTCGAGCTGCGTTTCCGGCACCGGGTCACCGAGCTCGTCGTCAGCAGCGGCGCGGTGACCGGCGTCCGCGGCGGGGTGCTCGAGCCCAGCGACGTGGCCCGCGGCGAGGCCAGCTCCCGCGTGGAGGTCGGGGAGTTCGAGCTCGGCGCGCAGGCCGTCGTCGTCACCTCCGGCGGCATCGGCGGCAACCACGACCTGGTCCGCCGGTACTGGCCGGCCCGGCTCGGCCCGGCACCGCAGCGGCTGCTCTCCGGGGTCCCGGCGCACGTCGACGGCCTGATGCAGGAGGCCACCGTCGCCGCCGGCGCCAGCATGGTCAACGGCGACCGGATGTGGCACTACACCGAGGGCGTCGCCAACCACTCGCCGGTCTGGGCGCGGCACGGCATCCGCATCCTCCCCGGCCCCTCGTCGCTGTGGCTCGACGCCACCGGCCAGCGGCTCCCGGTGCCGCTGTTCCCCGGGTTCGACACGCTCGGGACGCTCGCGCACATCGGGCAGACCGGCCACGAGCACACCTGGTTCGTCGCCACGCACAAGATCGTGGAGAAGGAGTTCGCGCTGTCGGGCTCCGAGCAGAACCCCGACCTCACCGGCAAGGACCTCCGGCTGCTCGCCACCCGGGTGAAGGCCGGCGTCTCCGGCCCCGTCCAGGCGTTCCTGGACCGGGGCGAGGACTTCGTCGTCGCCCGCACCCTGCCCGAGCTGGTCGCGGGCATGAACCGCGTGACCGGCGGCACGCCGGAGCTCGACCTCGCCCAGGTGGAGCGGGAGATCGTGGCCCGCGACCGCGAGGTCGGCAACACCTTCACCAAGGACCTGCAGATCACCGCCATCCGCGGCGCCCGCAACTACCTCGGCGACAAGCTGATCCGGGTCGCCCCGCCGCACCGGATCCTCGACCCGGAGGCCGGGCCGCTGATCGCCGTCCGGCTCAACGTCATCACCCGCAAGAGCCTCGGCGGGCTGGAGACCGACCTCTCCGGTCGCGTGCTGCGGCCGGGCGGGGAGGTCTTCAGCGGCCTCTACGCCGCCGGTGAGGTGGCCGGCTTCGGTGGTGGCGGCGTGCACGGCTACCGCTCGCTGGAGGGCACCTTCCTCGGCGGCTGCCTCTTCTCCGGCCGGGTCGCGGGTCGCGCGCTCGCGGCCGCCCTGTGACGGGGCGGGACGTGAGCGCACCGCGCGACCCCTGGGCGGACCCGGCGACGCCGACCGAGCCGGGGCCGGTCTACACCGGCCCGCCGCCCACGGCGCCGCCCCCCGGCTACGCGTCGCCCTACGGTCCGCCGCCGCCCGGGTACGGCCCCCCGCCCTACGGCTACCCCGGCCCCTACGGCTACGGCTATCCCCCCGGCCCGTACGGGACGGCGCCGTTCCGGGGCGGTCCGGTGCCGCCCCGGGCCGGGCGCCGGCCGGGTCAGGTCGTCGGCGCCGCGGTGCTGAGCTTCGTGCAGGCGCTGCTGGTCGCGGTGGCGTCGCTGTACGTGTGGTTCTTCGCCTCGCTCGCGGAGATGGCGGTCGAGCAGAGCCCGGGTGCCGCCCCCACCCAGGCCTACGTGTTCGCCCGCGAGGGCGGGACGCTCGCGATCGTCCAGCTGATCTCGGTGGCGCTGCTGGTGGCCGCCGGTGTCCTCGCCCTGATCCGGCGCACCCGGACGGCGTGGCTGGTGGTGCTGGCCGCGCACGGGGCCCAGCTGGTGCTCGCCGTCTACTGGTGGGCGAAGCTGACCGACCTGCTGGGGCCGGCCGCGGCGGTCGAGGACGTCGGCGGGGTGCTCGCCGTGTTCAGCCTGTTCTTCGCCGCCGCCCCGCTCGTCGCGCTCGGGCTCGTGCTGTTCGGTGGCGGGCGCAGCTGGTTCACCGCCCCGCAGGGCTGACCGGGCGGCACGGCAGACTGGCGGCATGCCCGCGACCGATCCCTCCCGACCCGCGCTGGCCCCCGAGGTCGCCGCCCTGCTGCGCCGCGACCCGGCCGGCCTGGTGGCCGCCGTCGTCCAGCAGCACGACACCCGCGAGGTGCTCATGGTGGCCTGGATGGACGACGAGGCGGTGCACCGCACCCTCACCACCGGCCGGGCCACCTACTGGTCGCGCAGCCGGCGGGAGTACTGGGTGAAGGGGGAGACCTCCGGGCACCGGCAGTGGGTGCGGGAGGTGCGCCTGGACTGCGACGGCGACGCGCTGCTGCTGCTCGTCGACCAGGAGGGCGCCGCCTGCCACACCGGCGAGCGCAGCTGCTTCCACCGGGTGCTGCCGGCCGCGCAGGGGGTGGCGCCGTGAGGTTCGGGGTCACCTCGCCCTCGCGGGAGGAGTTCGCCGGCATCGACGCGGCGGTCGTCCCGGTCACCCGCCGCCTCCTGGTCGACGGCGAGACCGCCGTCGGCATCTACCGGAAGCTGGCCGGCAACCGTCCCGGCACGGTGCTGCTGGAGTCGGCCGAGCAGGGGAAGCGGTGGGCGCGGTACAGCTTCGTGGGCGTCCGCAGCGCTGGAGTGCTCACCGAGCGGGACGGGCGCACGCAGTGGCTCGGGGACGACGTGCCCGGGCTGACCGACGACCTCCCGGCCGATCCCCTCGAGGCCGTCCGGGTCCTGGCGCGGCGGCTGCGCTCGCCCCGCACGCCGGGGCTGCCCCCGCTCACCGGTGGGCTGGTGGGCTACCTGGGCTACGACGTCGTCCGCCGTCTGGAGCGGCTGCCGAGCACCAGCGTCGACGACCTGGGCATGCCGGAGCTGGCGATGATGCTGGTGACCGACCTGGCCGTGCTGGACCACAGCGACGGGTCGGTGCTGCTCATCGCCAACGCCCTGCGCGGACCCGGAGCCGAGCCCGCCGCCGCCGGCTACGAGGACGCGGTCGCCCGGCTGGACGCCATGGCCGCCGCGCTGGTCCGGCCCGCCGCGCCGGCTGTCGCGGTCTTCGAGCCGGCCGACGTGCCGGCGTCGGTGCGCAGCAACCTGGCGCCCGGGGTCTTCCAGGCCGGGGTCGAGGAGGTGCGGGAGCGCATCCGGGCCGGCGACGCCTTCCAGGTGGTGCTCGCCCAGCGGTTCGAGCTCGAGACCGACGTCGCGGCGCTGGACCTCTACCGGGTGCTGCGGGCGACCAATCCGTCGCCGTACATGTACCTGCTGCGCTTCGCGGGCCGGGAGACGCCGTTCGACGTCGTCGGCTCCTCACCCGAGGCGCTGGTGACGGTGGCCGGCACCTCGGCCGTCGTCCACCCGCCGGCCGGCACCCGGCCGCGCGGCGCCACGCCCGAGGAGGACGTTCGCCTGGCCGAGGGGCTGCTCGCCGACCCCAAGGAGCGGGCCGAGCACGTCATGCTCGTCGACCTGGCGCGCAACGACCTGGGGCGGGTCTGCGTGCCCGGCAGCGTCGAGGTGCCGGACTTCATGCGGGTCGAGCACTACAGCCACGTGATGCACCTGGTCTCGACCGTCGCGGGTGAGGTGCGGCCCGGCTGCGACGCCCTGGACGTCTTCGACGCGACCTTCCCCGCGGGCACCGTCTCGGGCGCGCCGAAGCCCAGCGCCATGGCGATCATCGACACCCTCGAGCCGACGCGGCGCGCCCTGTACGCGGGCACCGTCGGCTACGTCGACGCCAGCGGCGACATGGACATGGCGATCGCCATCCGCACCGCAGTCCTGCACCAGGGGCGCGCGTACGTGCAGGCCGGGGCGGGGATCGTGGCCGACAGCGACGCCGCCGCCGAGGAGGCGGAGACCCGCCACAAGGCGCGCGCGGTGCTGTCGGCGATCGCGACGGCCGAGCGGCTGCGGGAGCTGTCGTGAGCTCGTCCCCGGGCGTGGACCGGTCCGGCGGTGCACGGCGCGAGCTGACGGCCGCCGTGGTCGGCGTCGCGCTGGCCGGGGCGCTGGCCCTGTCGACCGCGAGCCAGCGGTGGGCGGAGGTGACCGCCGAGCGACGGGCACCCCTGCCGCCGGTGAGCGGGACCCTCACCGGTGGCGCCGCGGCACCGCTGGTGACCGCCGCGGGCCTGGTGCTGCTGGCCGCGGCCGTCGCGCTGCTGGCGGTGCGCGGGACGGGCCGGCTGGTGGTCGGGCTGCTGGTGGCGGCCTGCGGTGGCGCCCTGCTGTGGTCGGGCACCCGGGTGCTGACCGGGGGAGTCGCCGACGCCGCCGCCGACCTGCCCGGCGTCGGCGGCGCCAGCGTCACCGCGACGGCGGTGGAGATCTCGCCGGTCTGGCCGGGGCTCGCCGTGGCCGCCGGGGTGCTGGCCGTCCTCGCCGGGGTGCTGACCGTCCTCCGCGGGGCCTCCTGGCCCGCGATGGGACAGCGCTACGAGCGGGACGCGGGGCCGGCGCCGGTGCGCTCGGACGAGGACCGTGCGGACGACGCCTGGAAGGCGCTGGATCGCGGGGAGGACCCCACCGAGCCGCCACCCCCGCCGCGGTCCGGTTCCGCCGTATAGCGGAACGGCCCAGGGTCGCGATGCCCGCCCCCGGGCCGGGCGGCCCGTGGCCCGCCTCTAGAGTGGTTCCACCCATCCGCCCGGGATCGACGTACGAGGAGCAGTGGCGCCGATGAGCAACCACCGGACCTCGGCCGAGGCTGCGACGACGCCGTGAACGTGCTCGACGAGATCATCGCCGGTGTCCGCGCGGACCTCGCCGTCCGCGAGGCCGCGACACCGCTGGACGAGGTGAAGGCCGCCGCGCAGGCGGCCCGGCCGGCGCGCGACGCGCTCGCGGCCCTGCGTGCACCCGGTGTCGGCGTGATCGCCGAGGTGAAGCGGCGCAGCCCGTCCAAGGGCGACCTGGCCGACATCGCCGACCCGGCCCGGCTCGCGCAGCAGTACGCAGCGGGTGGCGCGCGGGTCATCTCCGTGCTGACCGAGCAGCGTCGCTTCGGGGGATCCCACGCCGACCTCGCCGCCGTCCGCGCCGTCGTCGACGTCCCGGTGCTGTGCAAGGACTTCATCGTCAGCAGCTACCAGGTGCACGAGGCGCGGGCGCACGGGGCCGACGTGGTCCTGCTGATCGTCGCCGCCCTGGAGCAGAACGTGCTGGTCGGCCTGCTGGAGCGGGTCGAGTCCCTCGGCATGACCGCGCTGGTCGAGGTGCACACCGAGGCCGAGGCCGACCGCGCGATGGCGGCCGGCGCCTCGGTGATCGGGGTCAACGCCCGCGACCTGACCACGCTGCAGGTCGACCGGTCGACCTTCGAGCGGATCGCCCCCGGCCTGCCGTCGGAGGTCGTGAAGGTCGCCGAGTCCGGGGTCCGCGGCCCGCACGACCTGATCAGCTACGCCGCCGCGGGCGCCGATGCAGTGCTCGTGGGCGAGGGTCTGGTCACCGCCGGCGACGCCCGCCAGGCCGTCGCCGACCTGGTCACCGCCGGCTCGCACCCGGCCACCCCCCGCACCCCGCGCTGACCCGTCCCGTCGCTGGGTCACTGACCCGCTCCCCGGGTCCTGACCTGGTCGCCGGGTCCTGGCCGGGTCGTCGGCCCGAAGTGGTCACCCGGGTCCTGGACCTGGTCGCTCGGCTCCGACCTGCGGGAACTGTCGTACCCCCCGCTTAGCCTGCGGGTATGTCGATGGTCGGGTTCGCGGTCGGGGTGACCGTGATGCCGGTGAGCCCGCCGTCGGAGTGGGAGCTGGCCGACCCTGATCCGTTGCCGCGGTTGGGTGAACCGTTGAGCGCGTGGTTGCCGGCCCGGCGGGGTGCGGCGGAGGCGGCGGAGCTGCTGGGTCAGATCGTGGCCGCGGAGGCGCAGTTGGCGGCGTTGCGGGTGGAGCTGGTGATGGATCTGGCCGCGGCGCGCCCGGCTCCGGCCGATCCGCTGCCCGGTGGGCACGGCGCTGGTGAGGTGGGGCCGCCGGGGGCGAGTGAGTTCGTGCCCGATGAGCTGGCCGCGGTGCAGAACTGCAGCCGCACGGCGGCGGTGACGCAGCTGGAGCACGCCGAGGTGCTCACCACGCTGCTGCCCGCGACGTACACACGGCTGCGGCTGG
>NZ_JBJHAB010000011.1:0-149944 GCF_054050815.1 Blastococcus sp. SYSU DS0552
AGGAGGACGCCGTCGCGCACGATCAGCGGGGAGCCGTGCCCCGCGTTGACCCAGGTGAGCCGGCCGGACTCCAGGTCGAGCCGGGCCAGCAGCGCGGTGGCGAACCGGCTGCCGGGGATCCCGCGCCACCGAGCGGAAGCCGACCGACGACAGCGGCACGTCCCCGTCGTTGCGCAGGTCGAAGGGCACCTGCACGACGTCGCCGGGCAGCATCGCCCCGCCGGAGAACGGCACGCTCTGCCCGCCGGCCGCGGCGTCCAGCCGGATCGACACCACCCCCGCCTGCACCTCGGTGTCCACGCTGTCGCTGCTGCTGAACCCGCCGAGGGTCCCCAGTCCCGCGACCGCGCCCACCGCGGCGAGCACGGCGACCGTGCCCACGACCTTCGCGGTGGTGCCCTGGTGCGCCACGGCGCTGCTCGTCCGGCTGCTCACGTCGCTGCCTCCCCTGCTCGTACCGGGGTGGCGGCTCCATCCCGGCACGAGCCACCCTGCGCGGCCAGCCGCAGGGTCGTGTCCAGCGATCCGCAAGAAAAGCGCAGGACGGCGGCGTCAGCCCCGCGGCGGCGCCTCGGCGGGCCGGCGCGGGCAGGGGGCGGCCGCGAGCACGAGGAGCGCCAGGACGGCGACCGCCCACCCCGCCAGGATGAACAGGTCACCGGCGTGCACGCCGTGGTTGCCGACGATCGTCAGCAGCACCGGTCCCTCGTTGCGGTACTCGCCGGTGACCAGCAGGAAGGCGAACCCGGAGACGACGGCCCCGGCGACGAGGGCGCAGAGCCAGCGGAGCATCGGACCACGGTAACCGCGCCCGGGCTCGGTCCGCCCTTCCCGGGGAACGGCGGCCCCGCGCGGTGACCTCGTCAGGGCCGGGCGGCGCTCCCCGCACCCGGCGGGGCACCGCCCGCGCGGCGGCCGTCGCCCCCCGGCGGGCTCCCCGCCGCCAGGCGCGCGGCCTGCGCCCGGCGCTGGGCGGACCGGCGCAGCAGCACCTGAGCCTGGACCGCGTCGGGGGTGCGCGACGCCCGGTCGGCGAGGACGTCGGCGGTCTCCAGCAGCAGCGCGACCCGCCGCCGCTCCTCGCCTCCCACGCGCGCTGCGGGCAGCTGACCCGAGGTCATGCCCGCATGGTGCGGGAGGTCCGGCCGGCCCGCGACTCGGCGCCCACCGGGACCGGTTCCCCGACCGGGTGACGCGGCCCCACGAGCCGCTTCCCGCGGGCCCGCACCGACCCGATCGCTCACCGCCGGAACGTTCACGTGACGGCCCGGTGAACACCGGGGAGACCGCCTGGTGCCCGCACCGGAGCTGGACGACAGTGGGCGCGTGAGACCTGACGCCCGCGCCTGGTTCGCCGACCGCACCACCGCTGCGCGCTCCCTGGCGCAGGTCGATCCCGCGGCCCTGCTGCAGGCCAAGCGCCGCGGCGGGCACCGGGTCAGCGTCGTCCTCCCCGCCCGCAACGAGGAGGCGACCGTGGGCCGGCTGGTCGCCGACCTGCACGCACACTGGGTGCGCGGGGTGCCGCTGGTCGACGAGCTGGTCGTCGTGGACTCCGACAGCACGGACGCCACCGCCGACGTCGCCCGGGCCGCCGGCGCCGACGTCGTCGCCACCACCGACGTGCTGCCCGCGATGGGCACCCGCCGGGGCAAGGGCGAGGCGCTGTGGAAGTCGCTGGCCGCCACGACCGGCGACCTGGTCGTCTTCCTCGACGCCGACCTGCTCGGCGACGTCGCCCACTACGTGCCCGGCCTGCTGGGGCCGCTGCTCACCGACCCGCAGGTCAGCTACGTCAAGGGCTGCTACACCCGGCCGCTGTCCGTCGGCGGGGCCGAGCAGCCCGCCGGCGGCGGCCGGGTCACCGAGCTCACCGCCCGCCCGCTGCTCAACGCGCTGTGGCCGGAGCTCGCCGGCTTCGTCCAGCCCCTCGGCGGCGAGTACGCCGGGCGCCGCGCGGCGCTGGAGCAGGTGCCGTTCGTCTCGGCGTACGGCGTGGAGGTGGGCCTGCTCGTCGACCTGCTGGGCCTGGGCGGGCTCTCCTCGCTGGCCCAGGTCGACCTCGGCGAGCGCCGGCACACCTCGCAGAGCGTCGAGGCGCTGGGCGAGATGGCCGGCCAGGTGGTTGCCACCGTGCTGGCCCGGGCGGCGTGCACCCGCCAGCCCAGCGGGCTGCTCACCCAGTTCCGGCACGACGGCGCCGGGTTCGTGCCGCGTAGCAACGCCGTCGCGGTCGACGAGCGCCCGCCGATGATCACCGTGCCCGAGTACCGCGCGCGCCTCGCCGTCTGACGGCGGCGCCCACCGCTCGCGGAACGCGCGGCGGGCGGGGAGGATCCCCGCGTGCCTCCCGTCCGCGCTGCGCGCCGCTCTCCCCGCCCGCTGCGGTGAGCGGCCCCGAGGTCGTCGCCCACCGCGGGGCCACCGCGGACGCCCCCGAGCACACCCTGGCCGCGTACCGGAACGCCGCGATCGTCGGTGCCGACGCGGTGGAGGTCGACGTCCGGATGACCCGCGACGGCGTGCTCGTCTGCGTCCACGACCGCAGGATCCGGCACACGTCGAACGGCCGCGGCGTCGTCTCCGCCCTGCACCTCGCCGAGCTGGAGCAGTTCCGGTTCGGCGCCCGGCGCGGCCGGCTGGACCGGTGGAGGGACGACACGATCACCGCCGTCACCGACGAGCCCGACATCGAGAACGGCCTGGTGCTGACCCTCGACCGGCTGCTCGAGTACGCCTCCGCCACCCCCGGCTCCGTCCGGCTCGCCATCGAGACCAAGCACCCGACCCGGCACACCAACCGGGTGGAGCAGGAGCTGGTGCGGTCGCTGCGCCGCTACGGCCTCCTGCAGGGCGACCGGCCGGCGCAGTGGGCCGGCCGGCCGGCGTTCCGGGTGATGAGCTTCTCCCAGCTCGCCGTGCGCCGGATCCGCGCGCTCGCACCGGGCGTGCCGACCGTGCAGCTCATCGGCAAGCGCCTGCGCTCGGTGCGCACCGAGCTCCTGGGGGGTGCGATGAGCGCCGTCGGCCCGGGACTGGCGCTGCTGCGGGCCGACCCTGGGTACGTCGCCCAGGCGCACGCCGCCGGGAAGGAGGTGCACGTGTGGACGGCGAACACGGCCGCCGACATCGACTTCCTCGTGTCGCTCGGCGTCGACGCGATGATCACCGACCACCCGGACGAAGCGCTGCGCCGCCTGGGCCGCTCCTCCACGGCCTCCTGAGCCTCCGCACCACCGCACCGCCGCACCGCGCCGCAACCCACCACCGCACGCACCGGCACCGTCCCAGCGCCCTCCGGGATCCCTTCCCCGCTCGCTCCGCCTCTGAGTGCAGGTGCACTCAGAGGCAGAGCATCCGCGGAGCCCCTCGGGCGGTCCTCCGGTCAGCTCAGGTCGAGGCGATCCAGGGCGGCGGCGAGGTCACCGGGGGTGTCGAAGACGTCGACCGCCCCGGCCTCGCGCAGCTCGTCGTCCCCGAACCCGCCGGAGCGCACGACGAGGGCCGGCATCCCGGCGCGCTTCGCCGCTGCCACGTCGAAGACGGAGTCGCCGACCATCACGCTCGGCGCACCCACGGGTTCGCCCAGCTTCTTCAGGGCCACCTCGAGCAGATCGGGGGCGGGCTTGCTTGACTCGACGTCGTCGCTGGTGGTCCAGGCCTCGGCCAGGTCGCGCAGGTCGAGCAGGTCCAGCGAGTGGTCGACGTGCTTCGCCTTGCCGGAGCTGGCCAGCACCACGCGGTGCCCCCGCTCGCGGAGCGCCTGCACCAGCTCCCGGGCGCCGGGCAGCGGCGCGACCTCGTCGATCAGCCGGTCGAACTCCTCGGTCCAGCGCTCACGGGCCTGGCCGCCGATGCGCTCCTCGACGTCGTCCCCGCCGAGCGCAGCCGGGAGCCGGTCGCCGCCCATGCCGATCAGCCGGTGGATCCGCCAGATCGGGAAGGTCTCCCCCAGTGACCGGAAGGCCCGGTACCAGGCGAGGGCGTGCTGGTAGTTGGTGTCGACGAGCGTGCCGTCGACGTCGAGGACTGCGATACGGGGAGAGCTCACACCCCCGGGGCTGCCCACCCGGCGCCCGTTCCGAACGCCGGCTCCGTCCAGAGGTCGCCCCGTCGCAGGGCCCCGGCGCGAGCGGAGCGAGTGCTGGGGTGGGCGACGGGGTGTTTCCTCAGTCGGCGTGGACGAGCAGCCCGCGGACCGTCTCGCCGGCGGCCTGGTCGCGGTAGCCCTGGTTCACCTCGTCGAGGGCGTAGCGGCGGGTGATCAGCCGGTCGAGCTCGAGCCGACCCTCCTCGTGCAGCCGCAGCAGCCGGGGGATGTCGGTGAACGGGTTGCACGAGCCGAACATCGAGCCCTGCACGCGGTGCTCGAACACCGTGGTGAGCTGGCCGTTGAGCGTCGCCCGGCCCTCCTCCGGCCGGTCGGCGAGCGCGGTGAGCACGAGCGTGCCGCCCTTGCCCAGGCAGGCCGAGGCGGCCTTGTAGACCTCCCCGGTCATCTTCCCCACCGTCACGACGACGACGTCGGCACCGGTGCCCCGGGAGAGCTCGCGCGCCAGCCCCACCGCCTCCCCGGCGTCGGCGACGGTGCGGGTGGCGCCCAGCGACTCGGCGAACTCCCGCTTCATCGCCACCGGGTCGACGCCGATGACGTGCATGGCGCCGGCGTGGACGGCCCCCTGGACGGCGTTCACGCCCACCCCGCCGAGGCCGACCACGACCACGGTGTCGCCCGGCCGCACCCCGCCGGAGTACACCGCCGAACCCCAGCCGGTGGGCACGCTGCAGGCGACGAGGGCCGCGGTCTCCAGCGGCAGCCAGGGGTCGATCCGCACGCAGGAGAACTCGCTGAGCAGCGTGTGCCGGGCGAAGGCACCGATCATGCAGAACCCGCCCAGCGGCTCGCCGTCGAGGCGGTACGGGAAGGTGCCGGTGGGCAGCTGGCCCGTGGCGATGGTGGCGCCCTTGTCGCAGAGGTTGGAGCGGCCGGAGGCGCAGTAGCGGCAGTGCCCGCAGGCGGGCAGGAAGCTCGTGACGACGTGGTCGCCGGGTGCCACCCCGGTCACGCCGGCGCCGACGGCCTGGACGACGCCGGAGCCCTCGTGCCCGCCGACGATGGGGTAGCGGCCGCCGGGGTTGGCGTGCCGCAGGTGCTCGTCGGAGTGGCACAGGCCGGCGTAGGCCATCTCGACCAGCACCTCGCCGGGCCCGGGGTCGAGAACCTCCAGCTCGACGATCTCGTACTCGGCTCCTGCCTCGCGCAGCACCGCAGCTCTCGTCCGCACCGGGCGGCTCCTCCTCGCAGTCGTCGTCCGGTCGCCCCGGGCGGGTCGATCCGCGGCCATCGTGCCTGGTGGCGCCCGGTCCGCCGCGCAGGCCCCCGACCAGAGCACGCCCGGCGACATACCGGGCGGTCGGTCCTGACCGCGGTGGACACGTTCGGTGCCTAAGCTGTGCACCGTGGGTGAACTCAGCGACCGCCGTGCGCGGAAGAAGGCGCAGACCCGGGCCCACGTACGGGCAGTGGCGCACGAGATGTTCGCCGAGCGCGGGTTCGAGGCGGTCACCGTCGCCGACATCGCCCGCGAGGCCGACGTCGCCGTCCAGACGGTGTTCAACCACTTCCCGACGAAGGAGGAGCTCTTCTTCGACGGGCGCATCCCGTGTCCGCACGGCCCGGCCGACGCGGTCCGCAACCGGCCGCCGGGGACCACGCCGCTGGTCGCGCTGGGCGACCACCTGGCGGAGGGCGCCGCGTACTTCGTGGCCCTGCACGTGCGTCCCGAGGAACGCACGTTCACCGAGACCGTGCACGAGAGCCCCGCGCTGGCCGGCTACGAGCAGCGGATCCTGTTCGAGGCCGAACGGCAGCTGGCAGGCGCGCTGGCCGAGGCGTGGGAGACCGAGCCCGAGCCCGGGATGGCCACCTCGCCGGTCCTGTTCTGCCCGCGGATCGCCGCCCCCCTGGCCGCGGCCCTCTGGCTCACCGTGTCCCGGGTGGTCGTCGTGGAGCAGCGGCGGGTCGTCGAGCACGCCGCCGACCACCGCACCGCCGCGACCGAGGTGCGGACGCTGACCGACAGCCTGATGAGCGGGCTGTACGCGCAGCTGGGCCTGGAGCCACCGGCGAACGTCGCCTCGCTGACCCGCCGTCTCGGCTGAGGCGCCGCCGGGAGGTCAGGCGGCGACGGTCTCGTCGACCGGCCGCAGCATCGGCACCAGCACCTCGTCGACGATGCACTCGACCTGCTCGGCCGTCAGCGGCTCGGCCATCCGGTAGCGCTGCCACCAGAAGGCCTCGAGCACCGAGGCCAGCAAGCGCAGCCGCTCGAGCCGGAGGGGCTCCCCGCGCTGCTGGGCCCGCTCGCCGACGGTCTGGACGGCGGCCGCCAGCGGGCGCACGAGAGCCTCGTCCAGCCCTGCCCGCAGCTCCTCGTCGTGCCGGGCCGCGCCCACCAGGCTGGCCACCGCGCGCTCCTGCCGGTCCAGCGGCTGCGTCCAGCGGGCGCTGACCAGGCCAAGCAGGTCCGCCCGCAGCGATCCGGAGTCCTCGGGCAGCACCACCAGCTCGAAGCGGCTCACCGCCGCCCGGGCGAGCGCCGCCATGGACGGCCACCGGCGGTAGATGCCCGCCTTGCCGGCCCTGGCCCGGGCGGCGATGCGATCGCTGTTCAGGCGGCCCCATCCCTCGTCGGCCAGGATGTCGACGGCCACGGCGAGCAGCTGTTCCGACAGCTCCGCACTCAGCGGACGGCCCGGCGTACCGCTCACGACGCCGTCCTGTCACGGCTGGTTCTATGCACGCGGCCATCCTGGCTGCCGGACGGGGTCACCACAATGATCTCGGTCCTCTGAGGTACACCTGACTTTCCGCGTGCCCCGGCCGGGCGCCGGGGAGGACCGCCTGGTCAGGCGCCCGCGGCGCTCTCGATGTGCACCCGCAGGTTCGCCCCGTCCTCGGACAGCCAGCCCTGCGCGCGGGCGCCGGCGATCATCTGGTCCCACCGCGCGTCCCAGTCCGGGGCGGTGGCCCGGGGTGCCGCGGCAGCCCGCAGCGCCGCCACATCGAGGGTGGCCGTCTCGGCGTCCTGCAGCCGGCCGAGGCCCGATCGCTCCAGCGCCTCGGCGGCCTCCTCGTCGGTGACCGCACCCAGGGCCAGGTGCAGCCGGCCCAGGTCCTCGACGTCGACCACCCGCGCCTCGGGTCGCTCGTCGGCGCCCGTCATCACCTCGACGATCATTTCGAACTCCTCATGGATGACAGGTTATGGCCCCGTCCAGGGCACCACCCTGAGCGTGCGAAGGGTGGGAGGACGGGTCCTTCCGCTAAACATGCCAGGGGAAGCGGCCGAAGTCGGGCTCCCGCTTCTCGAGGAAGGCGTCGCGGCCCTCGACGGCCTCCTCCGCCATGTAGGCCAGCCGGGTGGTCTCGCCCGCGAACAGCTGCTGCCCGACCAGGCCGTCGTCGATCAGGTTGAACGAGTACTTGAGCATCCGCTGGGCCGTCGGGCTCTTGGCCACGATCCTCTTCCCCCACTCCAGGGCGGTGGCCTCGAGCTCCGCGTGCGGGACGACGCGGTTGACCATGCCCATCGCGTGCGCGTCGGCCGCGGTGTACTCCTCGCCCAGGAAGAAGATCTCGCGGGCGAACTTCTGCCCGACCTGCCGCGCGAGGTAGGCCGAGCCGAAGCCGCCGTCGAAGCTGCCGACGTCGGCGTCGGTCTGCTTGAACCGGGCGTGCTCGGCGCTGGCCAGGGTGAGGTCGGCGACGACGTGCAGGCTGTGCCCGCCGCCGGCGGCCCAGCCCGGGACGACGCAGACGACGACCTTCGGCATGAAGCGGATCAGCCGCTGGGCCTCCAGGATGTGCAGCCGGCCGCTGGAGCGACCCAAGTCATGCTCGTAGCCGTACTTCCCGCGTACCCGCTGGTCGCCGCCGGAGCAGAACGCCCAGCCGCCGTCCTTGGGGCTCGGCCCGTTGCCGGTGAGGAGCACGCACCCCACGTCGGTGGAGAGCCGCGCGTGCTCGAGCGCGGTGATCAGCTCGTCGACGGTCTGCGGCCGGAAGGCGTTGCGCACCTCGGGACGGTCGAAGGCGATGCGGACGACGCCGGCGTCCACCGCCCGGTGGTAGGTGATGTCGCTGAAGTCGAAGCCCTCGACCGGCGCCCACGCGGAGCTGTCGAAGATCTCGGAGACGTCGTCGCGGGCGCTCATGCGCCGAACCTAACCCGCGGGGCGGGGTGGACCGGCAGCCGCCGGGTCACCCGCCCCGCCGGGAGGGCCGCCCAGGACCCGGCTACGCGTCGTCGCCGGCGAGCAACGGCCGCAGCCGGTCCAGCGAGGCGGCCAGCCCCGGGTGCAGGGCCACCGCGGCCAGGCCCGCCAGCGGCACCCACGCCACGCCGTCGCTCTCCCCGTCCAGCCGGAGGTCGACCGCCTCGAACCGGCGCACCGGCCGGGCCAGGACCGTCGTGTACGCCCAGCCCCCGTGGTCGTCCACCGACTGCGCGCCCAGGACGACGTCGCCGGCCGTCAGCCCCAGCTCCTCGGCCACCTCGCGCAGCGCACCGTCGGCCGCCGACTCGCCCGCGTGCAGCGCGCCGCCCGGCGTCCCCCAGGTGCCGCCGTGGTGCGACCACCAGGCCCGGTGCTGCAGCAGCAGCTCGACGCCGTCGGGACCGTCGCGGTGGATCAGCAGGCCGGCCGCGCCGGCCCGCCCCCAGTGACGGTGCCCCTGGCTGCAGGCGGTCCAGCCGTCGGTCGAGGCGAGCACCCGCCCAGTGAACCCGCTCGCGCGGGCGGCCGCCGGGGGCACCCCGCCGGAACTCGTGCCCTGCCCACCCCGGCGGGCAGGGCACGAGCATCCCGGGAGAGGACATCCGCACCCGCACGCGCGCCGTCGCGCCGGGCCGGGCAAGGTGTGCGGCGGAACCTCTGCCTCTGAGTGCCCTGGTGATCAGAGGCAGAGTGCCACCAGGAACACCGCCCACCCCAGGGAAGGACGACCACGTGAGCACCACCACGACCATGGCGGAGCTGAACGGGCTGATCGGCACGGAGCTCGGCACCAGCGACTGGCACGAGGTCACCCAGGAGCACGTCAACCAGTTCGCCGAGGCGACCGGCGACCACCAGTGGATCCACGTCGACGTCGAGCGCGCGAAGAAGGAGAGCCCGTTCGGTGGCCCGATCGCCCACGGGTACCTGACGCTGTCCCTGCTGGCCCCGCTCTCCTCGCAGGTCCTCGTCGTCACCGACACGGTGATGGGTGTCAACTACGGCCTGAACAAGGTGCGCTTCCCCTCCCCTGTCCCGGTGGGCTCCCGGGTGCGGCTCACCGCGACTTTGAAGTCGGTCGAGGAGGTGGCCGGCGGCCTGCAGCTGACGCTGGCCGCGGTCATCGAGCGGGAGGGCGGCGACAAGCCCGTCTGCATCGCCGAGCCCGTCTACCGCTACTACGGCGGCTGAGGAAGGACCCCCGGAAGGACCCCGTCCTCCCCACCGCTCGCAGGCTCGCGGCGGTGCCCGCGACGGGGCCGCTGAACGCTCGCAGGCTCGCGGCGGTGGCCGGGACGGGGCCGACGGCAGCTCGCGCCGGGACCCGGCATAGCCTCGTCCGGTGCGGATCGCCGTCTTCACCGGGTCCCAGCGGGGCCACCGGCCCACGCGGAGGCCGCCGCGTCCTTCGCCACGGGGCTGGCCGAGGCCGGCGTCGGGATCGTCTACGGCGGGGGGCGCGTCGGGATGATGGGCGTCGTCGCCGACGCCGCGCTCGCCGCCGGCGGTGAGGTCGTCGGCGTGATCCCGCAGCACCTCGTCGACGACGAGCTGGCCCACCCCGGCCTCCCGCGGCTCGAGGTGGTCTCCTCCATGCACGAGCGCAAGGCGCGCATGGCCGACCTGTCCGATGCGTTCGTCGCGCTCCCCGGCGCCGCCGGCACGCTGGAGGAGCTGTTCGAGGCCTGGACGTGGGGCATGCTCGGGCTGCACGCCAAGCCGGCGGCGCTGCTGGACGTCGACGGGTTCTGGCAGCCGCTGCTGGCCCAGCTCCGCCGCATGGTGGACGACGGCTACCTCGACGCCCCCCGGCTCGATGCGCTGGGCGTGGTCCGCGACGCCGCCGGGCTGCTGCGGTTCGTCGAGGGCTACGAGCACCCGCCGCGGAAGTGGACGGCACCCGCACCGGCCTGACCAGCGCCGTCGTGACTGCAGAGCAACAAGAACCGTGGTGCACTGGGGCCGTGGCAACCGGTCAGGTCCGAGAGTCGCGGATCGTCCACGGGCACAAGCGGGCCTTTCTCCGCGCGGGGGACGGCCCGCCGCTGCTGCTGCTGCACGGCATCGGGAACAACTGCCAGACGTGGGCCGGGGTGATCGACCGCCTCGCCGAGTCGCACACCGTCATCGCCCCCGACCTGCTGGGGCACGGCGACTCGGACAAGCCGCGCGGCGACTACTCGATCGCGGGCTACGCCAACGGCGTGCGCGACCTGCTCGCGGTGCTCGACGTCGAACGGGCCACCGTCGTGGGGCACTCGCTGGGCGGCGGCATCGCCCTGCAGTTCGCCTACCAGTTCCCCGAGCGCTGCGAACGGCTGGCGCTCGTGGGCAGCGGCGGGCTGGGCTCGGAGCTCTCCGCGGGGCTGCGGGCGGCCACCCTGCCCGGGGCCGAGCTCGTGGTCACCGCGCTGGCCGGGGTCTCCGGCCCGCTGCGCACCGGGCTGCGGGCCGTCGACCAGCTCGGGGCGCTCGCCGGCTGGCGGCGGGTGCGCGACCTCGCCGAGGCCGGCGACGCGCTGCTGGCCCTGCAGGACGCCGAGGCGCGGCGGGCGTTCCTGCGCACGCTGCGCGGGGCGGTCGACGTGCGGGGGCAGGCGGTGACCGCGCTGGACCGGCTGTACCTCGCCGACTCCGTGCCGATGCTGGTCATCTGGGGCGGTCGCGACCCGATCGTGCCGGCGCAGCACGCCGAGCCGGTCCGGGCCGCGGTCCCGTCGGCGCGGATCGAGGTGTTCGAGGACGCGGGCCACTGGCCGCACCTCGACGAGCCCGACCGCTTCTGCGACGTGCTGCTGGACTTCGTCGCCACGACCGAACCGGCGCACCACGACCTGGACAGCTGGCGGCGGCTGCTCTCCCAGAACTGGGACGGCGTCCCGCGGTCGGTCGCGCGGTGAGCCCCTCCACTGCCTAGCGTCGGACGGGTGGAGCACTGGGACGTCGTCGTCGTCGGTGGTGGGCCGGCCGGTGCCGCCGCCGCCCTGGCCGCCCGTCGGGCCCGGCCCTCGGCGCGGGTGCTGGTGCTCGACCGCGCCGAGTTCCCCCGGGACAAGGTGTGCGGCGACGGCATCGCCGCCGAGGCGTTCGACGTCCTCGCCGGCCTCGGCCTGCGCCCGGCCGCCCTCACCGCCGGCTTCCCCCCGGTGCCGCGGCTGCGGCTGCGGTCGCCCGGGGGGACGACGGTCGAGCGGGCCACCGCCCGGCCCTCCCACGTCATCCCCCGGGCGGTGCTCGACGCGCGGCTGATCGCGGCCGCCCGCGACGCCGGGGCGGTGCTGCGCCGGCACGTGGTCCGGCGGATCGCGGTGCACGCCGACGCGGTCGAGGTGGACGGGTCCGTCACCGCCGGGGTGCTGATCGGCGCCGACGGCGCGGAGTCGGTGGTGCGCCGGGCGCTGGGCACCCGGCGCAACCGGCCCGACCAGCTCGCCGTCGCCCTCCGCGGCTACGCCCCCGAGCCCCCCGGGCAGCGCGGCGTCCAGGTCATCACGACCACCGACCAGCGCTGGCCGGCCTACGCGTGGTCCTTCCCGCTGGGCGACGGACGGGCCAACGTCGGGTACGGGGAGCTGGTGTCCGGCGGCGCCACCCGGGTCGAGCTCGTCGCCGGGATGCACCGGCTGCTGCCGGGAGCCGAGCCCGAGCAGCTCCGCGCCCACCGGCTGCCGCTGAGCACCGGCCGGCCCCGCCAGCCCGATGGGCGGGTGCTCCTGGCCGGTGACGCCGCCGCGTTGATCAACCCGCTGACCGGTGAGGGCATCTTCTACGCCGTGCTCTCCGGCGCGCTCGCCGGGCAGGTCGCCACCCGGGGGGCGGACGCGGGCGCGGCCTACCGGCGCGCGCTCGCCGACCGGCTCGGCCGCCACCTCCGGCACTCGTCGGTGGCCTCCCGGCTGAGCCGCTGGCCGGCGCTGATGGACGCGGTGTTCCGGGCCGCCGCCGGCTCCCAGGGCGTGTTCGACGACGTGGTCGACCTCGGCCTCGCCGACGGCCGGCTCAGCCTGCGGGCGCTCGCGGGCGCCGCCCGCTCCCTGCGCCTCCCCTCACCGGCCGGTTAGGCCGCCGCGACCTCGACCCGGCCCCGCCCGGCGCGCTTGGCGGTGTACAGGGCGACGTCCGCGGCGGCGTAGAGCTCACGCAGATCGGTGGCCGCGCCGGCGAGGTGCGACACCCCGACGCTCACCGACATGCCCAGGCTGCTCCCGTCGGAGAGCACCAGGGGCGCCCCGCACACGGCGTCCAGCAGCTGCTCGGCGCGGCGCACCGCGGTGGCCCGCGAGCAGTCGCGCAGCAGCACCGCGACCTCGTCCCCGCCGAGCCGGCTGACCAGCGCGTCGGCGGCGCGGATCTGCTGCTTGATCACGGTGGACAGGTGCACCAGCGCGTCGTCGCCGGCCAGGTGGCCGTGCACGTCGTTGATCATCTTGAACCGGTCGACGTCCATGAGCAGCAGCGCGGTGCCCTGGGACGACGCCGCGCCGGCGCCCCCGGCATCCAGCGCCTCGTCCAGGACGCGCCGCGTGACCAGCCCGGTCAGCGTGTCGACGTCCGCCTGCTCCTGGAGCGCCGCCACCAGGCGCTCTTGCTTGTCGGTGGAGCGGATGAGCAAGCCGCCGATCACACCGAGCATGGCCCCGAAGAACGCGAAGTCGGTGAGGGCACCGCTGAAGGGCGCGGCGTCGAACAGCATGACCCCGCCGGCCGCCACCGCGACGACCGTGGCGACCACCGCGCCCGCCGTCCGCAGGTGGAAGCCCGCCTAGAGCACGACGAACGCCAGGAACGCCTGCGCGCGGGTCGACGTCCCCCCGTTCACGACGGCCAGGACGCACAGCACCGCCACCCCGCCGACGGCCAGGACGACGAACGCGCCGGCGCGGTCCAGGCGCTCCGCGGGCACGCCGTGGAAGAGGGCCGCCACCCCGGCCAGCCCGATCACGCAGGCCCAGACCACCGCCGGGCTCGCGTCGCCGTCCGTGGCGGGCCCCAACAGTCCGACCAGCGCCAGCATCCCGGCGCAGATGGCCAGGACGACGACGGCCGTGCGCGCGGCAGCGGCGGGCTCGCGTGCTCGCAGCGACGGCGGGAAGGTCACCTCCGCCGCATCGGCACGGCGACCCCGCCAGCGGAGCGCCGCGTCCCCCCGAGGGGTAGGCAACCCCCCGCTGCGATCGGCTACCGCCGCCCGGACAGCCGGGTGAACGCCTCCGTGCGCGCTGCGCCGTCGTACCCGCCCCGCGGTGCACCCAGGCCGAACAGCGCGCCGACGGTCGGCGCGACGTCCACCGTGCGCGCGGGCGCCCCGCTGACCGCGCCCGCCCGCACCAGGGGGTGCCCGCCCGCCACCAGGAACGGGATCGGTTCGGTGGCCGGGTGCCCGTGGTTGCCGGGGATGGGGTTGGACAGCGGCGTCGGGTCGGTGAAGCGCCAGCCGGCCCGGCAGTAGGCGACCAGGTCGCCGGCCTCCCGCCCCAGCCGCAGCTCCGCCGGCCGGTGCACCGACAGCACGCCGGGGTGTGCGGCGACCAGCCGCCGCACCTCCGCCAGCCCGGCGGCCCGCTGCGCGGCCGGGCCGGTCCAGTAGAGGAGGTCCGCGCCTCCGTTCTGGGCGATCTGCACCGACTGCCGCAGGTCCGGGCGCGGCCGCAGGACGGCGTCCACCGAGACGAGGTTCGTCGGCACCGACCAGTCCATCGAGTGGTCGGCGAGCACCACCAGCACGCTGCCGGCCCACCGGCCGGTGCGCTGCAGGTGCGCGACGAAGCGGCCCACCTGCAGGTCGGTGCTGCCCAGCGCGAGAGCGCGCGCCACCCGCAGGGTGCTGCCGGTCAGATCGCTGTGGCCGACCCGGTCGATGTCGCCGAGGTTGACGAAGACCAGGTCGGGGTCGGCCTCGTCGACCATCGCGATCAGCGCGTCGGTGGTCGCGGCGTCCGGCGCGTGCCCGGTGACGGGGATGACCGGGAACGGCTCCCAGCGGTAGGTGGCCCGCTCACCGAAGATCCCGTACAGGTACTCCTTCGACAGCACGGTGCCCGTGGTGCGGCCGGTGGCGTTCACCCGCTCCAGCAGCGTGGGGAAGCGGAGGTCCGAGGGGCGGTCCAGGTCGCGGACGGCGCCCTCGGCCCGGTCGTACACGGAGTTGGCCGGCACCCCGGACCGGTCGGGCCGGACGCCGGTCATCATCATCACGTGGTTGGGGATCGTCTCCATCACCGGCAGCGAGCGCGCCGACGGGAACCAGGTGCCCCCCGTCTTCAGCCGGTGCAGGTTCGGCGTGAGCAGCGGGGTGATCTCCTCCGGCCGCGTCCCGTCGACGACCAGCACGTAGACCCGCAGCCGGTCGGCCGCCCGCGCCCGCGGCGCCCCGAGCGCCGTCGACAGGACGACGGCCGCGCCGCCCGCGGCGGTGACCCGGAGGAACTGCCGGCGGTCCATGCCTTGCACCGGGCCGCTCACGCCAGCCGCCGCGGCGCACGCTCGACGCGGCCGGTGCCGGCCGGCGTCCGCCAGGACGTCGACCAGACCGCGGCCGACGCCGGATCGGTGCGGTCGGTGAGGACGTACCAGTCCATCTGGACCGCCTCCGGGGTGACGTCGAGGACCGAGAAGCCGTGCGAGTCGAAGTCCAGGTGCTTCACGTGCGGATTGGCCACCCGGATCGCGGTCTCCACCGCCAGGGACGTCGTCCGGGGCGGGGCGCCGAGGATGTCGTCGAGGTTGTCGCTGGTCACCGAGGTGCACACGAGCTCCACGCCGAGGCTGTCGCGCGTCAGCGGGTAGGTGGCGTCGTCCGCCGGCAGCTCGGCCGCCCAGCCGGAGTGGATGTCACCGGTGAGGAAGACGGTGCCGCGCAGCGCGCGGTCGCGCAGGTGCGCCCGCACCCGGTCCCGCTCGGCGGGGTAGCCGTCCCACTGGTCGACGTTGTAGGGCAGGCCGGTCACCCGCGGGAGGTCCACGCCGACCAGGCCGGCGATCGCCTGGGTCGCCCGCAGGTCCAGCCCGTTCGGGAACCGCACCGGCGCGATCATCACCGGGTTGCCCACCAGCTTCCACTGCACCGCGTCGTCGGCCAGCCCGTCGAGCAGGAACTCCAGCTGCTCCGGCCCGGTCAGCGTGCGGCCGGGGTCCCCGAGGGCGGGGTCGAGCGGTGAGGCGGCCTGCTGGTCGCGGTAGGTGCGCAGGTCGAGCATCGACAGGCTGGCCAGCCGGCCGAAGCGCAGCCGCCGGTAGAGCCGGCCGCCCGGCGTGTAGCGCACCGGCATCCACTCGGCGTAGGCCTGCTGGGCGGCCCCGCGGCGAGCCGGCCAGGCGCCCTCGGCGCCCTCCGTGTGGTTCTCCGCGCCGCCGGACCACGCGTCGTTGGCGCTCTCGTGGTCGTCCCAGGTGACCACCCACGGCGCGGCGGCGTGCAGGGCCTGCAGGTCGGGGTCGGCCTTGTACTGGGCGTGCCGGCGCCGGTAGTCGGCGAGGGTGACGATCTCGTGCGGCGGGTCGTGCGGCCGGACGACGACGTCACGCGCCTGGTACTCCCCCGGCGCGTACTCGTACAGGTAGTCACCCAGGTGCACCACGAGGTCGAGGTCCCCGCGCGCGGCCAGGTGCCGGTAGGCGGTGAACCAGCCGGCCTGCAGGTTGGCGCAGGAGACCACCGCCATGCGCAGCCGCGGCACGGCGGCACCGGTGGCGGGCGCCGTGCGGGTGCGGCCCACCGGGGAGGTCGCCCCCCGGCAGCTGAAGCGGTACCAGTAGCCGGTGCCCGGCCGCAGGCCGGCGGCGTCCACCTTCACCGTGTGGTCGGTCGCCGGGCCGGTGCGGACCCGGCCCCGGCGGACGACGCGGCGGAAACCGGGGTCGGTGGCCACCTCCCAGCCGACCTCGACGACGGGGCCGGCACCGGAGCCCGGCGTCGACCGGGCGTCGGGCGTCACGCGGGTCCAGAGGACCACGGCGTCGGGCAGCGGATCGCCGGAGGCGACCCCGTGCGCGAACGGCCCGGGGATGCGGGCGGGGGACGGCGCGGCGGCAGCGGGCCCTGCGGACACCGCGCCTGCGACCCCGGCGCCGGTGACGGCGGCCAGCTGCAGGGCGGTGCGGCGGGAGAACGGCGGCGTGCGGGTGATCACGGCCCGTCCATTGAGCGGCCCGGCCCGCGGTTACGGCCCGGACGCAGCGTTCACCGAGCGTTCGCCACCGGTTCCGCGTCGCCTCGTGGGAGCGGCGCTCAGCGCAGCGCGGTCACCAGGGTGACCCCGGTCGCCCCGACGGTCTGGACGACGAAGCCGAGCTCGGCCAGCGTGTCGGCGAGGGCGGCGGCCATGACCTCCTGCACGACCACGTGCGCCGCCTCGCCGCGCGAGTGCTGCACGCCCATCCGGTCGTGCGTCCGCCAGCTGACCAGCACCCCGCAGGACGCGGTCTCGGGCACCAGGCAGACCCCGCCCGACGTTCCGCTCCCGGCGGCGTCGTGCAGCGGCAGCCCGGCCTCGACCAGCGCCGCGGCGACCTCCACGACCAGGGTCGTCAGCGGGTCGGTGTCGGTCAGCAGCGCGTCCCAGTCCTCGGGTAGCCGGTCGAGCTGGTCGCCGAGCTCGGTCAGCCAGACCCGGTCCGCCGGCGAGGGGCGCGGGGCGATCGTGCCGTGGGCCCGGGGGACGCCGAACACGGTCACGGCCGCCAGCTCACCCGCCAGCGCCGCCCAGTCGGCGTCGATCCGGTCGGCGAAGGGGCCGGCCACGGCCTGCGCCGACCCGTCGACCAGCCACCAGCCGTTGGCGGCCCCGGGAGTGGGGCCGGCCGGCCGCGCGGGCGCGGGCGCCGCGGCGGGCCGGACGGCGAGGGCGACCGCCTGGGGGCTCCGCTGGGGCCCACGCCCGGCCGGGGCGGGGGCGGCGCGGCGCCCGGCCGGGTGGGTGCCGGCGGCCCGCGCCGCCGCGCGCTGGACCTGCTGGGTGGCGGCCGCGCCGGCGTACTCGTACCGGGCGGTGGAGCTCGCGCCGAGCGCGACCACGACCGCGGTGCACAGCAGGAAACCGAGCACCGCCGCGGCGGGCCACAGCAGCATCGTGCCCATGATCACCGGGAACTCCTCCGTGCCTCGTCGCGGCCGGGGAAGGTGCCGCGATCAGGGGAGAAGTTACGGCGCACCGACCCCGCGATCGGCGGGTTCGGCGCCTCACCGGAAGGCCCGTCACCGGATCGTTGCGACCGCCCCTGCCGCGGCACGGTGACCCGTCCCGCGGGCCACCGCCATGTCGACATGCACCGCGTCGACCAGCGTGGATGCCGTCGGCGGGCGGACCGGTCACCCCTCGCCGGCGCTGCCGCCCGGCATGTCGGGCGGCCGCGCCGAGGGGCCGCGATGCGCGCTGCGGGCGCCGTCCCCGGGGGGTCGCGCGCCGCGCCCGCACGTCGCTGCCCGGCGCACCGTCCCGGGGACGCGGAACGGCCCGCCGGCGGGTGCCGGCGGGCCGTTCGCGTGCTGCGCTACCGGGTCAGTTGACCCGGACCTGCATGAGCGCACCCTGCGCGCTCATGCCGGTGACGGTGATCGTCGTGCCGGTCTTCGGCACGTCGACGCCGGTCCAGCCGTTGGCGTCGGGCTGCTCGCCCGGGGCCACCCACCAGTCGAGCGTGTCGTCGAAGGTGCGGACGGCCGGGAGACCGCCGACCCGGCCGGCCACGCCGGTGTCCGGGTCGTGCAGCGTCAGCTTGTCCGTCGGCTGGAGCCCGAAGGTCGAGTCGTAGGACTGGACCCGCGGCCGCCAGCTCTCGCCGTTGGTGCGGTCCTCACCCTCGTCGTCGGTCGGCTCGTAGAGCAGGCCCGGGTGGGCGTCGACCGGGAGGACGAGGCCCGCACCGGGGTGGGCGCCGACGTTGTTGTCGTTGTACTGGGTGTTCCAGTAGCTGATCAGCAGGCCGTCCTGGTACGGGAAGTGCTCCACCCAGTCCGGACGCCGCGGGTCACCGAAGTTGTACGGCCCCGTCTTCAGCCCCGTGTCGTAGCCGGTGTAGGCCCGGTTCTCGAGGATGTAGGCGTTGAAGTACGAGTTCGTCGTCGTACCGGTGGTCAGCTCGAAGCCGTCCAGCGTCCAGTCGGTCACCGGTGCGTCGTCGATGGCCACGGCGTCGACCTGCAGGCCCGGCTCGGTGGCCGCGCCGTCGGTCCAGTACCGGAAGCCGACCTGCGCCCCGTCGGGCACGCCCGCCAGGCCGGCCGTGAGCTCGACCCACTCGCCACCGGTGCTGCCGGTGATGCCGTGGCCGAAGTTCTGGCCGTTGGGGTCGGTGGTCGTCGACAGGTTGGTCGGGATCGACGTGAAGGTGGCCCCGCCGTCGGTGGTGTACACCGCGTACGCGTAGTCCCAGTCCGCCTCGATCTCGTACTTGACCTGGGCGGTCAGCTCAGCCGCCCCCGCGGGCTTGGGCGCCAGCATGCTGTGGTCGAGGTTGTCGCCCGAGCCGGAGTACCAGAAGTCCTCGCCCTCGAACGGGGTGCCGATCGTGGTGGTGACCTCGTTGTCCGGGAGGACGACGACGGCGGCCTGGTTCTCCTTGGAGTTGTACGCCGCCGGGCCGAGGCGCAGGTTCGCGCTCTCGCCGGGCTGCACCACCTCGTAGTTGAGCCAGCCCAGCTGCAGCTTCTCCCAGGCGCCCATGTGGATCGGCTGGGTGCCGATACCGTCCTCGGGGCGGCCGGAGTTGCCGTAGGAGCCGGAGCTCATCAGCGTCCAGAAGGCGGTGCTGTTCTCCGCGCCGCCGCTGTTGCCGGAGGTGTCGTACAGGTCGGGCAGACCGAGGTCGTGGCCGAACTCGTGGGCGAAGACGCCGACGCCGCCGTTCTCGGGCTCGACGGTGTAGTCACCGATCCAGTACTTCGACCCACCGACCTGCGTGCCGCCGAGCGGGTTGACCGCACCGTTGACCGTCGGGCCGGCGGTGCCGATCCGGTTGGTCTGGTTGTACCAGCGGTGGCTCCAGATGGCGTCGTCGCCGAGGACGCCGCCACCGACCTCCTCACCCTCGCCGGAGTGCACGGCCTGGAAGTGGTCGATGTAGCCGTCGGCCTCGTCGAAGTTGCCGTCGCCGTCGGAGTCGTAGCGGTCCCAGACGTCGAACTGCGAGAGGTACTCGTCGATCTGCTCGGCCGTCTTGCCGGCGGCCAGCTGGTTGGCGTACCAGGTGTTGACCGAGTCGTTGATGAAGCCCCAGACGGCGCTGTCGCCCAGGTCGTTGTCGCCGTAGGAGGCTCCGGTGCCGGGCACCTGCACCCAGTCCTCGACCTCGCCGGTCACGGTGTAGCGGCCCGAGGAGAGCTGCTCGTAGAAGTTGGCCACCGAGTTGACGCCCGGCTCGGAGCTGTACAGCAGGGTGTCGAAGTAGCCCTGCGAGAAGTCCGGGGTCCAGATGGTGGTGTTGTCCACCGACCGCTTGGGCTCCGGGATCGAGTTGTGCGGCAGGTCGCTGAACTCGCCGAGGACGGTCCAGATCGCGTCGCTGTCCTCCTGGGCCAGCTCGACGTAGCGACCCCGGGCGACCTCGACCACCTTGTTGTTGCCGCGCGGCGTGGCCTGCCCGGTGAGCACCTGCTCGAGTGCCTCGGCACGCAGCGCCTGCTGCGTCTCGGCGAGCGGGTTGGGCAGGTCGTGGGCGCGCTGCGGGGTCGTGGGGGCGTCTTCTGCGGGGGGTGCGGCGGAAGCCGTCACGGGAACCGCCATGACCAGGGCGGCACCGGCGACGACGGCCAGAGCTCTCTTCAAGGATGGTTCTCCTGCGTTCGGAGGAAGACCGTCCAGCCGGACGGTGGGGGGCCACCGGCGGCCGCTCGCGGACGGTCGAGCGGGACGTTAGATGCGGCCTGCACGTGTGTCTACATATCGACACCGCCCGGTTACGCAGGGGCCGCACCCCGCGGCGGGCGACTACGGATCCGACCAGGCTCTTTACCGTTGCGAAACAGTTTCCGGACCGCCGGATCCGACCCGGCAGCGTCCCACTGTCTGGGACGATCGGGTGCGGGGTGGGATCCGCCGCAGGTCAGGCGGCAGCGCGGAGACGTGCCGGAGCGAGGTGACGACGCCTTGCGGCACCGCAGCGCGGGCGGTACGCGAAAGTCCGAAAGACCAGGTCAGCGTGATAGTCCGGAGACTGTCGTTGCGGCACTCCACTGCCGCGAGCCACGAGCCTCCACTGCCGGGCGGGGATTCACACCGGCCGATCAGCGTGCAGGGAGCCGTACCTGGCGACTAGGCCGCTCGGCCCCCAGCCGTCATCACCAGCACGAGACCGCCAAGCAATGCCGTCACTTCGTCGTTGATTCACGTCCGCCGACCGCGTGCGCCGCAACCCTTGCGGAGCGACGGCAGGCAGGCAGTGGAGGCGGCAGCACGACGGCGAGGGCGCACTCGAAGGGTTCATGCCGGGCTGGCCTGGGAGAGAGTGACCCGGGCAACTCCACCGGTCGAGTTGCGGTAAGTTCGCTCTCGCTTGGAGGCGCCAGCCTCGGAGGCGGGCGCAGGGGGGATGCGTGTCCAAGGGCTTCTTCTGGCACGACGACGCCGAGGATGAGTTCGAGGGGGAGGTCCAGCAAGCCCAGGGGGCGCTCGTCGCGCAAGTGGAGTTCGCAGTACGTCAACTGCGCGAAGAGAGCCAACTGGGGCCTCGGCGAGGGCCAACCTGCGGCCGAGTGGAGTCAGCCTTCATCGACGTCCAGGCGGGCGCCTACTGCATCTACTTCGCCGAAGCCGAATTTAAGCGCCACTCGGTCATCATCGGTTTGCATTTCGCATACTCCCCGACCAGCGCCCACAGCGAAGACGGGTGCGACCTGTCGAAGCGGCGCCTGACAAGAACGCGCCTATGACTGCTCGTTCTTCAGTGCTGAATGGCTTTGGCCAACTGCCGCGGGTCAACCCCTTCGGCCTCCTGAATCTTGCCAAGGCGAACTTCGGTCTTTTCAAGTTTCGTCGCGTATAGTTTAGCGCGAGCCATACTGGAGACCAGGAGGATCCCCTGGCGCAGGTCCGCACCAGAGAGATTCGCATCATCTAGGACGGATTCGGACAAGTCTGATCCGCCAAGTCGAGCGTCAACCAAGATCGCGCCATCAAGCCGAGTCTTCGTGAACTTAGCCCGCTCAAGTCTGAGCCCCTCCAGATTCACCTTTTGCAGATCGAGTTCTGAGAGATCGAGCCGCCCCGGTGCAGCCCAGACGTGCGGGCCGCCGAGGACAGTCAAGGCCACCTGCACAGATTGCTCAACGTTGGCAGCGCCTTTGGGGCGTCCACGAATAAAAGCAACCAAGACTTCCGCAACCGTCTCAGAGTAGGATTCAGGCGACTCAGTAGCTACCTGCTCCAACGCGTAGATCCCGCCGATACGCACAACCGCTTCGGCGTCAGACAGTTGCGTAACCGCTTTGGAAAATCGATCGGTCAGTTGTCCGGTCCTGGTGAGCCGATACGTTCTGGCGGTGAAAATCAGGCCAATCGCAAGGGCCACACCCCCTATGAGTTGCACGACAGCGGTCCGGGCGTCGCTCACCGCCTTGACTTCGTCGGAAGGAGTGGCGCCAGATCGAGCAGGGGCGATGACTTCCGGCGCATACACTACGACTAACAACGCTATTGCCACGGCTAGCACAAGGAGGCCGGACGGTATCCAACGCTTGCTCACCGGGCACCCAACTCGTCCGTCACGAGGCAGCGCAGTCGGATCGTCACTTACTAGTGGGGGCGCTAACTCCAAGGGACGGAACCCACAGCAGGGGGTCATCTAGCAGGTGCTGCACGACCAGCGAAGATGCCGCCAGGGGCTCTACGTCCGGTGTGAGGATTCGCGGTTCGAACTCCGGCCCCTTGTTAGAGCCGTGGGAGAGGGTCTCGCGGACACCCCCAAGAAACGCTGCCCCTCCAGGGGCCGCCTGATCGACAAGTTCCTCGGGTCCGCAGACAACCAGCCTGGACGGGTCGATCAGACTGACCACCGTCGACAGGACGCATCCAATCGCGTTCCCCGCGGCCCTAAAGGATGCCTCGGCGGCCACGTCCCCCGAGGCCACTAGGCCCGCGGCCTCCGCCAGGGTATTGACCTGCCCATCGGTCAACGTGCGCAAGATGGCCCGTTCACTCGCGACCTGCTCCAAGCAGCCTTCCGTCCCGCAGCGGCACACGCCTGCCGACGGCATACCGACACCGACGTGCCCGATCTCGCCCGCGGCATGAAGGTCGCCGCGGACCAGCACACCATTGACAACGACGGCCGCGCCGATGCCTTGTCCCGAAGCGCTTAGGAGGACGAGCACAAGGCTTCGCCGATCCATACCCACCAGGTACTCACGCACAGCGAGGGCGTTCGCGTCGTTGCCAACGACCACTCTCAGCCCAGTGCGCTTGTTGAGGTCGTCAGCTACCAGAACCCCCCTTGGCCAGTCCGTTTCAGGAAGAGTGAGGTCTGGCGCTGTTACGACGCTGCCCACCTCCCCGTTGACAACCCCCGCCATAGTCATTCCGAGGCCGAGAACGGGTATTTCCAACTCGGAGGCCGATTCCTTAAGTTCATTCGCGACATGGGCAACGCTGTCTATGACGGCACGAGGCGAGGGTTCGCGCAGGTCAGTCCGAAACGGTCGCCCAATGACTCGGCCGCTTAGGAGATCAGTCAGTGCGCCGACCACATGATCGTGTCGCACCGACGTGCCGATGACCAGCATCTTTTCGGGCACGAGAACGAATCTTTCCCCCTTGCCCGGCCTACGGGCCCACCCCTGATCGACAAGATGCAGCAAGATCGTCCGGGCGATCGGCGCAGGAAGGTTCGCGTGCTTCGCCAACTCCGCAAGCGACTTCGGGGTTAGGGCAGGGTCAAGGAGCCTGCCCAGGATGCGGCTCGTCCCCCGCGCTTCGATGAGGCGCCAAACCTCGTTAGCAAGGTCCTCGGTGACCTGAGGCATGACGCGCCGCATGAGCGCCAGGTCCAGGCGCATGTCGAGAACGTTGGCGTAGCGCTGCAGCGTCGACAGTCGGGGATCGCTCCGTCCACGCTCCAGGTCGGAGATCGCTGACTGTGTCGTACCCATGACATCTGCGACCTCAGCCTGGGTCAAGCCAGCCCGATCCCGCGCGTCCGACAGGGCCGCCAGAAGCCTCGCCTTGCGGTGCAGGTCATTACTGACGGCAAGGGCTGCGGGGTCCTTCTGCACACGCGCGCGCAGTCGCTGGAGGTCATCAGGCTGGCCCGCCTCCAAGGAGGCTAGTTTCTCGCGCAGGCGCTTCGGCAGACCCTCTTCGCCAGCGTGCTCGGCCATCTCCCGCTCCATAAGTCCAGGTCAAACCAGTTCGCTGCATCTCAATTGCCGATGCAGCGGCCCGCCAGATGCAGCACCGTATCGGTTATCGGCGATGCCGTCACCGTACTTCAGCCCAACGCGTGACGCCCGTTGGACGCGCCATGGCCGCCAAGCGGGGCGCACGCATGCTGTTAGCGGGTCCACACGTGCTGTCACGCGATGATCGAGGACGTCAACGGCAACCGCCTGGCCACCATCAGCGGGATGGCCGCCTAGCGGTCCGCCGCACCCTCACTGCTGGCCGGGGCATCCGGCAACCTGGACGCCCCGGCCAACAGTCGCTCCGCGTACCGATCTGCTGCCGCCCGCACCCAGTCCGCGGTGACGGTCCGCCACCACCCGGCCAGGCACACCGGGTTCACCACCAAGGCTACGACCGACCACTTCAGCGAGATGACGTCGGTCATCGCGCCGACGCCAACCAGCACCGCCGCCACGACGACACCAAGCGTGGCCACGGTCGTCCCAACGGACCGCATCCCGTAGACGTTGCGGCGGAAGCCGTAGTTCGCGTTCTCCTCGGCACCAACGGGAAGGCGTCACCGCGGGTCGCCTCCCGTAGCGCCTCACCGGCAGCCTCGTACGTTTGATCCGCGACCACGGAATCCCGAGCCTCCGCCTCCTCATCCGGCAGAGCGATGCCGGTCGCCCGTGCGACATCAGCATGTCTCCGGGCGAGCAGGATCTTGTTCTCCGCCGAACGCCACCGCAGGGAGGCCACGAGCGGCGCGCCGCCCCAACGTCGCCAGAGGTCAGTCTGCTGGGCGGCCCCGCGATCGCGAACGAGTTGTGCCGGAATCATCCAGAGCCCGGCCGCAAGGAGGGCGGCTCCTACCTTCGCCCACCATGCCTCAACCGACGGAACAGCCACGAGGACCACCACCGCGAGCGGCACCATGGCCGCCAGCGCAGGAGCCAGCCGGGCTCGCCGGGTGTACGCGTCAGGCACCGAAGCCTCCACCCTGCACCATCGGCTCGGCGTCGCTGACCGTCACCACGGCGCCATTGTGACCTCCGAGCGACATCAACGTCCCGCCCGCCGCGACGTCGCGTAGGGACACGGACCCGGCTCGCAGTTTCGCGTAGTCAGGGCGACGGCTTACGTGTAGCCGCCAGCGCGGAGGGCGTGGGATTCGAACCCACGAAGAGGGGTTACCTCTTAGCGGTTTTCAAGACCGCCGCCATCGGCCACTAGGCGAGCCCTCCTGGCGCCGTCGAGGCTAGTGCGTCATCCCGGACGCCCGCTCCCGGCCCACCGCGGTGACCCGGCGCCGGACGCCGTGCGCGGACCGGCAGGAAGCGCGGCTCGATCTGCCGATCGGCACACGCGCTCGACTCCCGCGGCGGCGCCGCATCGCCCGGCCCCAGCCAGTTTCCAGCGAGTGGAAGCTGCTCCTCGTGTCCGGCCGAGGGTGTGCCTAGCCTCACACCACCCACGCTCCGCACCGGCAACGTCGCCACCAGGAATGGAGTCCGGATCCCATGCAGCACACCGCACGTGCGCCCCGACGACAGGGCGCGATCACCGCCGCCTGCGGCCTCGCCGCCGCCTCCACCGTCGTGCTGGCCCTGGCCACGCCCGCCCAGGCGGCACCGCCCGCTCCCGAGCCGACCGTGATCAGCGACCTCGCCTACGGCCCGGCCACCCCGGGCAACCTGCTCGACCTGCACCTCCCCGGCACCCCCCGCCGGCACGCCCTGCCGCTGGTCGTCTGGCACTCCGGTTCCGCGTGGTTCAGCAACGACGTGAAGACCGGCGAGCAGGCGCTCGACGTCGTCGAGGAGTTCACCGGCCGCGGCTACGCCGTCGCCACCATCAACGTGCGCTCCAGCGCCGACGCCCGGTTCCCCGAGCAGGGCTACGACGTGCGGGCCGCCGTCCGCTACCTGCGGGAGAACGCCGCGCAGTACGGCCTCGACCCGGACCGCTTCGCGTTCATGGGCAACTCCTCGGGCGGCTGGTCGGCGGCGTTCGCCGCGACGACGAGCGACATCGAGCAGCTGCCCGGGGAGACGGGCGTCGACGGCACCTCCAGCGCCGTGCAGGTGGCCGTGCCGTTCTTCCCGCCGACCGACTTCCTCTCCATGGACACGTTCGCCGCGGAGAACGACCTGCCGATGCAGCCGGGGATCTACCCCCACGATGCCCCGACGTCCCCGGAGAGCCTGCTGATCCACTGCCCCGGCGAGGAGTTCCCGGGCCAACTGAGCATCCAGGCGTGCCCGGAGGAGACCGAGGCCGCGGACCCGAGCAGCTACATCGAGGGCGAGGAGATCCCGGTGTGGGTGCTTCACGGCCTGGCCGACCCGCTGCTGCCGTACAACCAGAGCCGGCTCGTCTACGACACGACGACGGCCGAGGGGAACGAGGCGAGGTTCACGCTCGTGCCGGACGCCGGCCACTCGGTCGACGACATCATCGGCGCCGAGGTCTCCACGACGTGGATGACGAACCACGCCGGGCGCGAGCGGGTGGTCAACCGCGCCGCACCGACGTGGCACGACATCGACAGGTTCCTGCGCGCCGGCTTCGCCCAGGCGGAGCGCGCCAACCGCTGAGCCCGCGAGAGACGGCGAACGGGGCCCCGGCGCAGCTGCCGGGGCCCCGTTTCGCGCGTCTCGCGCCGGGCCCCTCGGGGAGCGGTCAGAACCCCGAGTGGTCGGGTGCGGCCGGTGCGGGCCCGGTCACCGGACTCGCGGCCACCGGCTGCGCCGGCTCCTCGGCCGGCTCGTCCTTGGGCCGGTGGATCTGCTCGTAGACCCGCGCGCGGAGCTCGGCGAACCGCGGGGACGAGCGGGTGGTGAGCTGGTCGCGCTCGTCGGGCAGGTCGATCACCAGGTCGTCGCGGATGACCGTCGGCGAGTTCGACAGGATGAGCACCCGCTGCCCGAGGTAGACCGCCTCGTCGATGTCGTGGGTGACGAACAGCGTGGTGACGCCGAACTTGTGCCACAGGTCGCGGATGAGGTCCTCGAGGTCGGCGCGGGTCTGCGCGTCGACGGCGGCGAACGGCTCGTCCATGAGCAGCACGTGCGGCTCGTAGGCGACCGCGCGGGCGATGGCCACGCGCTGCTGCATCCCGCCGGAGAGCTGCCACGGGTAGGCCGCGTGCGCCTCGGCCAGGCCGACGGCGGCCAGCGACTCCTCCACCAGCTCGTTGCGGCGGGCGGCGGGCAGCTTCTTCTGCTTCAGCGGCAGCTCGACGTTCTCCCGCACCGTCATCCACGGGAAGAGGCTGCGCCCGTACTCCTGGAAGACCACGGCCATCCCCGGCGGGGGGCCGTTGACGACCTCGCCCTCCATGCGGACCTCGCCGGACGTCGGCTCCAGCAGGCCGGACATGATCTTCAGCAGCGTGGTCTTGCCGCAGCCGGAGGGCCCGACCAGGCAGGCGAGCTCCCCGGCCGGGAGGGTGAACGTGAGGTCGCGGACGGCCTCGACCGTGCGGTCCTTGCTCTCGTAGACCTTCTTGATGCCGCGGACGTCGAGCATGGGGAACCTTCCAGGTGGTGAAGGAGGTCAGGAGGAGCGCTGGGCGCGGCGCAGGCCGTGGTACCAGGCGAGCTGCCGGCTCTCGACGATCCGGAACAGCAGGGCCAGCAGGAAGCCGAGCAGGCCGAGCATGAGCATGCCCGCCCAGGTCTCCGCGATGGCGAAGCTGCGCTGGGCCTGGACGACGGCGTAGCCGAGCCCGTTGGTCGCGGCGAAGAGCTCGCTGATGACCATGAGGATGATCGCGACCGAGAGCCCCTGGCGGAGCCCGGCGAAGATCTGCGGGCTGGCGCTGGGCAGCACCAGGCGGCGCAGCCGGGACCAGCCGCGGAGGCCGTACACGCGGCCGGTGTCGCTGAGCACCTCGTCGACGGCGCGCACGCCCTCGACGGTGTTCAGCAGGATCGGCCACATGCAGCCGAAGGCGATGACGACGATCTTCATGCCGTCGCCGAGGCCGAACAGCAGGATGAAGATGGGCACCAGCACCGGCGGCGGGATGGCCCGGAAGAACTCGAACACCGGCTCGGTCACCGCCCGCACCGTGCGGGAGGTGCCGATGAGCACGCCGAGGGCCAGGGACACCGCGACGGCCAGGGCGTAGCCGGCCGCCAGGCGGTAGAGGCTCGGCCAGACGTCGGCGGCCAGGCGCGGGCCGAACCACTCCTCGACCAGGCTCTCGAGGATCTCCGACAGCGGCGGGAAGAAGAAGTTGGTGCTCCCGGCGCTGGCGAACCACCAGACGGTGAGCAGGATGACCGGCAGGCCGAGGGTCATCGCCACGCGACGCAGCACGCTCATGCCGCCACCTCCGCTCGCTGGGACGGGTGCCACGACAGCGCCCGCCGTTCGACGGCCCGGAAGACCAGGTTGACGATCACGCCGAGGATCCCGGTGACGACGACGATCGCGTAGGTGGCCGCCACCGCGCCACTGCTCTGCGCGTTGTTGAGCAGCTGCCCCAGGCCCGGGGTGCCGATGACGAGCTCGGCGGTGACCGCGAGGATCAGCGCCACGGCGGCCCCGAGGCGGAGCCCGGTCATCACGTACGGCAGCGCGGTGGGCCAGGTGACGTGCCGCACCCGGGCCCAGCGGCCCAGCCCGTAGGCGCGCGCGGTGTCCTGCGCGACCGGGTCGACGTCCTGCACGCCGTAGAGGACCTGGATGAGGATCTGCCAGAAGGAGGCGTAGACGACCAGGAGCAGCTCGCTCTCCAGGTCGTTGCCGAACAGCAGGACGGCGATGGGGATCAGCGCCACCGACGGGATCGGGCGCAGGAACTCGATGGTGGAGGCGGTGAACTCGCGGGCGAACCGGAACGTGCCGAGCAGCAGCCCGAGCAGCACGCCGGCCACCGCGGCGATCGCCAGGCCGATCGCCCAGCCCTCGAGGGTGTCCAGGACCGCGGTCCAGAACTCCGGGCGGCCGAACTGCACGAGCAGCTCGGCGCCGATCTCCGAGGACGGCGGGAACCAGCGCCGCGGAACCAGGCCGATCCGCGGCGCGATCTCGACCAGCGCGATCAGCGCGAGCAGGCCCAGCAGCCCCAGGGCCCAGGCCGGCACCTGCCGCCGCCGGCCCGCCTGCGGAGAGCGGGCCGGCGAGGCGGCGGGATCCGCCGACGCCCGGGTGGCGGTCGACCCGGTCACGGCAGCAGGGCGTCCAGATCCGGCGCCTCGTCGAGCAGCCCGTCCTCGACCGCGAGGTCCGCCAGGGTCTGCACCGAGTCGCGGTTGATCTCGGCCGGCCACGCCGGCAGCGTCATCTGCTCGGCGACGGCCGGGTCGATCTGGGTGTACTCGCCGAGGATCTCGCGGACGGCGTCCGGGTTCTCCTGGGCGTACTCCAGCGACTGCGCCATCGCGTCGCTGAAGCACTCGACGGCCTCGGGGTTCTGCTGGGCGTACTGCTGGCTGGTGAAGTACGTGGCCACGGTGAGATCGTCGGCGGTGTCGACGAAGTTCGACGTGACGACCTGGGCGCCCTCACCGGTCGACAGGGCCAGGAAGGGCTCCACCACCCAGGCGGCGTCGACGTTGCCCTGCTCGAGGGCGGCCGGCATCTCCGGGAACGGCAGCTCGACGAACTGGATACTGTCCGGGTCGCCACCGGCGGCCCGGACCGACTCGCGCACCGTCGTCGTTCCGATGTTGTTCAGCGTGTTGACCGCCACGGTGCGGCCGGCGAGGTCGGCGGCACCGGTGATGCCGGAGTCCGGGGTGGTGACGACGGCGCCGAAGTCGGCCCCCTGCTCACCGGTCGAGGCGACGCCGTTCGCGACGACCTGCAGCGGCAGGCCCTCGCTGGCGGCGAGCAGCAGCGAGGTGACGTTGCTGAAGCCGAACTGCGACTGGCCGCTGACGACCGCGGGCACGATGGCCGCGCCGCCCTGACCGGTCTCCAGGGTCAGGTCGAGGCCGCACTCCTCGAAGAAGCCCTGCTGGTCACCGAGGTAGATCGGCGCGACGTCGACGATGGGGATGACGCCGACCGACACCTGCTCGAGCCCGCCGCCCTCGCCACCACCGGTGGTGCCGCCCGCCTCCTCGTCGGAGCCGCCGCAGGCGGCGACCAGCATCAGCGGCGCGGTGACGAACGCAGCGACGGTGCGGCGCATGAGATCTCCTTCGATGACGACCGAGCGTCACATGTGTTCGCTCTGCGAACGCATGTGTGCGATGTGAACGAAGGAACGCTGACACGTGAGCGCTGTCACGTCAAACGGTCGTGACCGTGCCGTATCCGTGCGCATACCGCACGCGCGTTCCCGATGCGCACCGTACAGTGATGCCGCTCACCACCGATCCGACCGAAGGAGCGCCGTGACCTCCGTGCCCGACGAGCGGCCGGTGCCCGTCCGGGACGGCACCTTCGTGCAGTCCCTCGACCGCGGTCTCGCCGTCATCCGCGCGTTCGACGCCCAGCACCCGAGGCTCCAGCTGAGCGAGGTCGCCCGCGCCACCGGGCTCACCCGGGCGGCCGCCCGCCGCTTCCTGCTCACGCTGGTGCAGCTGGGCTACGTGCGCGCCGACGGCCGGGAGTTCTCGCTGCGCCCCCGGGTCCTGGAGCTGGGCTACTCCTACCTGTCCGGGCTCACCCTGCCCGAGGTCGCGCAGCCGCACCTGGAGGCGCTGGTCGCCCGGGTCGAGGAGTCCTCCTCCCTGTCGGTGCTCGACGGCGACGACGTCGTCTACGTGGCGCGGGTGCACACCAAGCGCATCATGACCGTGATGATCACCGTCGGCACCCGCTTCCCGGCCCACGCCACGTCCATGGGCCGGGTCCTCCTCGCCGGCCTGCCCGACGAGGAGCTCGACGCCTACCTGGCGCGGGCGGAGCTGCCCGCGCTGACCTCGCGCACCGTCACCGACGCCGCGGAGCTGCGCCGCGTGCTGGCCACCGTGCGGGCGCAGGGCTACGCGATGGTCGACCAGGAGCTGGAGGAGGGGCTGCGCTCGGCCGCCGCACCGGTCCGCGACCGCAGCGGCGCCGTCGTCGCCGCGGTGAACCTCTCGGTCAGCGCCAGCCGCACCTCGCTGGAGCAACTGGAGGACGAGTACGTGCCGCCGCTGCTGGAGACCGCCACCCAGATCGAGCACGACCTCGGCCGCAGCTCCCGGTCGTGACCGGTACCGGCACCCGCACCCGCCCCGCATGGCGGCTGGCCCTGCCGGCCGTGGCGATGGTCCTGGTCGCGCTCTGCCTGCGCGCGCCCTTCGCCGCCGTGGGCCCGCTCCTCGGGGAGCTCGGCGACGAGCTGTCGCTCTCCACGGGCGCGCTCGCCGTCGTCACCGCCCTGCCGCTGGTCTGCTTCGGGCTCATCTCACCGTTCGCCCCCGCTCTCGCCGGCCGCGTCGGCGTGCACCGCGCCGTGCTGCTCGGCGTCGCCCTCCTGGCGATCGGGATCCTGCTGCGACTGGCCGCCACGCCCGGGCTCTACGTGGGCACCGTGCTGCTCACCGGGGGCATCGCCATCGCCAACGTGCTGCTGCCCGCGGTCGCGCGTGCGGAGTACGGCGCGCGCAGCGCGGTGGTCGTGGGGATGATCGTCGCCTCCATGGCGGCGTCCGCCAGCATCGGGGCCGGGCTGGCGCAGCCGCTGGCCGCCGCGGCCGGCAGCGCCGTGGTCGGCCTGCTGCTGTGGGGCGTGCCGGTGCTGGCCGCCCTGGTCGCCGTGGCCGCGCTCGCCCGTGCTCGGCGCGACGTCCCCCCTCCGCCGCCCGCCCCCTCGGGCGCCCGCACCGCGGTGCTGCGCGACCGGGTGGCGCTGGCCGTCACGCTGTTCTTCGGGCTCCAGTCGCTCTCGTTCTACGCGATGCTGACCTGGCTGGCCGACATCCTCCAGGCCGAGGCCGGCGTCTCCCCCGTCGCGGCCGGCGGCCTGCTGGCGCTCGCCGCCGCGCTGGGCGTCCCCGCCTCCCTGGTGGTCCCGCCGCTGGCCGCGCGGCGCCCCGGCCAGCAGGGGTGGGTGCTGGTCGGCACCGTGCCGGTGATCGTGGCGATCGTGGGGCTGCTCGTGGCCCCGGCCGCGGCCCCGCTGCTGTGGACGCTGCTCTACGGCATCGGCACGGGAGCGGCCTTCCCGCTGGCCATGGCGCTGATCCTGCAGCGCACCCGCGACGTCGCCCAGACCGGCCGGCTGTCCGCGTCGGCGCAGAGCGTGGGCTACCTGCTGGCCGCCACCGGCCCGCTGGGCGTCGGCCTGCTGCACGAGGCCACCGGGGAGTGGGTCCCGGGGCTGCTGCTCCTGCTGGTCGTGGTGGTGGGTCAGACGGCCGTCGGGATCGCCGCGGCCCGCCCCCGGCTGGTCGGCCCCGCCGTCTGACCCCGACCCTCAGGGGTCGGCGGTGACGCCCTCCGGGGTCCTCGTCACCGGCGTGCCGGCGACGCCGTGGAGGTGGCATGCGGCCAGCTGGCCGGGCGCCCCGGCCGGCTGCAGCGCCGGGTCGACGTCGTCGCACGGCTCGAAGACGTACGGGCAGCGGGTGCGGAACCGGCAGCCCGAGGGGACGTCGGAGGGCGAGGGGACGTCGCCGTGCAGCACGATCCTCTCCCGCGCCCGCTCCTGCGCCGGGTGCGGCACGGGCACCGCCGACAGCAGCGCCTGCGTGTACGGCATCTGCGGCTCGCTGCCCACGGCGGCCGCGGGCCCGATCTCCACGATCCGCCCCAGGTACATGACCGCGATCCGGTCGGAGATGTGCCGGACGGCGGAGAGGTCGTGGGAGATGAACAGCAGGGTGAGCCCCAGCTGCCGCTGCAGCCGGCGCAGCAGGTTGAGCACCTGGGCCTGCACGCTCACGTCGAGGGAGGCGATCGCCTCGTCGCAGACCAGGAAGTCCGGCTCCCCCGCCAGCGCCCGGGCGATGCCGACGCGCTGGCGCTGCCCACCGGAGAACTCGTGCGGGTAGCGCCCGGCCACCACCGGGTCCAGGCCCACGAGCTCCAGCAGCTCGCCCACCCGCGCCGCGCGTTCGCGCTTGCCCGAGCGCAGGCCGTGCACCTCCAGCGGCTCGCTCACCGTCTGGGCCACGGTGCGCCGCGGGTCGAGGGAGGCGAACGGGTCCTGGAACACCATTCCGGCCCGGCGGCGCATCTCCTTGAGCCCGCGGCGGTCCAGCGAGGTGACGTCGGTGCCATCGAAGGTGATCGTCCCCCCGGTCGGCGGCACCAGCCGTAGCAGCGCGTTGCCCAGCGTCGACTTCCCGCAGCCGGACTCCCCCACCAGGCCCAGGGTCTCGCCGCGCAGGATGTCCAGGTCGACGCCGTCGACGGCGCGCAGCACGCTCGCGGGCGCCCGGCGCAGGCCGCCGCCCCCGACGGGGAAGTGCACCTCCAGGCCGCGGGCGGAGACCAGCACGTCCTCGCTCATGCCGGGCTCCCCCCGTCCATGCCCTCGGTGCACCAGGTGGCCGCGCGGTGCGGCAGCCCCGCGCCCTTCCCCGACCCTTCGCCGGCGTAGGCGCTCGACGCGGTCGCGCCCGCCGGCCCGCCGGCCGCGGCGCGGGAGACGACCGCCAGCGGCGGCTGCTCCGTCTCGCAGCGCGGATCGGCCCGCACCGGGCAGCGCGGCCAGAACACGCAGCCCGGCGGCAGGTCGGTGGGGGGCGGCGGCAGACCCGGGATCGCGGTCAGCTCGGGCACCTCGCCGTCGGGGCCCACCGGCGCGGCCAGGTCGGGCAGCGAGCCCAGCAGCCCGCGGGTGTAGGGGTGCGCCGGGCGCTCCAGGACGTCGTCGACAGTGCCGTCCTCCACGCACCGGCCGCCGTACATGACCAGCACCCGGTCGGCGATCCCGGCGACCACACCGAGGTCGTGGGTGATCCAGATGACGCCGGTGCCGTGCTCGGCCTGCAGCTTCTCGACCAGGTCGATGATCTGCGCCTGCACCGTGACGTCGAGCGCGGTCGTCGCCTCGTCGGCGATCAGCAGCGACGGCGAGTTGCTCAGCGCGATCGCGATGACCACCCGCTGCCGCATCCCGCCCGACAGCTCGTGCGGGTAGCGGTCCAGCGCCTTCTCGGGATCGGGCAGGCCGACCTCGCGGAGCAGGTCCGCCGCGCGGGCCCGGGCGTCGGCCTTGGAGACGTCGCCGTGCGCCCGGATGCCCTCGACCAGCTGCCGGCCGATGGTGAGCACCGGGTTCAGCGAGGTCATCGGGTCCTGGAACACCATGCCGGCGCCCGGGCCGCGCACCTGGCGCAGCCGCTCGGGTGACATGGTCAGCAGGTCCTCGCCCTGCAGCAGCGCCCGGCCGGTCACCGTCGCCACCCGGGCGGGGAGCAGGCCGAGCAGCGCCAGCACCGAGACGCTCTTGCCGCTGCCGGACTCCCCGACCACGGCGACCGTCTCCCCCGCGCCGACGGTGTAGCTCAGCCCGTTGACGACGTCGGCCGGCCCGCGCGGGGTGCGCAGCCGCACCCGCAGGTCCTCGACCTCCAGCACCGGCTCGCCGCTCACTTCCCACCCCCGGCCATCAGGGTGCGCTGCCGCGGGTCCAGCGCGTCGCGGAGCCCGTCGCCGAGCAGGTTGAAGCAGAGCACGGTCAGGAAGATCGCCATCCCCGGGAAGAACGCCAGCCACCAGGCCAGATCGATGTAGCCGCGTCCCTCGGCCAGCATCAGCCCCCACGAGGGGTTGGGCGGCTGGGTGCCCAGACCGAGGAACGACAGCGCCGCCTCGGCCAGCACCGCGAACGCCAGGCTGATCGAGGTCTGCACGATGATCGGCGGCGCGGCGTTCGGCAGGATGTGCCGGGTGAGGATCCGCCAGTCCGAGGCCCCCACCGACCGCGACGCCCGCACGTAGACCTCCTCGCGCACGCCCAGCACGCTCGCGCGGGTGACCCGGGCGAAGATCGGCGTGTAGACGATCCCGATCGCCAGCGCGGTGTTGCCCGACCCGGGCCCCCGGACGGCGAGGACGGCGATCGCCAGCAGCACGGCGGGGAACGCGAAGAGCATGTCCATGAACCGCATCAGGACATCGTCGACCCACTTGCCGTAGTAGCCGGCGAGCAGGCCGATCAGGGTGCCGACGACGAGCGCGAAGCCGACGGCGAGGAAGCCCACCCGCAGCGACACCGAGGCGCCGAGGATGACCCGGCTGAGGATGTCCCGGCCGAGGTCGTCGGTGCCGAACGGGTGCTCCCAGCTGGGCGGCTGGAGCCGGTCGGTCACCGAGATCTCGTTGGCCCCCTCCGGGGCGAACGTGTCGTCGAAGAAGGCCACGACCACGATCAGCAGCAGGACCACCGAGGCGATCGCCGCCGTCGGGTTGCGCGCCAGCAGGCCGAGCGTCTCCCGCCAGCGCGGGCGGGCCGGGCGCAGCGTGGGCGGCGCCGACCGCGACTCCCGCTGCGGCGATCCGCCCGGGGGCTCCTCGGGGGCCTCCGGGCGGCGCTCGCCGCCCGGCTCCTGGTAGGGCGGCGGCCCGGGGGTCGGCTGGATGCTCATCGGCGGATCCGCGGGTCGATGGCGGTGTAGAGGAGGTCGACGACGAGGTTGATCACCAGGAAGACCAGCGCGAACAGCAGGATGGCGCCCTGCAGCACCGGGTAGTCGCGGGCCTGCACCGCCTGCAGGGCCAGCTGACCCAGCCCCGGCCAGGAGAAGACGATCTCCACGACGACCACCCCCGACAGCAGGTAGGCCAGCTGCACGCCGGTCACCGTGACCAGCGGCAGCAGGGCGTTGCGGAGCACGTGCCAGGAGAAGACCTGCCGCTGCGGCAGCCCCTTGGCCTGCGCCGTCCGCACGTGGTCGGCGCCCAGGGCCTCCAGCATGCTGGACCGGACGAACCGGGTGATCACCGAACCGGAGACCACGCCGGTCACCAACGCCGGCATGAGCAGCCGCTGGAACCAGGCTCCGGGGTCCTCGCTGAGCGGCACGTACCCGCCCGAGGGCAGCCAGCCCAGCGTCCCGGCGAAGACCAGGATCAGCACGATCCCCATCCAGAAGTCGGGCACCGAGATGCCGAACTGGCTGATCACGGTGGCGACCCGGTCGACGAGCGAGCGCGGGCGCAGCGCCGAGATCGTGCCCAGCGGGATTGCGATGAGCAGGGCGACCAGGATCGCGGCGAACGCCAGCGTCAACGTGGCCGGCAGCCGCTCGGCGATCTGGGAGGTCACCGTCTCGCCGCTGCGGAAGCTGACCCCCAGGTCCCCGGTCAGGGCCCGGCCGAACCAGCCGAAGAACTGCTCGACCAGCGGCTGGTCCAGCCCCGACCGCTCGCGGAGGGCGTCGTAGCTCTGCTGCGAGAAGCGGGTGCCCAGGGCGAGCCGCACCGGATCGCCCGGTACGAGGTGCACCAGGGCGAACACGATGACGCTCACTCCGGCGAGGACGACCGCCGACTGGCCGATCCGCCGGAGGACGTAGCCGGTCAGGGCAACTCCACGCCTTCGAAGTTGATCGCCTTGTCGGCGCGGATCTCGTACCCGGACAGCCCCGGCGCCCAGGCCTGCACGACGTCAGGGTTGTAGAGGTACACGTAGGAGACGTCGTCGACGATGAGCTGCGCCGCCTGGTCGTAGAGGTCCTTGCGGGTGTCCTCGTCGGTCTCCGTCGACGCCTCGGTGAGCAGCCGGTCCACCTCGGGGTTGCTGTAGCCCTGGTAGTTGTTCGAGCCGTCGGTGATGTGCTGCGAGTGGTAGTAGTCGAACGGGTCGATGTTGCCCAGCCAGCCGAGCATGAAGGCGTCGAAGTCGCCCTGGCTCTGCCGGTCCAACCAGGTCGCGAAGTCCACGGTCTGGACGTCCACGTTGATCCCGATCGGCTGCAGCTGGCTGGCGATGACCTGCGCGGCGGTGACGGTCTCGGGGAACTCGTCGGTGACCATCAGGCCCATCGTGATCGGCGTCTGGACGCCGGCCTGCTCCAGCAGCGCCTGCGCCTCCTCGGCGCTCGGCTCGAACGGGGCGTAGTCGTAGTAGTAGAAGCTGTCCTCGGGGATGGCGGTCTGGTTGGGCTGCGCCGCCCCGAACCGGGCCGCCTCGGTGACCGCGGCGCGGTCGATGGCGGTGGCGATCGCCTGCCGCACCTGCGGGTTGCCGAAGGGCTCCCGGTCGTAGTTCATGCTCATGTACCAGTAGTCGACGCTGGGCGTGGTGGCCAGCTCGACGGCGTCGTCGCCCTCCAGCGACTCGATCTGCTGCGGCGGGATGTTGTCGGTCCACTGCACCTCGCCGTTCTGCAGCGCGGTGAGCGCCGCGGCCGGCTCGGTGATGTAGCGGAACTCGACCCCGTCGAGCGTGGGCTCCTGGCCCCAGTACTCGTCGAACCGGGTCAGCACCGTGCTGCTCGCGTCCGAGCTCTCCAGCTGGAACGGGCCGGTGCCGACCGCCTCGGTGTTGAGGTCGTACTCCTCGGCCGCGCCCTCGGGCAGGATCGCCATGCCCTTGAAGCCGCCGATGAGCGCCGGCAGGTTGGGCGTCGGCTGGCTGACGGTGATCTCGACGGTCTGCGGATCGGCCGCCTCGACCGACTCCACGTTGGCGAACCGGTAGGAGTTGGCGAGCTCCTCGTCGATGATCCGGTTGTACGAGTAGACGACGTCGGCGGCGTCGAACTCGCTGCCGTCGTGGAACGTGACGCCCTCGCGGAGGGTGAACGTCCAGGTCAGCCCGTCCTCGCTGGTCTCCCAGCTCTCGGCCAGGCTGGGCTCCATCGTCAGGTCGTCGGCGGCCGGGACGACGAGGGTGTCGTAGACGTTCTCCAGGATCTGGAACGCCGGGTAGGCCGTCGTCGTGTGCGGGTCGAGCTTGTCGGGCTGCGCGCTCACCGCGGCCACGAGCACGTTGTCCCCGCCGCCGCCACCGGTGTCGACGCTCTCCCCACCGCCGCCGCAGGCGGAGAGGGCGAGCGCGCCGACGGCGCCCAGGGACAGGAGTCGGGTGGTGCGCACGGGAACCTCCGGGGTCGGGGCAGGTCGTCCACCTCCGACCTTGACCCCGTCGCTGCCGGCCGACAACCCGAACCGACCGCTGAGCAGGATCGTTGCCTGTTCGAGACATCCCGGCCGTGGCCCGCCAGACTCACCCCGTGGAGCTCACCTGCCGTCGCCTGACACTGCGCCTGCGCGACACGTTCACCATCGCCCGCTCGTCGGTGGACACCGAGGAGGTGCTCGTGGTCGAGGTCGCCGACGGGGGCGTCCGCGGGTACGGCGAGGGCGCGCCGGTGGCCTACTGGGGCGAGTCGGTGCCCGCGATGGCCGACGCCGTCGCCGCCGACGGGCGCGCGCTGCTCGGCGACGACCTGCGCGACCTGGAGGGCATCGCCCGCCGGCTGCGCGCCTGGGACGGCCCGCAGGGCGCGAAGATGGCCCTCGACGGGGCGGTGCACGACTGGGTGGGCCGCCGCTACGGCCTGCCGGTCTGGCGGTTGCTGGGGCTGGACGGGGTGCTCCCGCCGACGAGCTTCACCATCGGGATCACGACCGTGGCCGAGACCGCCGCCCGGGTCCGGCGCGCCCCCGGCTTCGCCGTCTACAAGGTGAAGGTGGGCGGACCGGAGGACCTCGCCCGGCTGGAGGCCATCCGGTCGGTCACCGACGCCCCGCTGCGGATCGACGGCAACGAGGGCTGGACCCTCGACCAGGCCCGCGACTTCCTGCCGCGGCTGCGCGAGCTGGGGGTCGAGATGATCGAGCAGCCGTTCCCGGCAGCCGACCTGGACTCGTTCGCCCGCTACCGCGAGTTGCCCGGCCGGCTCCCGGTCTTCGTCGACGAGGGCTGCAAGGACCTGGCCTCGGTGGCCGGCGTCGCCGGTTACGCGGACGGCATCGTGGTGAAGCTGGCCAAGTGCGGCGGCATCCGCGAGGCCCACCGCATGATCGCCGCGGCGGCCGCGCTGGACCTGCGGGTGATGCTCGGCTGCATGATCGAGTCGCAGCTCGGCATCGCGCAGGCCGCCCAGCTGGGCCCCCTCGCCGATCTGGTCGACCTGGACGGCCACCTGCTGATCAGCGACGAGCCGTTCACCGGCCTGGGCTTGCGGGACGGGCGGCTGGTGCTGCCGGACGCACCGGGGCTCGGGCTCGTCGCGGAGGATGCGACGTGAGCGCCGAACGGCTCGCCGTCCTCACCGGTGGCCAGCTCGCGGAGTCCTACGCCAAGACCGCCCACGGGGTGCTGCGCTACGGCGCCCGCGAGGTCGTGTGCGTGATCGACGACGTCCACGCCGGGCAGCGGGCGGTGGACGTCGTCCCGTTCTGCGCCCGCCCCGTGCCGGTCGTCGCCGACGTCGCGGCGGCCCGGGAGCTCGGCGCGACGACGGTGCTGCTCGGCGTGGCCCCGCTCGGGGGCCGGCTGACCGACGCCTGGCGGCGGACGCTGCTCGCGGCGCTGCGCCTGGGGATGCACGTCGAGGCGGGGCTGCACAGGGATCTGGGCGCCGATCCTGAACTGGCGGCGGCCGCCCGGGCGGCCGGGGTCCGGATCCGGGACCTGCGGGCGGTGCCGGACGACCTCGGGGTGCCGCTTACCGGGCCGGTCGGGGCCCGGGTCGTGCACACGGTGGGCTCGGACTGCGCGATCGGGAAGATGAGCGTCGTCCTGGAGCTCGACCAGGCCGCGCGGGACCGCGGGCTGCGCTCGGTGTTCGTGGCCACCGGGCAGACCGGGGTCGCCATCTCGGGGTGGGGCATGGCGGTGGACCACGTGATCTCCGACTTCGTCGCCGGCGCCGCCGACCGGCTGGTGCGCGAGGGGGCGACCCGTGGTGACCTGCTCTGGCTGGAGGGCCAGGGCTCGATCCACCACCCGGCCTACTCGGGAGTGACGCTCGGCCTGCTGCACGGCTCCTCGGCCGACGCGCTGGTGCTGTGCCACCGGGCCGGGCGCACCGCGATCGCCGACTACCCGGGCACCGCGCTCCCGTCGCTGGGCGAGATCGTGCGCGGCTACGAGCAGGCCGCCGGGTGGGTGCGCCCCGCGCGGGTCGCCGCCGTCGCGCTGAACACCGCCGGGCTGGACGACGCCGACGCCCGGGCCGCGGTCGAGGCCGCCGCGGCGGAGACCGGGCTGGTCAGCGACGACGTCGTCCGCTTCGGCGCGACCCGGGTGCTCGACGCCGTGCTGAGCGCGCTCGACCGGGGGTGAGCCGGGTCAGCCGTCGACGGTGACGTCGTTCCAGGGCAGCTGCGGCTCCACCCAGGGGAAGACGACGAAGAGCAGCAGGGCGCAGACGGCGAGCGCCAGCACCAGCGCCTCCAGCGTCTTCACGCCCCTCCCGCCGGGCAGGGAACGCCAGATCCAGCCGTACATCGCAGCCTCCTCGGTCAGCTCTCGCGCAACGCCGGCGGGCCGTCGGGCATCTCCGCCTTGGGGATGCCCGCGCCGTCGAGCTCCGCGTGGATGATCAGCCGCTGCTTCGCGGAGAACCGCGGGTGGCAGGTCGTGAGCGTGAGGTAGGAGCCCGTCGGCCCGACGGCGACATCGGCGTTCGGCGTCGGGGCGATGACCGAGACGTCGCTCGGGCTGACGATCTGCATGCCGGGGATCCCGCTGGGGTCGGCGTCGACGTCGCCGGTCGCCGGGTCGCCCAGCACCCGGTACACGAACCAGGTGTCGGCGGTCTCCACGACGATCGGGTCGCCGGCGCGCATCGCGTCCAGCTCCAGGAAGGGCGAGCCCTTGCCCACGCGGTGGCCCGCCAGCGCGACGTTGCCGGGCTCACCGGGCATCGCCGTGTCGGCGTAGTGGCCCGGGCCCTGCGAGAGCTCGTCCTCGGTGGTCCCCTCGAGGATGACGCGCGCATAGTCCTCGCCCAGCCGCGGGATCCGCAGGACGCCGAACGCGTCCCCGATCTCCACCTGGACCAGGCCGGCGTCGGCGGGGCCGTCCTCCCAGCGCTCCTGCAGCTCGGCGCTGAGCTGGCCCTGCCGGCGGTCGGTGAGCAGGTCGGTGACGTACACCTCGTAGACGACGAACAGGAGCAGCACCAGACCGGCCGTCACGAACAGCTCGCCGATGCCGCGGGATACCACCTGCCACCGCGGTTCGCGGCGCCGGGGGCCGCCGGCGGGCTCCTCGCCGTCGTCGTCCCACGACGGGTCGTCCCAGGACTGGTCGTCCCACGACTGGTCGTCGTCCCAGGAGCCATCGACCGAGGAGCCGCCGTCCGAGGGGATGTCGTCCCAGGACCCGTCGTCCGAGACGAGCTGGTCCCAGTGCTCGTCCCACGGCCCGTCGTCCCACGGGCGTTCGGCCGAAGGGTCGTCGGCGACGGTGCCCGCCGGGCTGCCACCCGCGGCCGGGAGCGCGCCGTACCGCGGCGCGGCGGCGCGGCTGGGCACCGGCGGTACGGGCGGGCGACCGAGCACCGGCACCACGTCGGGCTCGGCGACGCGGTCCCACCGCTGCGTGGGACGGGTGTCGTCCTCGCGCCGTCCCCGGTCCGGGTCCGCCATACTGTGCCCCCGGTCGTCGGCCTGCTATGCACGCCCGTGGCGCGCCCCGCCAGATGCTAAGTGACGGAACGAGTGCTCAGCGTGATCCGACGCGCCGTGCCGGGTGACCGTGTGCGCGGATCGGCAAGGAATCGGGCCCGGACCTGCCCCTTCGCGCACACTGATCGGCCGGGGCGGCGACGCGCGTCAGCGGATCTGCACGCCGGAGATCGTGCGGGCGATGACCAGGCGCTGGATCTCCGAGGTCCCCTCGAAGATGGTGTAGATCTTCGCGTCCCGCGCCATGCGCTCGACGGGGTAGTCGCGGGTGTAGCCGTTGCCGCCGAGGATCTGCATCGCCTGCTCGGTGACCCGCACCGCGGTCTCCCCGGCGACGAGCTTGGACATCGAGCCCTCGGCCGCGGTGAACTGCTGCCCGTTGCGCGCCATCCACGCGGCCCGCCAGACGAGCAGGCGGGCGGCGTCGATCCGCGTCCGCATGTCGGCGAGCTGGAAGGCGATCGCCTGGTTCTCGATGATCGGCCGGCCGAACTGCACCCGCTGCTTCGCGTAGTCCAGCGCGTAGTCGTAGGCGGCCCGCGCCACCCCGACGGCCTGCGCGCCGACCGCCGGCCGGGTGCGCTCGAAAGTGGCCATCGAGGGCTGGGTGCGCCCGCTCTTCGCGCCCTCGCGGGCACGGGCGAGGCGCTCCTCCAGCCTCTCCCGCCCGCCGAGCAGGCAGTCACCGGGGATGCGGCACTCGTCGAGCACGACCTCGGCCGTGTGCGAGGCGCGGATGCCGTGCTTCAGGAACTTCTGCCCCTGGCTGATGCCCTTCGTGCCCGGCGGGATGACGAAGCTGGCGTGCCCGCGCGCCTTGAGCTCGGGGTCCACGACGGCGGTGACCACGTGAATGTCGGCGATCCCGCCGTTGGTCGCCCAGGTCTTGGTGCCGGTCAGCACCCACTCGTCGGTCGCCTCGTCGTAGACCGCCCGCGTCCGCATGGCGCCGACGTCGGACCCGGCGTCGGGCTCAGAGGAGCAGAAGGCGGCGACCCTGGGTTCGGCTTCCGTGCCGAACATGGCCGGGATCCACTGGCCGACCTGCTCGTCGGTGCCGTTCGCACGCACCGAGGCCGCGGCCAGCGTGGTGCCGACGATCGCCAGCCCGATCCCGGCGTCACCCCAGAAGAGCTCCTCCATGGTGAGCGGGATGCCGAGGCCGGACTCGTCGAACCACTGGGTGGCGAAGAAGTCGAGCGAGTAGAGCCCGATCTTCGCCGCCTCCTGCAGGACCTCCCAGGGGAAGTCCTCGCGCTCGTCGTACTCGTGCGCCGCCGGGCGGACGACGTCCGCTGCGAACTCGTGCACCCACTTCTGCAGCTCGACCTGGTCCTCGGTGAGCTCGAACGAGACGGCCATGGCGGCGGACTCCCTTATCGAAGCGGGCGGATGGTCGCGACGAGGTGTTCGGTGCCGGACTTCGCGTTGCGGACGGCAGCATCCCAGCCGCCGTCGGCCTGCGCGGTGGCGAGGGTGACCGTCGAGGGCAGGAAGAGCGGCTTGCGGAAGGCGACGTCGACGCCGAACGCCTCGGGCAGCCGGTTGCCCACCGCCGCCAGCACGCGGGCCTTCACCCACATGCCGTGCGCGATCGCGCGCTTGAAGCCGAACGCCTTCGCACTGAGCCCCGAGAGGTGGATCGGGTTCACGTCGCCGGAGACCGTGGCGTACCGGCGGCCGGCGTCGGCCGGGACCCGCCAGGTGGCGACCGGGCGCTCCAGGCCCCCCACCGCCACCGTCACATCGCTTTCCGGTGCACCCTCGGGAGCGCTGGCTCCCCGCGCCAGGTACGTCGAGCGGCTCCGCCAGACCTCCTCGCCGCCGGCCGAGACCGACGCGCACAGGTCGACCGTCGCCCCGCGTGGATGGCGGGCGAACCGCTCCGCCCACACCTCGAGGTCGAACTCCTCGGTGACGCCGACCGGCCGCAGCACGTCGATCCGGTTGCGCACGTGCACCAGCCCGGGCAGGGCGAGCGGGAACGCGCGGTCGGTCATCAGCGCCGTCTGCAGCGGGAAGGTGAGCACGTGCGGGTAGGTCGCCGGCAGCGAGTCCGTCAGCGGGAACCCGCAAACGCGCGCGTAGTCGGCGAGGTGCGCGCCGTCCACCGCCACCCCGGTGCGCGCCAGCCGGGTGTCGGGCAGGTCGCCTCCCCGGCCCCGCGCGGTGAGCGCCGCCTTCGCGAACAGCGCCGCCATGTTCGGCGGCCCGTCGAGCTCCGTCGTCGCCATCAGGCCCCCAGCATCGACTGGCCGCAGACCCGCACGGTCTGCCCGTTGACCCCGGCGCTCGCCGGCTGCGACAGCCAGGCGATCGTCTCGGCGACGTCGACCGGCAGCCCGCCCTGCTGCAGCGAGTTGATCCGCGAGCCGATCTCCCGGGTGCCGAAGGGCATCTTCGCCGTCATCTCCGTGACGATGAAGCCCGGGGCGACGGCGTTGATCGTGGCGTTCCGGCCGGCGAACTCCGGCGCCCAGGCGCGCACCATGCCGATGACGCCGGCCTTGCTCGCCGCGTAGTTCGTCTGGCCGCGGTTGCCCGCGATACCCGACTGCGAGGAGACGCAGACGACGCGGGCACCGGGCCTGAGCGCGCCCTCGGCGTCCAGCAGCGCCTGGGTGATGTCCAGCTGCGCCTGCAGGTTCACCGCCATCACCGAGTTCCAGCGCGCGGCGTCCATGTTGACCAGCAGCTTGTCGCGGGTGATCCCGGCGTTGTGCACGACGACGTCGACGCCGCCGTGCCGCGCGACGAGCTGCTGCACCAGCCGCGGGCCGGCGTCCTCGGCGGTGATGTCCAGCGCCACGGCGGTGCCGCCGATCTCGTTCGCGACCTTCGCCAGCTGCTCCCCCGCGGCCGGGACGTCGACGGCCACCACGTGGGCGCCGTCCCGGGAGAGCACCTTCGCGATCGCCGCGCCGATGCCACGCGCGGCGCCGGTGACGACGGCGACCTTGCCGGCCAGCGGCTTCTCCTCGTCGGGGTTGGCCGGGACGTCGGCCGGCGAGACGGTGAGCAGCTGCCCGTCGACGTATGCCGAGCGGCCGGAGAGGAAGAACCGCAGCGGGCTCGCCAGCGACGCCTCGGCGCCCTCGGGGACGAACAGGGCGTTGGCCGTCGACCCGTTCAGCAGCTCCTTGCCGATGGAGCGGACCAGTCCGTCCACCGCCTGGCGGGCCGCCGCCTGCGCCGGGGAGCCGGCGTCCGACGGCGGGTCGGCCAGGACCAGCACCCGACCAGAGGCGCGCAGCCGCTTGATCGCCGGGGCCAGGAAGTCGTGTGCGCTGGCCAGGTCGGCCGGGCCGGTCAGCCCCGTCGCGTCGAGGACGACCGCGCCGAGCTTCTCGCCGTCGGTGCCGCCGTCGGCGGTGACCGGCGACTGCACCGTCGCCCCGGCGTCCCGGAGGACGGCGGTGACCGTGTCGCGCAGCCGGCCCTGGCCGGCGGAGCCGACCACCACCGGCCCCGGCAGCAGCGGCTGCCCGGGCTCGTAGCGGCGCAGCTCCGCCGGCCGCGGCAGGCCGAACTGCTTGGTGATCGTGGTGCCGAAGCCGGAATTGGCGAAGTTCGTGTACCAGTCAGCCATCGTTCAGTGCCTCCAGGAAGGGGATCGGGAGCGCCTGCCCACCGCTGCGGCCACCGGAGCGGACGTGCAGCCGGGCCGTGGCGCGGCTGCACGTCCGGTCGTGCGGGTGGAGCCGGCGAGTGCGCGAGGTCAGGACTCGAGGATGGCCACGACGCCCTGGCCGCCGGCGGCGCAGATGGAGATCAGGCCACGCTTGCCGGGGCCCGCCTCGTGCAGCTGCTTGGCCAGCTGGGCGACGATCCGGCCGCCGGTCGCGGCGAACGGGTGCCCGGCCGCCAGGGACGAGCCGTTGACGTTGAGCTTGGTCCGGTCGATCGAGCCCAGCGGGGCGTCCAGGCCCAGCTTCTCCTTGCAGTAGGCCGGGTCCTCCCAGGCCTTCATCGTCGCGAGCACCGTCGAGGCGAACGCCTCGTGGATCTCGTAGAAGTCGAAGTCCTGCAGGGTCAGCCCGTTGCGGGCGAGCAGCACCGGGACGGCGTAGACCGGCGCCATGAGCAGCCCCTCGCCGCCGTGCACGTAGTCGACGGCGGCGGTCTGCGCGTCGACGAGGTGCGCCAGCACCGGCAGCCCCTTGGCGTCGGCCCACTCGTCGGAGGCCAGCAGCACGGCCGAGGCGCCGTCGGTGAGCGGGGTCGAGTTGCCCGCGGTCATCGTGGCGTCCGGGTCGCCCGTGCCGAACACCGGCTTGAGCTTCGCCAGCTTCTCGACGCTGGAGTCCGGGCGCAGGTTGTTGTCGCGGGCCAGCCCGAGGAACGGCGTCACCATGTCGTCGAAGAAGCCGCGGTCGTAGGCGGCGGCCATGCGCTGGTGCGAGCGGGCGGCGAGCTCGTCCTGCTCCTCGCGGCCGATCCCCCACTCCTTCGCGGTGATCGCCGCGTGGTCGCCCATCGCCAGGCCGGTGCGCGGCTCGGCGTTGCGCGGGATCTCCGGGGCGATCATGCCCGGGCGGATCCGGCCGAGGACCTTGAGCCGGTCCTGCCAGGTCCTGGCGTTGTTCAGCGCGATGAGCACGCGGCGCAGGTCCTCGCTGACCGCGAGCGGGGCGTCGGAGGTGGTGTCGACGCCACCGGCGATGCCGGACTCGATCTGCCCCAGCGCGATCTTGTTGGCGACGAGGATCGCCGCCTCCAGCCCGGTGCCGCACGCCTGCTGCACGTCGTACGCCGGGGTGGTCGGCGAGAGCTTGGAGCCCAGCACCGACTCGCGGGTGAGGTTGAAGTCGCGGGCGTGCTTGAGGACGGCGCCGGCCACCACCTCGCCCACCGACTCGCCCTGCAGCCCGAAGCGGGCGACCAGCCCGTCGAGCGTGGCGGTGAGCATGTCCTGGTTCGACGCCTGCGCGTAGGCGGAGTTGGACCGCGCGAACGGGATCCGGTTGCCGCCGACGATCGCGGCCTTGCGGGTGGCCGGGTTCTGGGTAGCCATCGGGACCTCCGAAGTCGGGTGGGACTGGCCGGTACCAACAGTACCCGGTACCGTGGGTTCCGTGAAACTCGAGGCCATGGGAGGGGGGGCGGTGGCACCGTCGTCGGGAGAGGCGGCCGCGGCCGTCCGGGACCGGCGCAGCTCGCGGTGGGACGAGCACCGCCGTGCCCGCCGCGCCGCACTGGTCGATGCCGCCGTCGCCGCGATCGGCCGGCACGGCGCGGGCGTCGGCATGGACGAGATCGCCGCCGAGGCCGGCACCAGCAAGACCGTCGTCTACCGGCACTTCGCCGACCGCACCGACCTGTACGTGGCCGTCTGCGCCCGGGTCGCCGAGCAGCTGCTCCCCCGGCTGCGGGCGGCGATGGAGGACGCCGGGTCCCCGCGGGCGATGACCACCGCGGCCGTCGAGGCCTACCTCGCCTTCTGCGAGGCCGACCCCGAGCTGTACCGGTTCGTGGTCCACCTGCACCCGACCGACCGCCCGGTCGACGCCGACCCCATCGACAACCTCTCCGACCTGGTGGGCGACGAGGCGGCCGGGCTGCTGCGCACCGCCCTGACCCGGGCCGGCCTCGACCCCGCACCCGCCGGACCGTGGGGGCACGGGCTGATCGGCCTGGTCCGCGCCGCCGCCGACTGGTGGCTGCGGGCCGACCGGCCGATGCCCCGGGCCGAACTGGCCGCCCACCTCACCGACCTGGCCTGGTCCGGGCTCACCGGCGTCATCCCGATGCCCGACCGCGAACCCGACCGACCCGCACCGACCGCACGACCGACGTCCCAGGAGGAACAGTGACGAGCACCCTGCCGACCACGGTCGACCCAGCCCACCTCCAGGAGGCCCTCGACGGCCGCTGGGCGCACGTGCGCCGCGACGCCCGCGAGAACCTGCACGACCCGGAGATGCTGCCGGAATACGGCGAGTCGATGGCCGAGGCCCGGGAGCGGGTCACCCGCATGGCGGCGAAGCTGGCCGACTCCGGCCGCGTGACCCTGGGCTTCCCCAAGGAGTTCGGCGGCGAGGCCGACGCCGGCGGCTCGGTCACCTCGATCGAGATGCTCGCCTTCGTCGACCTCTCGCTCATGGTCAAGGCCGGCGTCCAGTGGGGCCTGTTCGGCGGCGCCGTCCAGCTGCTCGGCACGCGCCGGCACCACGAGGCCTACCTGCGCGACATCATGAGCTTCGACCTGCCCGGCTGCTTCGCGATGACCGAGACCGGGCACGGCTCCGACGTCCAGCAGCTGCGCACCACGTGCACCTACGACCCGGCGACGCAGACGTTCGACCTGCACACCCCGCACGAGGCCGCGCGCAAGGACTACATCGGCAACGCCGCCAAGGACGGGCGGATGGCGGTCGTCTTCGCGCAGCTCGTCACCCAGGGGAAGAACCACGGCGTGCACGCCTGGCTGGTGCCCATCCGCGACGAGGACGGCAACCCGATGCCCGGCGTCACCATCGGCGACGACGGCCCCAAGGCCGGGCTGCTCGGCGTCGACAACGGGCGGCTGACGTTCGACCACGTCACGGTGCCGCGCGACATGCTGCTCGACCGCTACGGCCAGGTCGCCGAGGACGGCACCTACACCTCCACCATCGAGAACGAGACCCGCCGCTTCTTCACGATGCTCGGCACGCTGGTGCGCGGCCGGGTCAGCGTGGGCGGCTCCGCCTCGGCGGCCACCAAGCTGGCCCTCGACATCGCCGTCCGGTACGGCAACACCCGCCGCCAGTTCGCCGCCCCCGGTGAGGAGCGCGAGGTCGTCATCAACGACTACCTGGTGCACCAGCGCAAGCTGCTGCCGGCGCTGGCGAAGACCTATGCGCTGCACTTCGCCCAGAACGAGCTGGTGAGCACCATGCACGACGTCCAGACGGCGGTGCACGAGCACGGCCAGGAGATCGACGAGCAGGCCCAGCGGGAGCTGGAGTCGCGCGCCGCCGGGCTCAAGGTGGCCCAGACCTGGCACGCCACCCGCACCATCCAGATGTGCCGCGAGGCGTGCGGCGGCGCGGGCTACCTGCAGGAGAACCGGCTCCCCCACCTCAAGGCCGACACCGACGTCTTCACCACGTTCGAGGGCGACAACACCGTCCTGCTGCAGTTGGTGGCCAAGGGTCTGCTGACCGGCTACCGGGACGCCTTCGGCTCGCTCGACGGCTGGGGCCGGGTCGGCTTCGTCGCCGACATGGTGCGCGAGACGGTGCTGGAGCGGACGGCGGCCCGCGCGCTCCTCCAGCGGCTGGTCGACGCCGTCCCCGGCCGGGACGACGAGGTGCCGATGCTCGACCGCGGCTGGCAGGCCAAGATGCTCGAGTTCCGCGAGAAGCACGCGCTCGAGAGCGCCATCCGGCGGCTGCGCAACAACTCCACCACCGAGGGCATGGCTCCGTTCGACGTCTTCAACGACGTCCAGGACCACGTGCTGAAGACCGCCGAGGCGCACATCGACCGGATCGTCCTGGAGGCGTTCGTCGAAGGTGTGGACCGCGTCAGCGACCCCGCGGCCAAGGCGCTGCTGGACACCCTCTGCGACCTCTACGCCCTCTCGACCATCGAGGCGGACAAGGGCTGGTTCCTGGAGCACGGGCAGCTCACCCCGGCCCGGGCGAAGGCGCTCACGGCCACGGTGAACGGTCTGCTCAAGCAGCTACGGCCGCACCTGACCACGCTGGTCGACGCCTTCGCCATCCCGGCGGACTGGAAGGCCGCGGCGATCCTGGAGGAGGAGCCGGCCCGGCAGGAGGCGATGGCCGCCCGCGACGCCGAGCTGCGGGCGAGCACCCCCGCCGGGACGGCCACCGACCTGGACGTCCCCCCAGGCCAGTAAGAGGACCCCCGTGCTCCCCGGCCCTCGCAGGCTCGGGCCGGGGCCCTGCACGGGGGCCGCTCCAGCACGTCGCGACGAGCCGCCCCTCGCGGGCTCGGGTCAGCTCAGCCGGACGGCGAGGACGGCGACGTCGTCCTCCGCGTCGGGCAGGAACATGCGCTCCAGCACCCGGTCGCACAACTCGTCGAGGGGCAGCCCCTCGCACTCCCCGAGCACCTCCAGCAGCTGCTCGGTGCCCTCATCGATGTCGCGGTCGCGCCGCTCGACCAGCCCGTCGGTGTAGAGCAGCACCGTGGCGCCCGGCGCGAGGACGGCGATGTGGTCCTCCCTCGCCGTCTCCGGCGCCACGCCCAGCAGCAGGTCGGCCTGCTTGCCGTCGAGGAGGACGACGCTGCCGTCGGAGGCCAGCAGCACCGGCGGCGGGTGCCCCGCGTTGGCCCAGCGCAGCCGCATCCGGCCGGCCTCGTCGCCGGGCTCGGGCTCCAGCTGGGCCACCAGCGCGGTGGCCATCGTGTTCAGCGCCAGCCCGTGGACGGCCCGGTCGAGCTCGGTGAGCACCTCCGCCGGCGAGCCACCGCTGGAGTAGCTGATCCCGCGTAGCAGGCCGCGCACCTGGCCCATGGCCGCGGCCGCCCGGGTGTCGTGGCCGACGACGTCGCCGATCGCCAGCACGGTGGTGCCGCCGCGCTGCAGGAACGCGTCGTACCAGTCGCCGCCGATCTCGGCGCCCTCGGCGGCCGGCACGTACCGGACGACGATCTCGCAGTGCTCCGGCTGCGGCGGCTCGGTGAGCATGCTGCGCTGCAGGGCGTCGGCCAGGTCGCGCTGCTGCCCGTACAGCCGCGCCTGGTGGAGGGCCAGGCCCGCCCGCCGGCCGATCTCCACCGCGGTGTCCACCTCGGCCTCCCCCAGCGGGCCCCGGTGCTCAGCGGTGAACAGCCCGAGCGCGCCGAGCCCCTGCCCTCGCGCCACCAGCGGCACGACGACGGCGGAGGCGGCGCCCAGCCGGGCGAAGAGCTCCCGGGTCGCGGGGTCGGGCAGCGCGCGGGCGACGTGCTCGCAGTCGAGGTCCGGCAGCACCATCGGGCGGCCGGTGGCGGTCACCTGCCGCGCAGCCGACTCCTCGGTCATCTCCGCGACCATCGCCCGGACGTAGGCCTGCACCTCCTCGCGGCGCGCGGGGTCGCGGTGGCTGCTGGCCAGCCCGTGCAGCCGGCCCTGCTCGTCGGTGACCAGGATCCAGCACCAGTCGGCCAGGGCTGGCACGACCAGCGCGGCGAGCTGACCGATCTGCTGGTCGATGTCCAGGGTGCCCGAGAGGACCCGGCCGGCGTCCGCGAGCAGCCGCAGCCGCTGGTTGGCCTGCGCCATCGCCGCGACCGCTGCACCGCGCTCGGCGTCGGCCTGCAGGCGCGAGACGCTCAGCGCGATCTGCGCGGCCAGCGCCTCGAGCACCTCGACGTCGTCGGCGGTGAACTCGTGCTCGGTGGTCCACAACGCGAGGAAGGCGCCCAGGAGCCGCCCCTCGATGCGCAGCGGGATCGTCGCCAGCGCCCCCAGCCCGAGCAGCTCGACGACCGGCTCCAGCGCCGGGAACCGGGCAACCGCCTCGCCGGGGTCGCCGAGCAGCAACCGGCGCCCGTGCCGGGCCGCGTGCTGCGCGGGGAGCGCGTCGTCCATCGGGAGGAGGACGCCGTCGTCGAGCCAGGCGTCCGGCACGCCCTCCCGGACGGTGGCGACCATGTTGCCGGCCATGCGCAGCCGCAGCGGACCGCCCGACGAGTCGAAGACCGCCAGAGCGCTGGACTCCGCGCCCAGCACCTGCGCTCCGCGCAGCGCGATGTCGGCGAGCTGGTCCAGCCGGGCGGCGTTGGCCAGCTCGGCCGCCACCTCGGCGATGGCGGCGGCCCGCTGCACGGCGGTGAGCCGCCGCTGCGCCTGGCCGCGGGCCTCGGTGATGTCGACGGCCGTGCCGAGGACCCGCGCCGGTGCACCGGTCGCGTCGGCGACCACGCGGCCGCGGGCGAGCACCCAGCGGGTGACGCCGTCCTCGCGCAGCGCCCGGAACTCGATGGTGTAGTCGCTGCGTTCCTCGAGCGCCACCCGCATGGCCTCGGCCATCGTGGCGTGGTCGTCCGGGTGCACGTGCGACTCGAGGACGTCGTCCAGCGAGTTCAGCTCGACCGCGGACTCCAGGCCGAACAACGCCGCGCACCGGTCGTCCCAGTGGATCGTCCCGGTGCGCAGGTCCCGTTCCCAGATGCCGACGGAGCTCGCCTCCAGAGCGACCTCGAGCCAGGCCCGCGAGGTGCCGACCGCCGACTGCGCCGCCGAGAGCTCCAGCTCGGCGACGACGGAGGCCGCCAGCTGCTCCAGCAGCTCGGCGGCGTCGTCGGACCAGCTCCGCGGCGCCGCGTCGTACACGGCCAGCGCGCCCACGACCTGCCCCGAGGCGGCCATCAGCGGCGCGCCCAGGTAGGCCCCGACCTCGCCGGAGGCGACGGCGGGCAGATCCGCCACCCGCGGGTCCTCCGCGGCCGCCGCGACCTTCAGCGGCCGGCCCTGGCGGACCGTGATGGCCGAGAGGGCGCCGGTCGCCAGCGCCGGCCCCCCGACCACGCCGGCGGGCAGCCCGTACCCGCCGACGACGACGTCGTGGTCGGTGAAGAGGGTGACCTTCGCATGGCCGGCGTCCACGAGCCGGGCGGCCAGCGCCGAGAGCCGGTCGAAGGCCGCGGGCCCCGGGACCTCCAGCAGCAGCCGGCGCGCCGCCGCCACGCGCAGCGGATCGGTGAGCGGGTCCGGTTCCAGCTGTCCGTCCGGGACGGCGGAGCCCCTCGTGGCCACGCACCCTCCGCCCAGCGTCCGCTGCCCCCGGACCGGGGGCGTCCTCCGCACATGCTGGCACGGCTTCCCGACGAATCCGGACCGGTGTCCCCGCCGGGGGTGCCGGCGCGCCTCCCCCCGCCGGGGGAGGGCGCGTAGCTGCGGTCAAGGACCGGAGCGCACCGGTCGATCCCCTGACCATGCTGGGCACGCGCACCATCGGTCTGCCGGACTGCCGGCCGCTGCTCGCCGACGCCGACGACCTGACACTCGTGTTCCAGCCGATCGTCGACCTCGCCGCGGCGAGCATCGCCGGCTACGAGGCGCTGGCCCGCTTCCCCGGCGCGGCCGGGCCCGACGTCTGGTTCGCCGCCGCCACCGAGGCCGGGGTCGCTGCCGAGCTCGAGGCGCTGGCCATCCACAAGGCGCTCGCCGCGGTCGACGCGCTGCCCGCCAACACCTTCCTGACGGTGAACGTCAGCCCGCACCTGCTGGGCACCGACGTGATCCAGACCGCCCTGGCCACCCGGCCCGACCTGCACCGCGTCGTGGTGGAGCTGACCGAGCACACCCCCGTCGACGACCTGTCCGCCCTGCGCCAGCAGACCGACGCGCTGCGGCGGCGCGGTGCGCTCATCGCCCTCGACGACGCCGGCAGCGGCTACTCGGGGCTGCAGCAGCTGGCCGCCGTCCGGCCGCAGCTGGTGAAGCTCGACCGTGCCCTCGTCTCCGACGTCGACGGCGACCCGGTGCGCATGGCGCTGGTCGAGATGATCGGCGAGTTCGCCGGGCGCATCGACGCCTGGCTGCTGGCCGAGGGCGTGGAGACCCCCGCGGAGCTCGCCGCCGTCACCCGCCTCGGCGTGCCGCTGGCCCAGGGCTGGCTGCTCGGCCGCCCGGCCCCGGAGTTCCGGCCACTGGACCCCGAGATCGCCCGGCTGGTGCGCGCCCACGTGGCACGCGCGCGGCTGACCGACAGCGTCGCCAGCCTGCTGCGCCCGGTGCGCCAGTACGTGCTCGGCGAGGACGTGCCCGCCACCCCGCCGGCCGTCGTGGTGGGGCCGCACGGCGAGCCCGCGGCGCTGCTGCTCTGCGACCCGCGGACCGGTGAGGTGCACACCGCGCCGGTCTCGCTGCGGGTGCACCCCTCGACCGACATCGGCGACGCGCTGCGCCGGGCGCTCACCCGACCGCCCGCCCACCGCTTCGACCCCGTCGTCTGCACGGACCCGACCGGCCACGTGCTCGGGCTGCTGCGGATCGAGGACCTGGCCTCCAGCGCCAGGTCCGATCGCTGACCCCACCAGAGGAGAGACCCCCATGAAGCGTTTCGCCTGCGGCGACGTCATCCCCGGCTGCGACGCCACGTTCACCGCGGCCGACGAGGACGGCATCTTCGCCCAGGCGGTGCCCCACGGCGCCGCCGCGCACGGCATCCACGAGGTCGGCCCCGACCTGGTCGCGTCGGTCCGCTCGCACATCGTCGACGTCTGAGGGAGGTCCTCCGCCGGCGCGCTCCCGCGAGCCCCGGGCGCGCCCCCGGGGCCTGCCGCCCCGGCGCGTCGCCCGGCCCGCGGAGGGGCGTTACCGCTGTGACCGGCGGGTCTGCTGCGGGGTTTCGCGGTACCCCCCACTGGCCAGGACAGCAGGCGGCATGACACCGTGCTGCCGGCCCGGACTCCCGCGAGACGGGCCGGCCGCACCCCGCGACGAGCGCGGGTGCGGGAACCCCGGCGGCGCGCCGCGCGTCCGGGAGGGAAGACCCGGCTGAGTGCCGAGCACACGGCACCGCCACCGCCTACGAGAGGAAACACATGAACAAGGCCGAACTGGTCTCCGCCATCGCCAAGCGCGCCGACGTCCCGGCCTCGACCGTCGACTCGGTCCTCGCCGGCCTGCAGGACGAGCTGGTCGACGCCATCACCCGTGGCGAGAAGGTCGCCGTCTCCGGGCTGATCACCGTCGAGCGGACCCAGCGTTCCGCCCGCACCGGCCGCAACCCGCAGACCGGTGAGTCGATCGACATCCCCGCGGCCAACACCGTCAAGGTGACCGCCGGCTCGAACCTCAAGAAGGCCGCGAGCTCCGTCCCGGTCTGATCGCAGGTCGCGCCCGCAGCCGGGCGGACGCCGAGACCCCCGTGTGTCCCGGCTCACAAGGCGTGAGTCAGGATGCCGGTCGAGGCGTCGCCCGGCCGCGGACGGCGCCCAGGACCGGGAGGTGGGCGTGAGCGAAGACCTGCAGGTGGGAACCGATCCGGCCGAGGTGGGGATGGATCCCGCCCGGCTGGCCCGCATCGACGCCCGGCTGGCCCGCTACGTCGACGACGGCCAGCTGCCCGGCTTCCTGGTCACCGTGGCCCGGCGCGGGCGGCTCGTCCACGTCGGCCGCGGGGGTTTCCGCCACGTCGAGGACGGCCTCCCGGTGGAGACCGGAACGCGCTGGCGAATCTTCTCGATGACGAAACCGGTCACCTCCGTCGCGGCGATGATGCTGTACGAGGAGGGGGCCTTCCAGCTCACCGACCCCATCGCCCGCTGGCTGCCCGAGTTCGCCGAGACCCGGGTCTACGTGGCGGGGTCGGCGATGAAGCCGGTCACCAGCCCGCAGGTCGAGCCGATCCGGGTCTGGCACCTGCTGACCCACATGTCGGGGCTCACCTACGGCTTCCACCACGCCCACCCCGTCGACGCGATGTACCGCGCGATGGGGCACGAGTGGGGCACCCCGCCCGGCGCGGACTCCGCGGAGGTGTGCCGGCAGTGGGCCTCGGTGCCGCTGGTCTTCCAGCCCGGCAGCGAGTGGAACTACGGCGTCTCCACCGACGTGCTCGGCCGGCTGGTCGAGGTCGTCTCCGGGCAGCCGCTGGACGAGTTCTTCGCGTCTCGCATCTTCGCGCCACTCGGCATGCGGGACACCTCGTTCGGCCTGCGGGACGGCGACGACGTCGAGTCCCTGGCCCGGCTCTACGCCGCCACCCCCGGGCAGCCCGGCGGCGCGGCCACGGGGTTCGCCCCGCTCGACGCCATGGGCCAGGCAGCCCACAGCAAGCCGGCGTTCCTCTCCGGCGGCGGCGGGCTGGTGTCCACCGCCGGCGACTACCTGCGGTTCGCGGAGATGCTGCGCCGCGGCGGCGCCTACGACGGCGGCCGGCTGCTCGGGCCGCGCACGCTCGCGCACATGGTGCGCAACCACATCCCCGGCGGCCAGGACCTGGAGAGCTTCGGCCGGCCGCTGTTCGCCGAGACGCCGTTGCGCGGGGTCGGTTTCGGGCTCGGCTTCTCGATGGTGATCGACCCGACGCGCTACGGCGTCGTCTCGAACGTGGGCGACTACAGCTGGGGCGGGGCGGCGTCGACGGCGTTCTACGTCGACCCGGTCGAGGACATCACCGTCGGCTTCTACACGCAGCTGCTGCCCTCGAGCACCCTGCCGATCCGCAACTACCTGCGCCAGCTGGTCAACCAGGCCCTCGTCGACTGACGCGTCTGGGCATAGGAAGCTTTACCTGCGTCCCGGCGGTCAGAACGCGGGTAAAGCTTCCTATGCCCGAGCGCCGCGGCGTCAGAGGTAGCGGCGGTAGACGACGGTGGCGACCATCGCCGGCTTGCTGCCGCCCTCGACCTCCATGGTCACGGCGAGGTTCATCTGGATGCCGCCCTCGAACGGCGTCGCCGCCTCGAGCGTGGCACCGGCCCGCACCCGTGCGCCCACGGGCACCGGGGAGGGGAAGCGCACCTTCTCCGTGCCGTAGTTCACGCCCATGCGGAACCCGCCGATCTCCACGATCTGCGGCATCAGGGAGGGCAGCAGCGACAGCGTCAGGTAGCCGTGCGCGATCGGCCCGCCGAACGGGCTCTCCTTCTTCGCCCGCTCCGGGTCGACGTGGATCCACTGGTGGTCGCCGGTCGCCTCGGCGAACTGGTTCACCTGCTCCTGGGTGATCGTCACCCAGTCGCTGTGGCCCAGGTGCTGCCCGACCAGGCCCTGGACCCCCTCGACGCCGTGCACCGTCGTCTGCGCCATCTGTCTGCCTCCTCGTGGACGGTCTGGTTGGCTGACTCCACCACACACCACGATCGGACGGGGAGCGGGTTGCTGCGACTGGGGGCCCTCGATGTGCCGGACGGCGCGTTGGCGGTCATGGCGATCGTGAACCGCACCCCCGACTCGTTCTACGACCGCGGCGCCACCTACGAGCTGGCCGCGGCGGTGGAGCGCGTCGACCGGGTGGTCGCCGAGGGTGCGGACATGGTGGACGTCGGCGGGGTGAAGGCCGCGCCCGGCGAGGAGGTCTCCCCCGCCGAGGAGGTGCGCCGGACCGTCGACCTCGTGGCCGCCATCCGCGCGGCACACCCGGCGCTGCCGATCTCGATCGACACCTGGCGGGCGGAGGTCGCCCGCGAGGCGCTGGCCGCCGGCGCCGACGTCGTGAACGACGCCTGGGGCGGGGTCGACCCGGGGCTGGCGGCGGTGGCGGCCGAGGCGGGCGCGGGGATCGTGTGCACCCACGCCGGCGGGCTGCCGCCGCGCACGCGGCCGCACCGGATCGCCTACGCCGACGTCGTCGCCGACATCGTCGCTCGGACCACGGCCCTGGCCGAGGCGGCGGTCGCGGCGGGGGTGGCGCGGGAGCGGGTGCTGGTCGACCCGGGGCACGACTTCGGCAAGAACACCCGGCACTCGCTGGAGGCCACCCGCCGGCTGGGCGAGCTCGTGGCCACCGGCTGGCCGGTCCTCGTGGCGCTGTCGAACAAGGACTTCGTCGGCGAGACCCTCGACGTCCCCGTCGGGGAACGGCTCACCGGCACGCTCGCGGCGACCGCGGTGAGCGCCTGGCTGGGGGCGCGGGTGTTCCGCGCCCACGACGTCGCCGCGACCCGCCAGACGCTGGACATGGTGGCGTCCATCCAGGGCACCCGCCCGCCGCTCCGCACCGTCCGCGGCCTCGCCTGATGATCAGGTGACCTGATCGTTATGGGTCCTGGCTCAGCGTCGACGGTGAGCCAGGACCCCGCACGGTGAGCCAGGACCCCGCACGGTGAGCCAGGAGGTCGCCCGGCGAGGGCGGGTGCCGGTCGCCGTCCCGAGGGCGCTCGCTACGTTGCCAGCCATGTCCGCCACCGGGTTCCTGACCGCCGACGAGCTCAACGACCTGCTGCCGGGCACCTTCCCGGGCCTGCTCGGCATCGTCGTCGACACCCACGAGCCCGGCCGGCTCACGAGCCACCTCGACATCCGGCCCGAGCTGCTGGCACCCAACGGCTACCTGCACGCCGGCACTGTCGTCACCCTGGCCGACACCAGCTGCGGGCTGCCGACACGGGCGCTGCTGCCCGAGGGCTCCAGCGGGTTCACCACGATCGAGCTGAAGAGCAACCACCTGGGCACCGCGCGCGAGGGGCGCATCGCGTGCGAGGCGACCAACGTGCACGCCGGGCGGACGACCCAGGTGTGGGACGCCGTCGTGCGCAACGCCGACACCGGGAAGACCATCGCGCTGTTCCGCTGCACGCAGTCGGTGCTCTGGCCCCGCTGATCGGGCGAACCCGCCGGTAACCCCCTTGTGAGCGGGGACACCGCGGGTGTGAGACTGGCGCCACACACCATGCGAGGAGGAACACCCGTGGCGCTGTCCAGCCCTTATCCCGACGTCGAGATCCCGAACGTCTCCGTCCCCGAGTTCGTCCTGGCGGCCGGCCGGGAGAAGCCCGATGCACCGGCGCTGATCGACGGCCTCAAGGGCGACGTGATCACCCACGGTCAGCTGGCCCAGTACGTGGACCGGGTCGCCGCCAACCTGCACGCCCGCGGGCTGCGCAAGGGCGACGTCGTCGCCGTCTTCTGCCCGAACACCCCGTGGTTCCCGGTGGTCTTTCACGGCATCGCCGCGGCCGGCTGCGTGATGAGCCCGATCAACTCGCTGTACACGCCCGAGGAGATCGCCTTCCAGCTGAAGGACTCCGGGGCGAAGATGCTCATCACCATCTCGCTGTTCATGGACCGCGCCACCGCAGCCGTGGAGAAGTCGCCGGTCGACGAGGTCATCGTGCTCGACGGCGCCGAGGGCCACGCCAACCTGTTCGACCTGCTCGGCGCCGACGCCCCGAGCGTCCAGGTGGACATCGACCCGGCCAACGACCTGGTCACGCTCCCCTACTCCAGCGGCACGACCGGGCTGCCCAAGGGCGTCATGCTCACCCACCGCAACCTGGTGGCGAACGTCGCGCAGTGCCGCCCGCTGATCCAGCTGGGCGAGGAGGAGCGGATCATCGCCGTCCTGCCGTTCTTCCACATCTACGGCCTCACCGTGCTGATGAACCAGGGCCTGGCCTGGGGCGGCGCCGTGGTCACCCTCCCGCGGTTCGACCTCGAGGACTTCCTGCGCACCATCCAGGACCACAAGATCACCCGGGCGTTCGTGGCGCCGCCCATCCTGCTGGCCATGGCCAAGCACCCGCTGGTCGACCAGTACGACCTCTCCTCGCTGACCTCGATCCTCTCCGGCGCCGCCCCGCTCGACGAGCAGCTCGCGCTGGCCGCCCAGGACCGGCTGCGCAAGGGCGCCGACACCGGCGTCTCGGTCGGCCAGGGCTACGGGATGACCGAGCTCTCCCCGGTGTCGCACACCACGCCCGACCCGGGCGCGGAGCCGCCCGGCGTCACCAGCGAGGTGCCGAAGGGCTCGGTCGGCTACGCGGTGCCCAACACCGAGTGCCGGCTGATCGACCCGGGCACGGGTGAGGACGCCGCGCCGGGCGAGCGCGGCGAGCTGTGGGTGCGCGGCCCGCAGGTGATGAAGGGCTACCTCAACAACCCCGACGCCACCGCCGGCACCATCGACAGCGAGGGCTGGCTGCACACCGGCGACGTCGCGATCGTCGACGAGCACGGCCGCTACACCGTCGTCGACCGGGTCAAGGAGCTGATCAAGTACAAGGGCTACCAGGTGGCCCCGGCCGAGTTGGAGGCCGTGCTGATCAACCACCCGGAGATCGCCGACGCCGCGGTGATCGGGGTGCCGGACAAGGAGAGCGGCGAGGAGCTGCCCAAGGCGTTCGTGGTGCGGGCCCCCGGCTCGGAGCTCACCGAGGACGCCGTGATGGCCTACATGGCCGAGAAGGTGGCCCCGCACAAGAAGATCCGCTTCGTCGAGTTCATCGAGCAGGTGCCGAAGTCGGCGGCGGGCAAGATCCTGCGCAAGGACCTCAAGGCCCGGGCGTAACCGACGACGACGGCGCCGCGTCCCCCCGGGGGCGCGGCGCCGTCGCGCGTCCGGGGGCGGATCCCTCCGGCCGGCCCCGGACGGTCACCGGCGGCACCGCCGTCACCCGCTTGTAGGCCCGGGAGAAGGCGGCCTCGGACTCGTAGCCCAGCTGCCGGGCCAGCTCGTTGACCCGGGCACCGCGGGCGAGCGCGGCCGTGGCGAGGTGCATCCGCCAGCGGGTCACGTAGCGCAGCGCGGGTTCGCCGGCGAGTTCGGTGAAGCGGGCCGCGAACGCCGAGCGCGACATCCGCGCCTCACGGGCGAGCCGGTCCAGCGTCCACGCCGCGCCCGGCTCGCGGTGCACCGCCGCGACCGCCTGGCCCACCTGCGGGTCGCGCAGTGCGCGCAGCCACCCGGGCCCGGTGGCCCCGGTGTCCAGCCACCCGCGGATCGCCTGCACCACGATGACGTCGGCCAGCCGGGTGACCACCGCCTCGGCGCCGGGCCGGTCCTGGCGCACCTCGTCGGCGATCATCCCCAGCAGCACCGACAACCAGCCCGCGCGCGCGTCGCCGGCCTCGACCAGCAGCACCGGGGGCAGCAGGTCGAGCAGGTGCAGCGCACCCGGCCGCTCGCGCTCGACCACCCCGCAGATCAGCCGGGACGGCGCCCCGCCGCCGTCGATCCGCAGCACCGAGTAGTGCTCGCCGAGGTAGTCCTGCGGCAGCAGGTCGGCCCGGCCCGCGATCGGCGCGCCGGGATCGCTGCGCAGCAGGTGCCCGCGCCCGTGCGGCACGAGCGCCAGGTCCCCGGCCCGTAGCTGGTGCACCGTGCCGTCGACCTCGAGCAGGCAGCCGCCCTCGGTGACCACGTGGAAGCTCATGCAGCCCGCAATCGCGGGCATCTCCGCGCCCCAGGGTGCCCGGCCCTCGGCGCGGCAGTAGAACGTGCCGCGCATGCGCAGGTCGCCGAGGACGCCCCCGAGCGGGTCGACGGGAGCCCAGGGGGCGGCGGGGTCGACGGCCATGCCGAGAGCCTGACCGCGCGGGGACCGCCAGTCCAGACCCGCTGGACGAACGGTCATGGAACGGCGATGGACGGGCGTTCTCCTGACTGCCCGTCCAGACCAGGGTGGACGACGTCGGCAACGCGCCGGCAGCACCTCCACCACCGAAGGAGCGGGTCATGCGAGTACTGGTCGTGGGAGCGACGGGCGGTTCGGGTCGGGCAGCGGTCGACGCCCTGGTCGCCGGAGGACACGAGGTCACCGCGTTCGCGCGGGCGGCGGGCACGGCGTTCGGCGGACGGTGCGGGGTCCGTGGGGTCGACGGGGATGCGACGAGCGCGGCCGACGTCGGCCGCGCCGTGGACGGCCAGGACGCCGTCGTGGTCGCTCTGGGCATCGCCGAGCCCGCGCTGAGGGTGCGGCTGCGCGGCAGTTCCGGCACACCCCTGGACGTGCGCTCGCGGGGGACCGCCACGGTGGTCGCCGCGATGCAGCGGCACGGCGTGCGCCGGCTCGTCGTCCAGTCGTCCTACGGGGTCGGCGAGACGCGCGACCGGCTGCCGTTCACCTCACGGGTGGTCTTCGCCCTGGTTCTCCGCCCGCAGATCGCCGACCACGAGCGGCAGGAGCAGATCGTGCGGGCCAGCGCGCTGGACTGGACGATCGTGCAGCCGGTCTACCTGACCGACGGCGACGAGGCCGCCACGACGTCCCGGACGGGCGGGACGGATCGGATGAAGGTGTCCCGTCGGGCCGTCGGCGCGGTGCTCGCCGACCTCGCCACCGCCAGCGACGCCGTGGGCAGCACCGTCGCCGTCTCCGGCGCGGCAACGGCGCCCGACGCGAGCCTGCGAGCGGCGTAGGGCAAGAGCGGCCCCCTGCCGGGGCCCGATGCGAGCCTGCGAGCGGCGTAGGGCAGGAGCGGCCCCCTGCAGGGGCCCGATGCGAGCCTGCGAGCGGCGGGGGGCCAGGGGGTCCTTCTAGGGTCGGGCCATGCGCGCGGTGACGATCAGCGAACCCGGCGGCCCGGAGGTGCTCACCTGGGCCGAGGTCCCTGACCCGGTGTGCGGCCCCGGCGAGGTGCTCGTCGACGTCGCGGCCGCTGCGGTGAACCGGGCCGACCTGCTGCAGCGGCAGGGTTTCTACCCGCCACCCAAGGGCGCCAGCGAGATCCTCGGCCTGGAGTGCAGCGGCATCGTCAGCGAGGTCGGCGAGGGCGTGACCGGCTGGTCGGTCGGCGACGAGGTGTGCGCGCTCCTCTCCGGTGGCGGCTACGCCGAGCGGGTCGCCGTCCCGGCCGGGCAGCTGCTGCCCAAGCCCGCCGGGGTGGAGCTGGCCACGGCGGCCGCGCTGCCCGAGGTGACCTGCACGGTGTGGTCGAACGTGTTCATGCTGGCCCGGCTCGGCAGGGGCGAGACCTTCCTCGTGCACGGCGGGTCCAGCGGCATCGGGACCATGGCCATCCAGCTCGCCGCCGGCGCCGGGGCCCGCGTGCTCACCACCGCCGGCACCGCGGCCAAGCTGGACGTCTGCCGCGAGCTCGGCGCCGAGGTCGCGATCAACTACCGCGACGAGGACTTCGTGGAGCGCGTGCGCGAGGCGACCGACGGCCGCGGCGTCGACGTCGTCCTGGACAACATGGGCGCCAAGTACCTGGCCCGGAACCTGGAGGCGCTGGCCGTCGGGGGCCGGCTGGTGATCATCGGCATGCAGGGCGGGTCGAAGGCGGAGCTCGACATCGCCACGCTGCTGCGCAAGCGGGCGGCGGTGCACGCCACCGCCCTGCGTTCGCGGCCGGCGACCGGCCCCGGCGGCAAGGCCGACATCGTCGCCGCGGTGCGGCACGACGTGTGGCCCGACGTCGAGCGCGGGACGATCCGGCCGGTCGTCGACCGGCGGCTACCCATGGCGCGGGCGGCCGAGGCGCACCGCGTCGTCGAGGCGAGCGAGCACGTCGGCAAGGTGCTGCTCCTCCCCGGCTCCTGAAAGAGGACCCCGTCCTCCTCACCCCTCGCACGCTCGGGGCGAGCCTCGGGACGGGGCCGTCAGCGGGGACGCAGCCCCGCGACCGCGTCGATGATCCGGCCGACCTCGTCGGCGGTGCTGTAGTGCATGAGCCCCAGGCGCACCGCGCCCCCGCTCTCGTTCACCCCGAGGGCGTCGAAGAGCTCCCGGGCGTAGAAGTCACCGTCCCAGGCGCAGATGCCTGCCCGGGCCAGCTCTGCGGCCACCTGGCGGGGGCGCATGCCGGCGACGGTGAACGACAGCGTGGGGGTGCACCGCTCGGGCTCGCCGAGGACCTGCACGTGGCGCATGGCCCGCAAGGCCTGGTCCAGCCAGTCGAACAGGTCACCCTCGTGCCGGGCGACGGCGGCCATCGACGCCCGGAGCCGGTCGCGGCGACTGCCGATCGCCTCGGCGCAGAGCCCGGCCAGGTGGTCGACGGCGGCGCTCACCCCCGCGTACAGCTCGAACGGCGGCACCCCCGTCTCGAACCGGTCGGGCACCCGGTCCGACGAGGGCAGCAGCTTGTCCGGCCGCAGGTACTCCAGCAGCTCCGGGTCGGCCACCACCGCAGCGACGTGCGGCCCGCACCACTTGTAGGCCGACACCGCCAGGAAGTCCGCACCGAGCGAGCCCTTGTCGAGGAACACGTGCGGGGCGGCGTGGACGGCGTCGACGTAGACCAGCGCACCGACCCCGTGCGCCTGTGCGGCGATGCCGGCGACGTCGGGCCGGGTGCCCAGTGCGTTGCTGGCGGCGGTGACCGCCACCAGCCGGGTGCGCCGGGTGAGCAGGTCGGCGTACTGCCAGGCGGGCAGCTCGCCGGTCTCGATGTCGACCTCCGCCCAGCGCACCTGCACCCCGGTGGTCGCGGCCAGCTGCAGCCACGGCCGGACGTTGGCGTCGTGGTCCAGCCGGCTGAGCACGATCTCGTCACCGGGGCGCCAGGTGCGGGCCAGCGCGCGGGCCATGCCATAGGTCAGCGCGGTCGCGCTCGGCCCGAGGACGACGCCGCCGGGCCGGCCGCCGACCAGGTCGGCCACGGCGGCCCGGGCACCGGAGACCAGCGCCTCGGCCCGCCCGGACGCCGGGAAGACCCCGCCCCGCTCGGCGATCGGCGTGCGCAGCGCGGAGCCGACCGCGTGGGCGACGTTCTCGGGGACCAGCGAGCCGGCCGGGCCGTCGGCGTGGACGTAGCCGTCGGACAGACCGGGGAAGAGACCGCGGACCCGAGCGACGTCCAGCCGGCCCCCCGATGCCATGGTCCGACCCTAGTTCCTGCCCCCGGTCGGCCCGCACTCTCCCGGCCCCCGGCGGAGCGTCCGCGCCACCGGGCAGGATGGGTGGCATGACTGCACCGCAGAACGGCAACGAGCGCCCCCAGCAGGTCGTCGTGGTCGGGCCGGACGGGCGTCCGGTCGGCACCGTGCCGATGCCCCAGGGGGCCGACGACGAGGGCAACGGGGGCATGGACGTCGGCGAGCTGGTGGAGCAGCCCGCGAAGGTCATGCGGATCGGCACGATGATCAAGCAGCTGCTCGAGGAGGTCCGCGCGGCCCCCCTCGACGACGCCAGCCGCAACCGGCTGCGCGACATCCACGCCTCCTCGATCCGCGAGCTGGAGCAGGGCCTGGCCCCCGAGCTGCGCGAGGAGCTGGCGCGCATCTCGCTGCCGTTCAGCGAGGGCGAGACGCCCTCGGACGCCGAACTCCGGATCGCGCAGGCGCAGCTCGTGGGCTGGCTGGAGGGCGTCTTCCACGGCATCCAGACAGCGCTCTTCGCCCAGCAGATGGCCGCCCGGGCCCAGCTGGAGGAGATCCGGCGGAAGGCCCTTCCCGGCGGGCAGCACCCGGCGGGCCAGCCGGACCTCCGTCCGGGTGGCGGCCAGTACCTGTAGCGCGCGATCCGACCGGAACCCACCGGTTCCCCTGACCGGGTGACGCTGGTCGCCGGCGGTTTCCGGGGGCGGGCCCGCGCTCACTGACGGTCCGGCGCCGGGACCGCCCCGGCCCCATCCCGGGAGGATCCCGTGACCACTCAGCAGTCGAGCAGCCCGTCCACGCGCAGCGGCCAGAACGGCCTGGCGATCGCCTCGCTCGTCACCGGCGCCGTCGGCGTCGTCTTCGCGATCCTGTTCGCGATCATCGGCCTGGCCCTGGGCGTCGTGAGCGTGGGCCTGGGCGTCGCCGCCCGGCGCAACAGCACCCGCACCGGCCAGGCCACCGCCGGTCTGGTGCTCGGTGCGGTGGCGGTCGTCGCCGCCGTCGTGAACATGGTGATCGCCTACAACGTGCTCACCTGAGCCGGACGCGCGACGGCGCCGCCCCCGGGTCGGGGGACGGCGCCGTCGGGCGTGCCGGGTTGGTTCAGACGGTGAAGCGGGCGACCGCCTCCTGCAGCTCCCCGCTCATCCGGGCCAGCTCCGCGGCGGCCCGCTGCGCGTCCTCCACCCGCTGGTTGGTCTCCTGCGTCCCCGCGGCCAGCCCCGAGATCGCCGCGGCGATGTCCTGCGAACCACTCGCCGCCTCGGCCACGTTGCGGTTCATCTCGTTCGTCGTCGCCGTCTGCTCCTCCACCGCCGCAGCGATCGTCGCTTGGAAGTCGTTGATCTCCCCGATCACCGCACTGATCTTGCCGATCGCATCCACCGCACCCGCGGTGTCACCCTGGATCGCCTCCACCCGCTTGGAGATGTCCTCGGTCGCCCGCGCCGTCTCCTGCGCCAGCTCCTTCACCTCGCTGGCCACCACCGCGAACCCCTTGCCCGCCTCACCGGCGCGCGCAGCCTCGATCGTGGCGTTCAGCGCCAGCAGGTTCGTCTGCTCCGCGATCCCGTTGATCAGCTTGATCACCGTGGCGATCTCCTGCGAGGAGTCACCCAGCTTCCCCACGGTCTTCGTCGTCGTCTCCGCCACCGTCACCGCCTGACCCGCCACCCGGGCCGCCTCGGTCGCGTTGTGCGCGATCTCCCGGATCGCCGACTCCATCTGCGACGACCCCGTCGCCACCGTGTCCACGCTCGATGCCACCGCACCCGCGGAGGTCACCACCTCGTCGGCCTGGCCGGCCGCGAGGCGGGCGTTCTCCCGCATGCCCTCGGCGGCGCCGCTGAGCTGGTGGGAGGCCGTGGCCAGGCGGGTGGAGGAGTCGTTGACCAGCAGCAGGACGTTGCCGATCGAGTCCAGCGTGTGGTCGAGCGACGCCGCCATCTCGCCCAGCTCGGCACCACCCGTGCGGCCGGCGCGGACGGTGAGGTCACCGGCGGCCACCTGGCCCAGGATCTCGCGGATCCGCTGCACCGGCCGGGTGACGCCGCGGGCGACCACGAAGGCCAGAACGACGGAGATCGCCAGGCCCACGGCGATCAGGACGAGGGTCAGCGTGCGGCCGTCGTGGTACGCCTCCTCGGCCTCCCCCGTGATTGCCTGCGCATCCTCGGCAGCGATGGTCGTGGCCTCCGCGATCGAGGTGGAGATGGTCTGCTCGTTCTCGTTGAGCTCCGCGACCAGGGCGCCGATCCGCGCCGGCGGGGTCCCGGGCGTGTTGGTGGCGACGAGCAGCTGCTGGAGCACGGTCAGGTACGTCTCGACCGAGGTGGCCATCTGCTCGTGCAGGATTCGCGCCTCGTCGGAGAGCGGCATCTCGCCCACCTCGGCGACGTGCTGCGCGAGTACCTCGGTCATCTCCGTCGTCTGCTGCTGCGCACGCGCCCGGCTCTCCGGCGGCAGGGTGGGGACGTTGGCCCGCGCGATGTTGGCCGACAGCTGCCACCAGTCGGCCTGCAGCTCGCGCAGCCCGTCGAGCGGGATGGCGCCGTCCTCGTAGACGCGCTGCGCCTGGTCGCTGAGCACCGACATCCGCTGGATGCCGAAGGCACCGACGCCGAGGGTGGTCACGGCGACGACGAGGATCGAGCCGAGCAGGCGGCCGCGCAGCCCGATCCGGGACAGCCCCCGGGGCTGCTGGTCGTCCCGCGCCGTGTTCGCCGCGGTGTCGGGGTCCTGCACGCGCTCCATGCCTGCTCGCTCTCCTGGAAGTCGGTCGGTCCGAGAGGACCGTCGTCCTGCTCATCGGCAGGCCGAACGGTGGAGTTCACCCCAGTCGTGGAGCGGCTCCACCGGTAGGGGTGCGCGGGACGCGCGACGGCGCCGCCCCCGGGTGGGAACGGCGCCGTCGGGCGTGCCGGGTTGGTTCAGACGGTGAAGCGGGCGACCGCCTCCTGCAGCTCCCCGCTCATCCGGGCCAGCTCCGCGGCGGCCCGCTGCGCGTCCTCCACCCGCTGGTTGGTCTCCTGCGTCCCCGCGGCCAGCCCCGAGATCGCCGCGGCGATGTCCTGCGAACCACTCGCCGCCTCGGCCACGTTGCGGTTCATCTCGTTCGTCGTCGCCGTCTGCTCCTCCACCGCCGCAGCGATCGTCGCTTGGAAGTCGTTGATCTCCCCGATCACCGCACTGATCTTGCCGATCGCATCCACCGCACCCGCGGTGTCACCCTGGATCGCCTCCACCCGCTTGGAGATGTCCTCGGTCGCCCGCGCCGTCTCCTGCGCCAGCTCCTTCACCTCGCTGGCCACCACCGCGAACCCCTTGCCCGCCTCACCGGCGCGCGCAGCCTCGATCGTGGCGTTCAGCGCCAGCAGGTTCGTCTGCTCCGCGATCCCGTTGATCAGCTTGATCACCGTGGCGATCTCCTGCGAGGAGTCACCCAGCTTCCCCACGGTCTTCGTCGTCGTCTCCGCCACCGTCACCGCCTGACCCGCCACCCGGGCCGCCTCGGTCGCGTTGTGCGCGATCTCCCGGATCGCCGACTCCATCTGCGACGACCCCGTCGCCACCGTGTCCACGCTCGATGCCACCGCACCCGCGGAGGTCACCACCTCATCGGCCTGGCCGGCCGCGGCCCGGGCGTTGGCGGCGATGCCCTCGGCGGCGCCGTCGAGCTTCTGCGAGGCGTCGGCCAGCCGGTTCGCGGAGTCGCCGACCAGCCGCAGCACCCCGCCGATCGAGTCGAGCGTCCGGTCGACCGAGGCCGAGACGCGGGCCAGCTCGGCACCACCGGTGGGACCGACGCGCACGCTCAGGTCGCCGTCGGCCACCCGGTCGAGCACCTCGCTGATCCGCTGCACCGGGCGGTTGATGCTGCGGGCCACCAGAACGGCCAGCCCGACCGACACGACGAGGCCGATCCCGATGACGAGGAACGTCAGCGTGCGCGCCGCCTCGGCGGCGTTCCTCGCGTCCTCCGCGATGGCGTCGGCGAACTCCGACTGCGCGTCGGCGGCTTCGGTGAGGGCGGCGATCGCCTCGATCTCGGCGGCATCGAGCTCGGCGCCGGCGGTCTCCAGCTGCGCCAGCTGGGCCGGGTCACCGCTCTCGAGGGCAGCGATGATCTCGCCGAGCGTGGTGAAGTAGTCGGTCATCGCGGGCTCGAAGCGCTCGAAGGCCGCGCGCGACGCGGCACCCAGCGGCTCACCGTCGACGAGGCCGGTCAGCTCCTGGATCCGGGCCTGCACCTCGGTGGCGCGGGCCTGGTACTGGGCGACCGCCTCCGGCTGGAGCCCGGGGATCGTGGTGCGCGCCGAGTTCGCCTGGTACTCCCACCAGGCCGACTGCAGCAGCCGGATCTCGTCCAGCGGCACCGTGCCGTCGTGGTAGATCTGCTCGGCCTGGTCGCTGAGCACCGCCATGCGGGAGGCCCCGATGACGCCGACCGCCAGGGTGGTCAGGGCGACGAGCAGGATCGCCAGCAGGAGCCGGCCCTGCAGACCGACCCGGCGGAACAGCCCGCGCCCTCCATCCGCGGCGTGCTCAGAACCGTGCTGAGCGGTTGGTGCGACAGCGGCGTCCATGCCGAGCCTCCCGAGGGACAGAACCGCTCCACCGGCGGTCGACTGCCCGGGTTTTCGGCAGATCGTGCGCCGGATTGAGCCGACCCAAGGCTGGAGTCACTCCAGCGGAGCAGGAACGGCTAGAGCGACCTCAGGAAGGTGGCGACGCCGTCCTCCTCGTTGGTCCCCGTGACGTCGGTGGCGACGGCGAGCAGGTCGGGGTGCGCATGCGACATCGCGACCGCCCGGCCACCGCCGTCGCGCACCCACTCGAAGGCGGCGATGTCGTTGGGCATGTCGCCGAAGACGACGACGTCCTCGGGGCCGATCCCGTGGCGGGCGGCGACCGTGGCCAGGCCCGACGCCTTCGTCACCCCGGTCGCGGAGATCTCCGCGAGGGCATCCGTCGACGAGCACGTGACCGTCGCCCGCCCGCCGATGACCTCCTCCACCAGGGCCACGAACTCGTCGCGCGGCAGCTTCTCGTGGCGGGCCAGGAGCTTGGCGACCGGTTGCTCCAGCATCTCCTCCAGCGTCGCCTCGGCGACCCCCGGCGCGTCGACGTCCCACCGTGGCTTGTAGATCGGCTCGTGACGGAACTCCAGCCCGTACTCGACCGCGAACCAGGTGTCCGGCTGCCGCCGACGCAGCTCGGCCGTGACCGACCGGAGGACGTCGGGGTGCACCGGCTCCTCGTGGAGGATCTCGAAGCTCTCCAGGTCCAGGAGCACGGCGCCGTTGCAGCACACCGCCGTCCCGTAGCCGAGCACCTCGCGGATCCGGCGCATCCACCGCGGCGGGCGGCCGGTGGCCAGCACCACCGGGACGCCGTCGGCCCGCCAGCGCTCCAGCTCGGCGACGGTCGCCTCGCTGACCGTGTCGTCCCAGCGCAGGAGCGTGCCGTCCATGTCGCTGGCGATCAGGCGGGGACGCCAGTCAGCCATCGAGCACCGCCTCCAGGTACCGGGCGACCCCGTCGGCGCGGTGGCCGCTGGTCACGTGGGTGGTGACGGCACGAACCGCCGGGTGCGCGTTGGCGACGGCGACGGCCCGGCCCCCGGCCTCGGCGACCGCGGTCAGCATCGGCAGGTCGTTGGGCATGTCGCCGAACACGAGGACGTCGGCGAGGTCGACGCCGAAGCGCTCGAGGGCGACGGCCAGGCCGGTGGCCTTGGTGATCCCCGGCGGCAGCACCTCGATGAACCCGAGGCCGGCGTGGGTCAGCTCGGCGTCGGCCGGGTCGACGACGGAGCGGGCGAGCGCGAGCAGCTCGTCCTGGCCGATCGTGGGCGAGCGCAGGAAGACCTTGAGCACGGCCTCGGCCGGCAGCACCTCGTCCTTGGCCACGAGCTCGGCGTCCTCGGGGTAGGGCCAGTCGAAGCCGTGCTGCACCCGCAACGCGCCGCGCGCCTCGCCCTGATGGGCGGCGTCCTCCACCGCCAGCACGAGGTCCCCGGCCACCGACTCGATCCGCTCGATGACCGCGGCCGCCTGGCTCCGCGGAAGGGCGACTGTGCGCAGCACCTCGTCGCGTTCCAGGTCGACGACGAACCCGCCCTGCGCCAGCACCGCGATGCCGCGCCCACCGAGGGCGACGCGCACGCTCTCCAGCAGCCGGGGGCCGCGGCCGGTGACGCCGACCACCGGGATACCGGCGTCCCAGCAGGCGGTCACCGCCGCCCGGGTGCGCGGGCTGACCTCGCCGGCGTCGTCGAGGAGGGTGCCGTCGAGGTCGGTGGCGACCAGCTTGGGCCGCCACGGGCCGAGGTCACCGAGCTCCACGACCTGGTCGGCGCCGGGCAGGACGCCGTAGGCCTGCAGAGCCTTCGGCGCGGAATCGCTCATGCCGCGGGCGGCGGGACGGGGGCCGCCAGGGTCATGCCGGGGGTCAGCGCCTCGACGCCCCCCAGCCACGGCCGCAGCGCCACCGGCACGTGCACCGAGCCGTCGGCCCGCTGGTGCACCTCGAGCAGGCAGGCGATGGTGCGGGCGATGGCGCAGAGCGTGCCGTTCAGCGTGGCCGCGGTCTGGTTCTTCCCGTCCTCGTCCCGGTACCGGATGGTCAGCCGGCGGGCCTGGAAGGTGGTGCAGTCCGAGGTGCTGGTGAGCTCCCGGTACGTGCCCTGGGTGGGGAACCACGCCTCGATGTCGTACTTGCGCGTGGCGCTGGTGCCCAGGTCGCCGGCGGCGATGTCGACGACGCGGTAGGGCAGCTCCAGGGCCTGGAGGAACTCCTCCTCCCACGCGAGCAGCCGCAGGTGCTCGACGGCGGCGTCCTCCGGCCGGCAGAAGCTGAACATCTCGACCTTGTCGAACCAGTGCACCCGGATGATGCCGCGGGTGTCCTTGCCGTAGGAACCGGCCTCGCGGCGGAAGCAGGAGGACCACCCGGCGTAGCGCTTCGGGCCCTGCGCGAGGTCGAGCACCTCACCGGCGTGCATGCCGGCCAGCGCCACCTCGGAGGTGCCGACGAGGTACAGGTCGTCGCGCTCGATCCGGTACACCTCCTCGTCGTGCTCGCCGAGGAAGCCGGTGCCCTCCATGGCGCTCGGCTTGACCAGGGCCGGAGCGACCACCGGGGTGAACCCGGCCGCCACCGCCCGGCTGATCGCCAGCTGGGCCAGCGCGAACTCCAGCAGCGCGCCGGGGCCGGTGAGGAAGTAGAAGCGGGAGCCGGAGACCTTGGCGCCGCGCTCCATGTCGATGGCGCCGAGGGCCTCGCCGATCTCGATGTGGTCGCGCACCTCGAAGTCGTAGGTGGGCACCTCGCCGACGGTGCGCAGGGTGACCGCGTCGTCCTCACCGCCGGGCGGGACGTCGTCGGCGACCACGTTGGGGATGCGCAGGTGGACCTCGCGCAGCGCGGCGTCGGCGGCGCGCTGCTGCTCCTCGGCCTCCTTGACCTCGGCGGCCAGCGCCTTGGCCCGCTCCAGGACGGCGGGGCGCTCCTCGGGGCTCGCCTTCTTCACCGCCTGCGAGGCGTTCTTCTGCTCGGCGCGCAGGTCGTCGGCCCGCTTCACCGCGTCGCGGCGGGCGGCGTCGGCGGCGAGCAGCTGGTCGACCAGGGACTCGTCGGCGCCCCGGGCGCGCTGGCTGGCACGGACGACGTCGGGGTTCTCGCGCACGAGCCGTAGGTCGATCACGACGCCGATCGTACGGAGCCACCGCTGCCGCGCGGCTCGTGACCGCACCACCGACGCCCGACCGGGTCAACCCTCGCCGTCCGACCTCTGGCCGGGCCACATCGCGGCTCAACGTCCGCTTCCCCGGCTCAGCCCCCGAGCCGGCACCGCTACTGGGACACTGGGGCCATGCGCTTCCTGCAGCGGCCCTCGCACGACCTCACGTACTCCGACGTCTTCATGGTGCCCAACCACTCGACGGTCGGCTCGCGGCTCGAGGTCGACCTGACCACGCCGGACCGCGTGGGCACGACCATCCCGATCGTCGTCGCCAACATGACCGCGATCTCGGGACGGCGGATGGCCGAGACCACCGCCCGCCGGGGCGGGTTGGCGGTGCTGCCGCAGGACATCCCGGTCGACGTCGTCACCGAGGTCGTCTCCTGGGTGAAGACCCGGCACCCGGTCTACGACACCCCGATCACCCTCTCCCCCACCTCCACCGTCGGCGAGGCGCTATCGCTGCTCACCAAGCGCGCGCACGGGATCGTCGTGGTGGTCGAGGACGGGTCCCCCGTCGGCGTCGTCACCGACGGGCAGTGCCAGGGCGTCGACCGGTTCACCCAGCTCGCCGAGGTGATGACCCGCGAGCCGCTCACCATCCCCGCCGGCACCGACCTGCCGAAGATCTTCGACGTGCTCTCCGGTGAGCGCGTGAGCGCCGCCCCCGTGGTCGAGGGCGACCGGCTGGTCGGCGTCATCACGAAGAAGGGCGCGCTGCGCTCGGCGATCTACACGCCGGCGGTGAACACCGAGGGCCACCTGCTCACCTCGGCCGCCGTGGGCATCAACGGCGACGTCGCGGGCAAGGCCGCGGCCTTGCTCGCCGCCGGGGTGGACGTGCTGGTCGTCGACACGGCGCACGGGCACCAGGAGAAGGCGATCGAGGCGGTCCGCGCGGCGCGCTCGGTGGCCGGCTCCGTGCCGGTGGTCGCCGGCAACGTGGTGACGGCGCAGGGCACGCGCGACCTGATCGAGGCCGGCGCCGACGTCGTCAAGGTCGGCGTGGGCCCGGGCGCGATGTGCACCACCCGGATGATGACCGGCGTCGGGCGGCCGCAGTTCTCCGCCGTCGAGGAGTGCGCCGCGGAGGCTCGCTCGCTGGGCAAGCACGTGTGGGCCGACGGCGGGGTCCGGCACCCGCGCGACATCGCGCTCGCGCTGGCCGCCGGCGCGGCGAACGTGATGGTGGGCTCCTGGTTCGCCGGCACCTACGAGTCGGCCGGTGACGTGCACGACGACGGCGGCCGGCTGTACAAGGAGTCGTTCGGCATGGCGTCGGCGCGGGCGGTCAAGGCCCGGACGGCGACCCAGACCGGGTTCGAGCGGGCGCGGGCCGGCCTCTTCGAAGAGGGCATCTCCTCGTCCCGGATGTACCTGGACCCGGCCCGCCCCGGCGTCGAGGACCTGATCGACCAGATCGTGGCCGGCGTGCGGTCGTCGTGCACCTACGCGGGCGCGCGGACCGTGGACGAGCTGCACGAGCGGGCGGTGCTGGGGGTGCAGAGCTCGGCCGGCTACGAGGAGGGCCGGCCGCTGCCGACGTCCTGGTGAAGGCGCTCCCGCTCCCCGTCTTCGAGGAGCTGGTCGCCGACGCCCTCGACCAGGTGCCGCCCGAGCTGATGGGGCTGCTGGACAACGTCGTCGTCCTGGTGGAGGACCGGAACCCCGACGAGCCGGAGCTGCTCGGGCTCTACGAGGGGTACGCGCTGACCGAGCGCGGCTGGGACTACGGCGGCTCGCTGCCGGACCGGATCATGATCTACCGCGAGGCGATCTGCGACATCTGCGAGACCGAGGAGGAGGTCGTCGAGGAGGTCACGGTCACCGTCGTGCACGAGATCGCGCACCACTTCGGCATCGAGGAAGACCGCCTCCACGAGCTCGGCTGGGGTTGACCCCGGCGTCTCGTGCACGAAGCGCCGGGTGGTCGGTGCGGCACCGTCAGCCGAGTGCGCAGTCGTTGCCGCCGACACGGGCGGACACGCCGGGAAGACCGACCACAAGTCAGCACTCGGCCGCTCCGAGGGCCCTAGTAGCGTGGGACGACGTGCCCGAGAACAGCGCCGGCCGGTTGCCGATCAAGATGCTGCACGACCGCATCCTGGTGTCGCTGCGCCGGGAGGACGGCGAGCGGCGCTCCACCGGCGGCATCCTCATCCCGGCCACCGCGCAGGTCGCCAAGCGGCTGGTGTGGGGCGAGGCCAAGGGCGTCGGCCCGAGCGTGCGCCAGGTCAAGATCGGCGACCAGGTGCTCTTCTCCCCCGAGGACCAGCACGAGGTCGAGGTGCACGGCGAGGACCTGATCATCCTGCGCGAGCGCGACGTGCACGCCGTCGCCGCCGAGCGCATCGAGGAATCGACCGGCCTCTACCTCTGAGCGGCCCCCAGGCATAGGAAGCTATGCATGCGTCCGGGGCCCCGGATGCGCACGTATAGCTTCCTATGCCTGGGTCTCGGGCGGGGTCGTGCGGGCGTGCTGCTCGATCACCCCGGTCATGTCGGTCAGGAACCGGTGGACGACGGCGAGCTCGGCGTCGGAGTAGCCCTCCATCGCCGCCAGCAGGTCCCGCTGCAGCCCGCCGAAGAACTCCGCCCCGGCGGCCATCGCCTCCGATGACATCTCCAGCGTCACCCGGCGGCGGTCGGCGTCGTCCCGCACCCGGCGCAGGTGGCCGGCGCGCTCCAGCCGGTCGACCAGCGCGGTCACCGACGCCGAGCTCAGCTCCACAGCCGCGCCGAGCCGGCCCGCGGTGAGCGCCTCACCGCGGCGAGCGGCGTCCATGACCGCCACCAGCGCCCGGACGTCGGTGCGCCCCAGCCCGTGCAACCCGGCGAACCGCTGCCCGACGGCATCCAGCTCCACGGTCAGCCGGCGAAGGAGCAGCGCCAGCTCCTGCCGCGCGGGATCGACCTCGGCCACCACACCTCCGTTCGCGCGCGGCACGAGACCGCCCTAATCTCTCGATCACCGAGATGATCGACCATCAAGGAAAACCGATGCCGCGCCGCTCCCCCGTCCTCCGCTGGATCCTGCCTGCCGTCGTCACCCTGCTGTGGCTCGGGCTGGCCGGACCCCTCGGCTCGTTCAGCGGCAAGCTCGGGGAGGTCTCGGAGAACGACTCCGCCGCCTTCCTCCCCGACAGCGCCGAGTCCACCCGGGTGACCGAGCTGCAGCAGCGGTTCCGCACCGAGCGCACGCTGCCGGTGATCCTGCTCTGGGAGAGCGAGGACGGCGCGCTCGACCCCGCCGCGCTGACCGAGGCGCAGGAGCGGGTCGAGGAGGCGGCCGCCCTCGCCGAGGACGCCGGCGCGCTGGCCGGCGAGCCGTCGCCGCCGATCCCGTCGGAGGACGGCGAAGCGGTGCAGGCGGTGCTGCCGTTCGACCCGGACCTGGGCGACGCGCTGGGGCAGGTCATCGCCGACCTGCGCGATCTGCCGGGCATCGACGGCACCACGGCGTACGTCACCGGCCCGGGCGCGATCTTCTCCGACTTCGCCGAGGGCTTCTCCGGCATCGACGGCCTGCTGCTGCTCGCCGCGTTCGGCGTCGTCCTGCTCATCCTGTTGGTCGTCTACCGCAGCCCGCTGCTGCCGCTGCTGGTCATCGGCACCGCCGGCCTCGCGCTGGTCGTCTCCCTCGCCGTCGCCTACTTCCTGGCCGACCGGGGCTGGATCACGGTCAACGGCCAGAGCCAGGGCATCGCCTCGATCCTGGTCGTCGGCGCGGCCACCGACTACGGCCTGCTGCTGGTCGCCCGCTACCGGGAGGAGCTGCGCCGCGAGCGGTCCCCCGTCGCCGCGATGAAGGTGGCGCTCCGGCAGTCGTGGGAGCCGATCCTCGCCTCCGGCGGGACGGTGATCCTCGGCGTCCTCTGCCTGCTCTTCTCCGACCTGGGCTCCAACCGCGCGCTCGGCCCGATCTCCGCGGTCTGCATCGCCTTCGCCATGCTCGCCGCGCTCACCTTCCTGCCCGCGGTGCTGGTCCTCTTCGGCCGCGCGGCGTTCTGGCCGTTCCGCCCGAAGTACGGCGAGGAGCACGCGCACGGCAAGGGCTGGGAGCGGGTGTCGGCCTCGGTCGGGCGCCGTCCGGGCCGGTACCTCGTCGGCAGCACCGGCGTGCTCGTCGTCCTCGCGCTGTTCCTGCCGACCTTCGACGCCGACGGCATCCCCCTGTCGGAGGCGGTGCGTGGTGGCTCGGAGTCCGGCGCGGGGCAGGAGGCGCTGGCCCGGCACTACCAGGCCGGCGGCGCCAGCCCCGCAGTGGTCATCACCCCCGCCGACGGATGGCAGGACGTCGCCGACGCCGCGTCGCAGGTCGACGGCGTCGCCGGGGTGGCGCCCTTCACCGGTGGGGGCCCGCCCGGAGCGGGGAACGCCGAGCCGGTCGTGGCGGACGGACTGGTCCGCATCGACGCCACGCTGGCCGACGCCCCGGACAGCGAGGCCGCGCAGAGCACCGTGGCCGACCTGCGGGCGGCGGTGCTCGACGTCGACCCCGACGCCCTCGTCGGCGGCTCGACCGCCCAGGACCTGGACACCCAGGAGACCGCCGCCCGCGACCTCGCAGTGATCGTGCCGCTGGTCCTGCTGGTGATCACCGTCGTGCTCGCGATGCTGCTGCGGGCGGTCGTGGCGCCGCTGCTGCTGGTGGGCACGACCGCGCTGAGCACCGCCGCGACCGTCGGCGTCGCCGCGCTGGTCTTCGAGCACCTCTTCGACTTCCCGGGCAGCGATCCGCAGGTGCTGCTCATCGGGTTCGTCTTCCTCGTGGCCTTGGGGATCGACTACAACATCTTCCTCATGACCCGGGCCCGGGAGGAGTCGACTCGGCACGGGGCGCGGGCCGGCGTCCTGCGGTCGCTGGCGGTCACCGGCGGGGTGATCACCAGCGCCGGGCTGGTGCTCGCGGCCACCTTCGGGGCGCTGACCGTGCTGCCGCTGGTCATCCTCATCCAGCTCGGGTTCCTCGTCGGCTTCGGCGTCCTGCTCGACACCTTCGTCGTCCGGACCCTGCTCGTGCCCTCGGCCGTGCACCTGATCGGCGACAAGGTCTGGTGGCCGGGCCGGCTGGCGCAGGGGCCCACCGAGCCGGCCGCGCCCACGGAGGAGCGCGGGCTGGAGCGCAGAAAGGACCCCGCTGCCCCCCACCACTCGCGAGCTCGCGGCGGGACCCTGCAGCGGGGCCGCTGACGTAGCGCGAGGATGGCGTCATGGATCCGTTGCGCGTGGCCGTGCTGGGACCAGGTGGCGTCGGCGGGCTGCTCGCCGCCCTGCTGGCGCGCCAGCGGCACGCCGTCACCTGCCTGGCCCGGCCAGGGACCGCGGCACACCTCGACGAGCACGGCGTGCGGGTGACCAGCGACCGCTTCGGCGAGCTGACGGCGCGGGTGCGCGGCGCCGAGCGGCTGGACGGCCCGGTCGACGTCCTGCTGGTGACGACGAAGGCCACCCAGCTGGAGGAGGCGCTCGGCCGCGTGCCCGCCGACGTGCTGGGCGGCGCCGTCGTGGTGCCGCTGCTCAACGGCGTCGAGCACCTGGCGGCGCTGCGCGAGCGCTACCCGGCGGCGCGGGTGGTCGCCGGCACGATCCGCGTCTTCGCCGACCGCCCGGCGCCCGGCGTGGTGCGGCACGACGGCGAGCTGTGCGCCGTCCAGCTGGCGCCGGGCGCCGAGCCGCTGGCCGACGCGCTGACCGCCGCCGGGGTCGACGTCACGGTTCGACCGGACGAGGCCGGCCTGCTGTGGGACAAGCTCTGCTTCCTCGCCCCCATGGCGCTGCTGACCACCCAGGCCGCGGCCCCGCTCGGCACCGTGCGCGACCAGCACGGCGAGGAGCTCGCCGCGGTCATCGGCGAGGTCGCCGCGGTGGCGCGGGCCGAGGGCGCCGCCTCCGACGCCGCCGCCACCCGCGAGTTCGCCTGGTCGCTGCCCGACGGCATGCGCTCGTCGATGCAGCGCGACGCCGAGGCGGGCAACCCGACCGAGCTGGAGGCCATCGGCGGGGCGGTGCTCCGGGCGGCCGACCGGCACGGCGTCGACGTCCCGGTCACCCGGCGGATCGTCGAGGAGCTCCGCACCCGCGCGCGGTGACGGCCCCGTCCGGAGGCTCGCCGCGAGCTCGCGAGCGGTGCGAGGGACGGGCGGCCCCGTCCGGAGGCTCGCCGCGAGCCTGCGAGCGGTGAGGGGGCGGGGTCCTTCTAGAGATCGCCGGCGCGCACCCGGGCCAGCCACTCCCGGGCGTCGGCGAACGCGGCGTCGGACGACTCCGGCTGCACCGGGCGGTTCTCCCGCCCGTCCGCGCGCGGGTAGGACCCCAGGAAACGGACGTCCTCGCACACCCGGTGCAGCGCGGCCAGCGCCTCCCCCACGCGCGGGTCGCCCACGTGCCCCTCGCAGTCGAGGGAGAAGGAGTAGACGCCCAGCCGCTGCCGGGTGGGCCGCGACTCGATGCGGGTGAGGTTGATGTCGCGGACGGCGAACTCCCGCAGCAGCTCCAGCAGCGCGCCGGTGCGGTCGCCCACCACGGCGACCAGCGACGTCTTGTCGTTGCCGGTCGGCGCGGCGGGCGGGGCGGGCGGCTCCACCAGCACGAACCGGGTGACCGCACCGGGGTGGTCGGCGACGTCGGAGACCAGCTGCTCGAGGCCGTAGCGTTCGGCGGCGATCGCCGCGCAGACGGCGGCGTCCACCTCGCCCGCGGCCACCGCCGCGGCCGCCGCGGCCGTGGAGTTGGTCGGCAGCGGCTGGACGCCGGGCAGCAGCTCGGCCAGCCGCCCGCCGGTCTGCGCGAGGGCGTGCGGGTGGCTGGCCACCGACCGGACGGCGGACAGCGCCGTCCCCGGGCGGACGGCGAGGACGAAGGCGACCTCCAGGTACACCTCGCGGGTGATCACCAGCGGCGCGCCGTCGGCCAGCCCGTCCATGGTCGCCGGCACCGAACCCTCGACGGAGTTCTCCAGCGGCACGAGGGCGGCGTCGGCGTCACCCGATCGGACGGCGGCCAAGGCCGCGGCGACGCTCGGGTGGGGGTCCCGACGTCCCTCGGCGGTGGCGATTGCCCTGCTCAGGGCCGCTTCGGCGAAGGTACCCTCGGGCCCCAGATAGGCGAATCGCGTCGGAGACGAACTGGGTGGCATCCCGGGCATCCGACGAGGGTAGTGCGCACGGGACGAGGCGGTCGCCCGGCCCGGACGGGCGCCGGGAACCGGCAGCACCGGCCCTCCGGGGCCCCGCCGCGGAGGGGAGGGATGCGTGACCGCAGGTCGTGCCCGCGTCGCTCCCGGCGCTCTGCACACCGCCCTCTGGCGACTGCTCGACGCCAGCGACCGGGAGGACCACGCTCCCTTCCTGGCGCACCTGGACGAGGTCGACGAGGCCTTCGCCGGCAGCCCCGACCCCGCCTGGCGCGCCTGGCGGCACGCGTTCGACGCCCACCGCGCGCTCGTGGACGACGACCCCGCCGGCGCTGCGGTCCGGATCGCGGCGGCCCGCGAACAGCTCGACGAGTGCCCGGTGTCGTCGCAGACGGCCCTGCTCATGGCCTACCTCGCCCACGTCGAGGCGACCGCCGACCACCTCGACTCGGCCCTGCTGCTCGCCGTCGACGCCAGCCTGCTCACCGACGGGCCCGCCGTGCCGCCCTCGCGCGCCCTGCTGCAGGCCCACCGCTGGCTGTCGATGACGCTCTCCGGGCTGGACCTGGAGGAGCTCGCCGTCCACCACGCCGTCCGCGGGCACCAGGTGGCCGCGGAGCTGCCCGACGTCGGTGACCGCGGCCGGCTGCTGCTGCTCACCGCCCGCCAGCACGTCGAGCTCGCCCAGACGATGCGCCGCCGCGGCGACACCGAGCGCGCCGCCGAGCTGGCCACCGAGGCGATCGCCTGCGCGACCGCCGCCCGCGAGCTGGACTGGTCTCCCGAGCAGGCCGACGCCGACCTGCTCGACGTGGTGCAGGCCTGGGCGCTCATGTGCAGCGGCGACCCGGGCGCCGCTCTCGGGCCCCTGCGCCGCGTGCGGCGGGCCCTGCAGCGCGACGGCGGCGGCCTGTGGCTGCGCGGCTACACCGACCTGGCACTCGCCCGCGTGCTGGCCGCCCTCGGGTCCGGCGGACGGGACCCGGCGGCGGGCGAGGAGGCGATCACCCTGCTGGTCGACGCCTCGGGCGCGTTCGCCGCCGTCGGTGACCGACGCCGCTACCGGCAGAGCCTGCTGGAGCTCGGACAGGGCAACGCCGACCTGGGCCGGCCGGCCGAGGCGCTGCACTGGCTGGAGGCCTACCGCGCCGACACCGGCCGGGCGCACGCCCGCAGCCGCGAGCTGTGGGCGGAGATGTTCGTCCGGCGCAGCCGGCTGCGCGAGGCCGAGCGGCAGGAGGCGGTGCTCCGCCGGCACGCGCTGGAGGACCCGCTGACCGGGCTGGGCAACCGGCGCAGCGCGGAGCGCCGGCTGGGGACGCTGCGGCTGGGCGAGGAGCCGCTGTCCCTGGCCGTCGTCGACGTCGACCGGTTCAAGGAGGTCAACGACGACACCTCGCACACCCACGGCGACGCCGTGCTGCGCCGGGTCGCCGACCTGCTGCGGGAGCACAGCCGCACCGGCGACGAGGTGTACCGCTGGGCCGGGGACGAGTTCCTCGTCGTGCTGCCGACCGCCACCGAGGCGCAGGCCGTGGTCGTCATGGAGCGGCTGCGGTCGGCCGTCGCCGAGGCCGACTGGCGCGACCTGCAGCTCTCGGGGCCGGTGACGGTCAGCATCGGCGTGGCGACGGCGCCGGCGGTCCCCGACGGGCAGCCGAGCCCGGTCGCCGGCTGGCGGGCGCTCTTCGACACCGCCGACCTCCACCTCTTCTCCGCCAAGCGGCTCGGGCGCAACCGGGTCCGCGCGCACGGGCCGGCCGACGTCACACAGGCCGATCGCGGGGCAACTGCGTGACGACCCTGCGCGCCTGGGACGGGAGGGACACGACGGACGAGGGACGGCGCGTTCCCCGTGACGTCCTCGACACTGTCGGTGACGACATGCACAGTGCGCTCGTGCCACCGGGAGCCCTGCACCAACGGGTGACCGCCGCTCTGAGCAACTGGCAGCTCGACGACGCCGAGCAGCTGCTCGCCGGGGTCGAGCGGGACACCTCGCCCTACGTCGCGGCCGCACCGGCCGCCGACGCGCCCGACGGCGCCCCGGCGTCGCTCGGCCGCGCGTGGGCCGACACGCTGCGCGCCGAGCTGCTGGTGCGGCGGCTGCGCGTCGCCGGCTTCACCCTCGTCGGCGACCCCGTCTCCCCCGCCGAGTCCGCCCTCGACCTGCACGCCGGGGTCGCCGGGCTGATCGACGGCGACTGCGCGGACGCCGACCCGCGGTCGGAGTCGGCCTCCCGCGCGGCGCTGGCCATCGCCCTGGTCCGCTCGGCCAAGGCGGCGTTCGACGCCGCCGACGACGACCTCCAGCGGGCCGCCGGGCTGGCCCGACACGCCCGCATCGAGCTGCTGTCGCGGCGCATCGACGCCGCGATGGACGAGGCCGTGGAGGCCGCGAGCCTCCTCGACCCGGGGTTGGCACCCAGCCCGCTGCTGGTCGACACGCTCGGCACGCTGGCCGGCGTCCTCGCCGACCTGGAGCTGATGCCGCTGGCGCTGGACTACCAGCGACGCGCGGTCGAGGCCGCCCAGGCGGTCGCCGCGAGCGGGGCGGAGGAGACCGATGCCGACGTGCTCGTCGCCGTCGCAGCCACCCGCCTCGGGGAGCTGTGCGCCGAGCTCGGTGAAGGCCTCCTCGACGACGGCGCCCCCGATTCGGCCGCGCCCTACTTCGCGGAGGCCCGTGGGCTCGCCGAGCAGGCACTGGTGCAGCTGCCCCCGGACTCCGCCGGTGTCGTGCCCGCCCAGGTCGTGCACGGGTGGGCGCTGGTGGGCCTGGGCGAGCAGGCCGCCGCGGCCGGGCCGCTGCGCGCCGCGATCCGGCTCTCCGCGGCCGCCGCCGACCGGGACCGCATGGCCTCGGCGCAGCTGGCCCTCGGCCGCGCGCTGCGCCGCCAGGGCGAGGGCCGGGCCGCCGACGAGCACCTGGTCGCCGCCCTCACCCTGGCCACCGAGCACGGCCTGCCGCGGCTGCGCCGGGCCGCCCTGCGGGAGCTCTGCACGCTGCACGCCGACCTCGACGACGCCGGCCGCGCGCTCCCCTACCTGCAGGCCTACCTCGCCGACGAGCTGGACCGGGTCGACGAGCGGCGCACCCGCTGGGTGGAGCTGTTCGGCCGGCGCAAGAGCCTGCTGGAGACCGAGCGGGCCGCCGGGCAGCTGCGCCGGCAGGCCTACGAAGACCCGCTGACCCACCTGCCCAACCGGCGCTACGCCGAGGCGCGGCTGGACGGGCTGCTGGCCGCCGGCGACGTCCCGGCGCTGGCCGTGGTCGACGTCGACAACTTCAAGGCGATCAACGACACCGCCGGGCACCCGGCCGGCGACGCCGTGCTGCGGACCATCGGCGAGCTGCTGGTCGCCGGGGTGCGCGACACCGACGAGGTGTGCCGCTGGGCGGGTGACGAGTTCGTCATCCTCCTGCCCGAGACGACGGCGGAGCAGGGCGAGCGGGCGCTGGAGCGCATCCGCGCCTCGGTCGCCCGGTACCCGTGGACCGACCTCGGCCTCGACCTGCCGGTGACCATCAGCGCCGGCATCGCCTCGGCCACCCGGGGCGACGACCGCAAGACGCTGTTCGCCGCGGCCGACGGGATGCTGTACGACGCCAAGCGCAGCGGCCGCGACCGCGTGGTGCGGCTCTCCGCGGTCACCCAAACGCGGGCCGCCGACGGCGCGCCCGAGCCGGCCGCCCAGGAGGCCGCGGCTCCGGAGGCCACGACGCCGGACGCGACGACGCCCGGGGAGACGACGCCTGGGGAGACGACGCCTGGGGAGACGACGCCCGGGGCCGCGCCGCCGGAGCCCGCGGGAGCCACGCCCGCCGACGACGCCGCCCGCGCCGCCGCCGCCGTCCGCGCGGAGGCGGCCGGCTTCGCCGCGCTGCTGGGCGGCGCGCACCCCCCGCTGGGCACCGCACGCCCGGGCGAGCCGCTGCTGGCCCCCGTCGCGCCGGCGCCCCCCGCCGCGGGGGTCGGCCCGGTGGTGGTCCGCGCCGCGGGCCGCACCACCGAGCAGGTGCTCGCCCTGGTCCGCGACGCCCGCCGCGAGACCCCCGACCGGCCCGTGCTGGTGCTGCGCGCGGCCGCCGAGACGCTGGTGGCGTTGGCCACCGAGCACGGGTCCGGCACCACCCTGGACGGCGCCGCGCGGGCCGCGGCCGTCGGCCCGCTGCCGGAACCGGCCGGCCGCACCACCGTGCTGTGCACCGACGGTGCGGACGCCGCCGTCGCCGCCGAGGCCGCCTTCGCCGCCCGCGTGACCGGCACCGAGGTCCGCCTGATCGAGGACGGGACACTCCCCGAGGGCACCGACTGCCTCGTCGTCGTCGCCGGGGCGGACCCCGGGCTGGCCGCGACGATCGGCGCGCGCACCGACGTACCGGTGGTCGCGGTGCCGACCTCGGCCGCGCACCCCGGTGGGCTCGGCGGGCTGGGCGCGCTCGTCACGATGCTGCACCCGGCCGGGTCCGGGGTGGTCGTCGCCGCGGTCGACGACGGCTGCTCGGCCGGCATCTTCGCCGCGCGAACGGCGCGGAGGGGCGCCAGGAGGGCGTGACCCCGGGCCGGGGGACGGCACCTGCCCGCGGTCTCGGCCGGACCCGGAGGAGTGGGGCCCGGAGGGTCCCGGCTCCGCGCGACCGGAGGACGGCACCTGGCCGCGGTGTCGTCCGGAGGACGACGATGTCACGGTGATCGGCTGGCTGGACCTCGCGGCCGGGGCCTCGGGCGACATGCTGCTCGGCGCCCTGGTGGACGCCGGCGTGCCCCTGGACGTCCCGGCCGGGGCGGTCGGCGCGCTCCCGGTCGAGCGCGTCCGCCTGGAGACCGAGCAGGTCACCCGGCACGGGCTGGGCGCCACCCGCGTGCACGTGCACGCCCCGCCCTCCGACGTCCACCGCACCTGGGCCGACGTCCGCGCGCTGCTGGGCGGCTCCGCCCTGCCGGCCCCGGTCCGCGACGGCGCGCTGGCGGTGTTCGAGCGGCTCGCCGTCGCCGAGGGGCGGGTGCACCGCGTGCCCGCCGACGAGGTCCACTTCCACGAGGTCGGGGCGCTGGACGCGCTGGCCGACGTCGTCGGCGTCGTGGCCTGCCTGGAGCACCTGGCGCTCGACCGGCTCACCGCGTCCCCCGTGGCCCTGGGCAGCGGCTCGGCGCGCGGTGCGCACGGCGTGGTGCCGATCCCGGGGCCGGCCGTGCTGGAGCTGCTCACCGGCGTGCCGGTGCACGCCGGCCCGGTGCCGGCGGAGACGTGCACGCCCACGGGGGCAGCGTTGCTCGCTGCCCGGGTGGAGGAGTGGACGACGCTGCCCGCCCTCCGCATCCAGCAGGTAGGCACCGGCGCCGGCGAGCGCAACCCGGAGCAGCTGCCCAACGTGGTCCGGCTGGTGCTCGGCGAACCGGCCGAGCCGGCACCGTCCGGGCCGGTGGTGCTCGAGGCCAACGTCGACGACCTCGACCCCCGGTTGTGGCCCGGCGTGCTGGAGGCGCTGCTGACCGCCGGCGCCTCGGACGCCTGGCTGACGCCGATCGTGATGAAGAAGGGCCGCCCGGCGCACACGCTGTCGGTGCTCTGCCGCCCCGACGCGGTCGCGGCGGTGCAGGGCGCCGTCTTCGCCAGCACCTCCACGATCGGGCTGCGGGTGGTCCCGGTGGGCAAGGTCGCGCTCGACCGCACGCAGGCGGCCGTCGACGTGCTCGGCGGCCGGGTGGGCGTCAAGATCGCCTCCGCGGGAGGCCGGCGGGTGAACGTCAGCGTCGAGTTCGAGGACGTCGCCGCGCTGGCCCGCGCCCGGGAGCTGCCGGTCAAGGAGGTGCTGCGGGCCGCCACCGCCGCCGCGTCGGCCGCCTACCCGGTCGCCCCACCCGGCGGCACTCCCCCGCCCCGGGGCTGACCTCACCGCCCCCGCAGGGCCGCCCCCGCCACCGGGACGACGGCGAGCACCAGCAGCCCGACGGCCGCCGGCCCGCCCAGCGCCCACACGGCGAAGACCAGCAGCGACGAGAGCTCGACCCCCATGCCGGCGACCGAGGTGATCGTCGCGCGGTGCGGGCCGGTGATCCGGCGCTGCAGCTCGGCCTCGGCGGCGACGAGCACGGCGAGGTACAGGCCGTAGGCCACCGCCAGCACGGCGACCACGAGGAACCCGTCCGCGGCCGCGGCGAGCAGCACCCCGGTTCCCGCCGCCGCGAGCAGCGCGGCCAGCAGCCGACCCGGGGGCCGCACCAGCCGGCCACCGAGCGCGGCTCCGGACGCCCCGGCGAGGGAGACGACGAGCACCGACCCGGGCACCGCCACCTCCGGCACCCCCCGGTCGGCCACCAGCACCGGGAAGTACTCCTCCATCCCGTCCAGCCCGCCGACCAGCGCGACGGCCACCACGGCCGCGAGCAGCGCGGGGCGGCGCAGCGCGACGCCCGGGCCGGCGGCCGGCTCCTCCTCGGCCTCGGCGCCGGGCGCCGCCGCCTCGGGGAACCGGAGCGCGAGCGCGGCGGCGCCCAGGCAGCCGGCGGCGCTGACCCAGCCGACCAGCGGGAAGCCGCCGGCGGTGTAGAGGGCGGTGGCCGCCAGCGCCGTCGGCACCTGGACCAGCAGCTCGGCAGCGGTCATGGCGGCGTTGACCCGGGCGAAGCACCCCGCGGCGCCGACCTCGGCGAGCCCGTCGTGCACCAGGGCCTCCGCCGCGCCCGACGTGCCTGCGCCGGCGAGGCCCCACAGGACGAAGCCGGCGGCGAACGCGCCGGTCGAGGGAGCCGCCACCCACACGCCGAAGGCCGCGGCCTGCAGCACGCCCGAGAGGGCCAGCACACCGCGGCGGGACCACCGGTCGGCGAGCAGCCCGGCCGGCACCTCGGCCAGCAGGGCGGTGACCGACCAGAGGCCGAACAGAAGGGAGAGCTGGGCGGCGGAGACCCCGGCGTCGAGGAAGAGCAGGGCGTACAGCGGGTACAGCGGCACCCACTCGGAGAGCGCTGCCCAGCCGATGGCCAGGCGGGCGAGCGGCCTGGCCGCGGGAGGCAGCGGGGGCGGTGCGGATCAATGTCGGCGCATGTCCCGCAGGCTAGCCCGGACGCCGCCCCGGCGCACCGGGGTAACAGCGGGGCGGGTGGGCATGACCCCTGCGGGTGGAAGGAACACGCCGGGACTCAACCGCCGGACACGGCACGCCGTTGCGAGACTGAAGAGACCGGATGCTCCGGTCCCGCCCGCGGAGGGACGCAGGATGACCAGCACGGCCGAACCCACGCCGGTGCCCGGCCGTCCGGGTGCCCGCGAGGAAGACCTCGAGCGGCCGGTCATGGACACCGACCCGGCGCTCGCGGGCCTGGTGCGCGTCGCCGCCGCCGTCACCGGCACGTCCTGGGCCTCGGTGATCACCATGGACACCCCCGTCATGCACGTGATGGCGGTGCACGGCTTCCGGGGAGCGGCGTGGCCGCGCGAGGGGTCCATCGTGTCGATCGTGCTCGAGCGCGGCCCGGGGGTGCAGACCTGCGACGACCTGAGGGCGGAGCCGCGGTTCGCCCGGAGCCCATGGGTCGACGGCCGCCGCGCCGGGATGCGCGCCTTCGGCACCGCCCCGGTGGTCGTGGACGGCCGCACGCTGGCCGCGGTCTGCGTCTTCGACCCCACCCCGCACGCCTTCAGCGACGAGGAGCGCGCCCGGCTCGCCGATGTCGCGACCGCGGTGGCCTCCCTGGTGCGCGCCGCCCAGCAGGCGCGCCAGCTCGCCGACCTGGCCGCCGCCAGCCAGCTCGCCCGCGCCGAGACCGCCCGGGCCCACCAGGAGCTGGCCCGGTCCACCGCCTTCAGCCATGCGCTGCTCGAGGTGCTCCCCGTGGGCGTCGTCGGCGCCGACGCCGAGGGCCGGGTGACACTGTTCAACGCCGCCAGCCGCCGGTGGCACGGCCTGGACGCCGACCCCACCGTCGAGCCGACGGACATCCCGGGCACCTACCGGCTCACCGACGTCGACGGGGCACCGCTGCCGCCGGAGCGGGTGCCGCTGCGCCGGGTCTACGCCGAGGGGCGGCTCGACCAGGCCGAGATGGGCATCGCGGTGCCCGGCGAGCCGTTCCGGCACGTCTCCTGCTCCGGCGTGCAGGTGCACGACGCCGAGGGCGCCCTGCTCGGCGCGGTGGTCACGCTCTCCGACGTCACCGAGCAGCGGGCGCTGGAGTCGGCGCTGCGCGAGGCTGCGCTGCACGACCCGCTGACCGGCCTGCCCAACCGCAACCTGCTGCTCGACCGGCTCGACCAGACGCTCGCCGCCGCCGAGCGGGCCCGCCGGCCGATGGCGGTGCTCTACTGCGACCTGGACGGGTTCAAGCCGGTCAACGACACCGCCGGGCACGCCGCCGGCGACGAGGTGCTGGTCGAGGCCGCCCACCGGCTGGCCGCCGCCATCCGCCCCGGGGACACAGTGGCCCGGATCGGTGGGGACGAGTTCGTCGTGCTGTGCCCGGAGGCCGGCTCCGAGCAGGCCGCGCAGGTCATCGCCGACCGCATCACCGCCGCCTTCGACCGCCCGCTGCGCCGCCCCAACGGCGCCGAGCACGCCGTGGGCATCAGCATCGGGGTCGCGCTGTGCGGGCCGGGCGAGACGCCCGACTCCGCGCTCGCCGCCTCCGACGCCGCGATGTACCGGGTGAAGGCCGCCCGCCGGGCGGGGCACCCGCACGCACCGCGGCCGGTGCCGGGATCCGCCGTGCCCACCCCCTGACCCCTCCGCCCGCCCCGTCCGGCGGCCGCTACCGTTGGCCGCTGAGAAGGTCGCCTGCCCGAGCTCCGCCCGGCAGTGCCGCGGAGGAGGGTTCGTCGTGATCTGGTCGGTCGTGCTGGCCGCGTTCGTCCTGGTGCTCCCGGTCGAGCTGCCCGACAAGACCCTGTTCGCCAGCCTGGTGCTCGCCACCCGGTTCCCCCCGCTGCCGGTGTTCGTGGGCGTCGCCACCGCGTTCGGCCTGCAGGTGGCGATCGCCGTCACCGCCGGCTCGCTGCTCTCCCTGCTGCCGGAGGCGCCGGTGAGCGGCGTCGTCGCGCTGCTGTTCCTGGTGGGGGCGGTGATCCTCTGGCGCAGCGCGACCGGCGAGGCGGAGGACGCCGGAGCGGCCGCCGACGGCCGCGAGCCGACGTCGTTCCTGCGGGCGGCGGCGATCTCCTTCGGCGTGCTGTTCGCCGCCGAGTGGGGCGACCTCTCCCAGCTGGCGACCGCGGGGCTGGCCGCGCGCTACGAGGCGCCGCTGTCGGTCTTCGTCGGCGCGTGGGCCGCGCTCCTGGTGGTCTCCGGCCTCGCCGTCTTCCTCGGCAAGAAGCTGGCCGACCGGCTGCCGATCGCGCTGATCCGCCGGGTCGCGGCGGGGCTGTTCCTCGTGTTCGCCGTGGTCGCGGTCGTGGAGACGGTCCGGGCGCTCAGCTGACCGGGGGCGCCAGCAGCGCCAGCCGCTCGACGAGCGCCGTCAGCTGGGCATCGAGGTCGGGCCAGCCCACCTCCGGCGCCGCGGACCTCAGCGTGACGACGCCGTGCAGCGCCGTCCACACCAGCGTCGCCTCCTGGTGCGGGTCGCGGCTGCGGGAGCGCCCCGCGGCCATGCACGCCTCGACGCCGCCCACCAGGACGGCGAAGGCCCGTTGCCCGCTGGCGCCCCTCCGCGGGCCGAACATCGCCCGGTAGCGGGCCGGCGCGGCCAGCCCCGCCAGCACGTAGGCCCGACACCCGGCGAGCAGCCGGCGCGCGGGGTCGGATTCGGCGTCGACGGCGGCCAGCACCGCCGCGCGCAGCTGCTCGAACCCCTCGTCCAGGACGGCACCCAGCAGCGCCTCGAGGTCGGCGAAGTGACCGTAGACGGCTGGCGCGCTGACCCCCGCCTCCCGGGCCACGGCCCGCAGGCTGACCGCGGCGAGCGACCCCTCTCGCTCCAGCAGCGTCGTCGCGGCGGTCACCAGATCGGCGCGCAGGTCCCGGGGCACGAGCGGCACTTTACAGCTGTAAAGAGGGAGGCTACCGTGCTTTACAGATGTAAAGCTGGCGCCGAGCGAGGAGACCACCGTGCCGCTGATCCCCGATCTCACCTGGACCGCCCCCGACCGACGTCCGGGCCCGGGCGTCGTCGTCCGCACCGAGCTGCGACTGCGGCGGCTGCGCGACGTGCCCGCCTTCGTGCGCACCTCGCTCGCCGTCCACCGGCAGGCCGTCGCCGCCCCGGGCGCCCGGTCGGTACGGCTGCAGGCCGAGCCGCTGGCCCGGCGCTTCCGCACCGTCTCGTGGTGGGACGACGCCGCGGCGGCGCGCGCCTACGCGATCGCCGAGCCGCACCGCTCCGCCATGCGGGACTGGCGCGAGCGCCTGGCGGTCGCCGAGGTCACGCGGGAGCCCGGCGTCGAGGGCGCCGCGCCGGAGGTGGCCACCCGGTGACGCGCGGCCGTGGCGACTAGCCCAGGGTCGGGATCCAGTCCGCCACCGCGCGGCCGATCTCGTGCGGCGAGTCCTCCGGCACGAAGTGGCTGCCCACGACGGTCACCTCGGTCAGCGCCGGCCAGCTGCGCACCACCTCCCGCTGGCGGCCGACCAGGATCGATCCCGGGTCGGCGTCGATGAACAGCTTCGGGACGTCGCTGCTCGCGAGCCACGCCCCGTACCGCTCGACCCGCTCCACCACGGCCGCGGGCTCGCCTTCGAGCGGGATCGACCGCGGCCACTCCAGGGTCGGCCAGCGGTCCGCGCGCTCGCGGAACGGCGCCCGGTAGACCTCGTGCGCCTCCGGCGTCAGCCCGCGGGCCACCGACGCTGGCAGGATCCGCTCGACGAACACGTTCTTGTCCAGCACCGCCGCCTCGCCGTCCGCGCTCCGCATGAGCTGGAAGATCTTGCGGGCGTCGGCGGGCCAGTCGTCCCAGGTCATCGGCGTGACGATCGCCTCGGTGAAGGCGATGCCGCGGACCCGGTCCTGGTGGCGTTCGGCCCAGTCGAAGCCGAGCCCCGAGCCCCAGTCGTGCAGGACGAGGGTGACGCGGTCGCCGACGAAGACGCGGTCGAGGAACTCCTCCAGGTACGCGGCGTGCGTCTCGAACGAGTACGTGCCGGGGCCCGGGTCGGGGAGCTTGTCCGACTGCCCCATGCCGATGAGGTCGGGGGCGATGCAGCGGCCGAGGTGCTGCACGTGCGGGATGACGTTGCGCCACAGGTAGGACGACGTCGGGTTGCCGTGCAGGAAGACGATCGACTCCCCGGTGCCGACGTCCACGTACGCCATCTCGGCGCCCTTCACGGAGATCCGGGTGCGCGGGAACGGGTCGTCGGGTGAGATCTCGTCAGCCATGCGGCGATCCTCACCCCGCGGCGGCGGGACCACCTCCGGAACCACCGGACCTGGCCGCCGCCGCGCGCGCGGCGGCCTCGATGCGACCCCGGTAGGTGGCCCACTCCTCCGCGGTGCGCTCGGGCAGGTTGGCGTTGCCCGCGCTCAGCCCTGCCGCGCCGTCCAGCGTCTCGCGGAGGATGTCGGCGTGGCCGGCATGCCGGGCGACCTCGGCCGCCACGTGGACCAGGAGGGTGTGCAGCGTGGGGCGCCGTCTCTCCTCCGACCACCAGGGGACCTCCCCCACGGCGTCGAGCGGTAGCGCGTCGATCGTCGCGTCCGCGTGCGCGGCCGAGAACCGGTAGAGCTCGATGATCTCCGCACGGGACTCCTCGGCGGTGGCCCACATGTCGGCGTCCTCCTCCCCGTCGCCGTCCCACGGGTAGGCCCGGCCGCTCGGCCGGCCGAGCACCTCGCCGAAGTAGCCCAGTTGCACGTACGCAACGTGCTTGAGCAGGCCGAGCAGGTTGGTGCCGGTCGGCGTCAGCGGCCGGCGGACGGCGTACTCGTCGAGCCCGTCCAGCTTGGCGAGGAGGCTGTCGCGCCCTTGCCGCAGGTAGGTGTGCAGGACGGTCTTCTGGTCCGGGTCGGTCGTCTCCATGCCGGCACCCTGCCGCAGCAGGGTGACGAATCGGACCGCTACGACGGGCTCTGCCTGCTCCCGGCGCCCGGCCGGGCGACGAGCACCCGGAACAGGTTGTGCAGCCGGTAGCCGTCCTCGCCCGTGCGATAGGGCTCCAGGTGCTCCAGCACGGTGTCGCGCAGGACGTCCGGCTCGGCCTGCCGCGTGGCGGCGCGGCCCAGCGGGGTCGCCAGGAGCGGGACGAGCAGCTCGTCGGCGTCGGCGTAGCCGAAGGGCACGAGCACCTCGTGCAGCTGCTCGACCACCAGCCCGGCCCGCTCCGCCATCGCCCGCAACCGGGCCGGCTCGCTCACCGCCGGCGTCCGCGCCGGGCGGCCGGGCGCCAGGGCCTGCTGCAGCACGCGCAGCTCGCACTCCCGGTCCCGCCCCCACACCGTCGCGGCGACGACGCCGCCGACGCGCCCGGCCCGGCGCAGCACCGCGACCGGGTCGGCGACGTGCATCAGCAGCTGCACGGCGGCCACCACGTCGAACGGCCCGGGCGGCGGGTCCTGCGCGTGCCGCACCAGGAAGGTCCCGCCGGGCACCTCCGCCGCGGCCTGCGCGACGGCATCCGCGTCGAGGTCGACGCCGGTCACGCCGGCGCCGCGGTCGGCCGCCGCCCGCGCGAACAGCCCGGCGCCGCAGCCCAGGTCGAGCAGGCGGGTGCCGCGGCCCACGCCGGTGGCGTCGAGGACGGCCTCGTGCAACGGCGCGCCCCAGCCGCGCGGTTCCTCGCTCACCGGGTCGACCCTAGGCGGCGCCCCGTCCTCGGGAGGCCGGCCCCGGCCGCGAGGCCCGGCAACCGCGCCGAGTGCGACGAACTCGTGGTCATCAGCGCCTGATGACCACGAGTTCGTGACACTCGACGGGTCGTGGCCACCACGTCGTCCATGAACGGGCTTGACCCTGACGCGACGTCAGGCTGTTGCCTGCAACGTGTCAGGAGAAGGGAGGACCCGATGAACGTGGGTGAGGTCGCGGCGCTGGCCGGCGTCACGGTGCGCACGTTGCACCACTACGACCGGATCGGCCTGCTGTCGCCGTCAGGACGGACGTCGGCCGGCTACCGGCAGTACGCGCCGGCCGATCTGGAGCGGCTGCACCAGGTGCTGCTCTACCGCGAGCTCGGGTTCCCCCTCGAGGAGGTCGCGACGCTGCTCGACGACCCGTCCGCCGATCCCGTGGAGCACCTGCGCCGGCAGCACCGGCTGCTGCGGGACCGGCTGGAACGGACGTCGGCGATGGTCGCGGCCGTCGAGAAGGAGATGGAGGCACGTGCCATGGGGATCTCGTTGACCCCGGAGGAGCGGTTCGAGGTGTTCGGCGACTGGCTGCCGGAGGAGTACGCCGCCGAGGCCGAGGAGAAGTGGGGCGACACCGAGGCGTGGGCGCAGTCGCAGCAGCGGACGCGCGCCATGACCAAGGACGACTGGCTGCGGGTGAAGGCCGAGTCCGACGACGTCGAGCGCCGGTTCGCCGAGGCGCTCACCGCCGGCGTGCCCGCGGACTCGGAGCGGGCGATGGACCTCGCCGAGGAGCACCGGCAGCAGATCAGCCGGAACTTCTACGACTGCCCGCCGGAGATGCACGCCGGGATCGGCCGGATGTACGTGGAGGACGAGCGGTTCACCGCGTACTACGAGCGGATCGCGCCCGGCCTGGCGCAGTACGTGAGCGCCGCCGTCCAGGCGAACGCCGCGCGCCAGGGCTGAGCAGGCATGTGCGCCGGTGCCCGGTGTCCCGCACCGGAACCGGGCGCCGGCGCACACACCCGGGGTCACCCGCGGGTGACCAGCCCCTCGGAGACCATCCAGTCCAGCGCGACGTCGGCGGGCTCCTCCCCGTCGACGTCGACCCGCGCGTTGAGCACCTGCAGCACCTCGTCGGTCAGCAGCGGGGTGATCCGGCCGAAGAGGTCGGCCAGCTCGGGGTGCTCCTGGAGGGTCTCGGTCAGCACGACCGGGGAGACGTTGTAGGCCGGGAAGAACTGCCGGTCGTCCTCGAGCACGGTGAGGTCCAGGGCGGGGATGCGGCCGTCGGTGGTGAACACCTCGCCGAAGTTGCACAGCCCGTCGTCGGTGGCCTCGTACACCGCCCCGGTGTCCAGGATGCGGATGTTGTCCCGCGGCACGCCCTGCGGGTCCCCGAGCGGGATGCCGTAGGTCTCCAGCATCGGGGCCAGGCCGTCGTTGCGGCTGGCGAACTCCGACTCCACGCAGAACGTCCGCTCCTCGACCGGGAGCTCGGCGATGCCGGAGAGGGTGGAGATGCCGCCCAGCTCGGGCACCGCCTCGCTGCGGACGGCGAAGGCGTAGGTGTTGTTCGCCTCGGCCGGCGGCAGCCACGTCAGGCCGTTGGCCGCGTCGGCGTCCCGCACCGCCGCCCACTGCTCCTGCGGGTCGGGGATCGGCTCCGCCTCGCCGAGGTAGGAGAGCCAGGCCGTGCCGGTGTACTCCCACTCCATGTCGATGTCGCCGTCGACCATGCCCTGGCGGGCGGGGACGGAGCCGGGGATGTTGGTCCGGTCCACGACCTCCAAGCCGGCGACCTGCAGCGCGATCACCGCGATCTTGCCCAGGATCAGCTGCTCGGTGAAGTTCTTGGCGCCCACGACGATCTCGGCGCCCTCGGCGCCGTCGATCGGTTCGATGCTGCCGGGTGCCGACGGCGGGGTGTACTGCGTGGCCGCCTGGAGACCGCAGCCGCTGGTCGCCAGGCAGCCCGCGACGACCAGTGCGACGAGTCCGGCGGGCGGGCGCGCACGCATCAGAGTCCCTTCGGCCGGGCGACGTGCTCCACGACACGGCCCAGCCACGGTAGCGGCTGCCGCTCCCCGGGCACCCGGTCAGGTCGGCGTCACCCCGTCGGGCGCGCGCCGCGCCGCACCCCCCGGACCCGGCGCGCGCCCGAGCCGCGGCACCGGTCATCCTGGGCGGGATGAGGGCCGTATGGGTGTGGCTGCACCGCCCGGCGGCGCAGCGAGGGGTGCGGGCGGCGGTCGCTGCGGGGCTGGCCTGGCAGGTGGCGGTCATGCTGCCGCCGCTGCTGTCGGAGTACGCCTACTACGCCCCGCTCGGCGCGGTGATCGCCGTCCACCCGACGATCGCCGACTCGGCGAGCGCGGCGTGGCGCAGCGTCCTCGCGATGCTCATGGGCTTCGCCCTGGCCTACGCCGTGTACGAGCTGACCCGGACCGTCCCGGACGCCCTGACGATCGCGCTGATCGTCGCCCTGGCCATCGGGGTCGAGCAGTGGCGTCGCCTCCTGCGGGACCAGGCCGCCTGGGTCAGCTTCGCCGCGGTCCTGATGATCACCGTCGGGGCCGGTCAGCCCGGGCCCTACGTCCTGCGGTACGCCGGCCTGACGCTGGTCGGCGCCGCCATCGGCGTCCTGGTCACCGCCGTGCTCTTCCCACCCCTGCAGCTCACCCAGGCCGTCGACCGGATCGCCGCCACCCGCGCCGTCCTCGCCGAGCACCTCTCCGACATGGCCGGGACGCTGCGCGAGGGGCAGGTCCCCGATCCGGGCGAGTGGACCGAGCGCAACCGCCGGCTGGACGGCGCGCTGGACCGTATGCGGGCCGCCGAGCGCCAGGTCGACCGGGCCCGCCTCGCCAACCCCCGGGCCCGCCGCTGGAAGGGGCGGGCCGAGAGCATCCGCGCCGAGTCCCGTGCGGTCGACCGGGTCGCGGTGCTCGTCGACGACCTCACCTCGCTGGTCGTCGAGTTCCACCCGCACCGGCGCGGCATCGACCACGCCGACGCCGGGACCGGCTGGGTGCTCGCCGAGGCCCTGGACGGGCTCGCCGACGTGCTCCGCGCCGGCGAGGGGACGGCGCCCGACGAGCGCGACGCCCGGCTCGCCCGCGCCGTCGACGCGCTGCACCGGCTGGTCGGCCTCGTCCGGAACAGCACGGTCTCCGACGACGAGGGCTTCTTCGCCCTCGGCGCCGTCGCCGTCGGGGTCCGCCGCAGCCTGTCGGCGCTCGGCGCGCAGGACGGTCTGCGCGCCCCGGCGTGAGCTTCAGACGCGGATGAGCAGCTCGCCGTGCAGCATGCCCAGCCAGCCGTCGTCCGCGCCGGCCCAGCGCAGCCACGCGTCGGCGATCCGCTGCAGCTCCCCCGGCGTCGCCAGCCCGTAGGCCAGCGCCTGCTCGGCGAAGGACGACGCCGTCGCCCGCCCCGCCCACGAGGTGCCCCACCACTCCCGCTCGGCCGGGGTCGCGAAGCACCACGCCGACGCAGACGCCGTGAGGTCCCGCAGCCCGGCGGCGTGCGCCCAGCCCACCAGCCGGCGCCCGGCGTCGGGCTCGGCTCCGTTGTGCCGGGCGACCTGCTGGTAGAGCGCCAGCCAGCGGTCCAGCCCGTCGTCGGCGGGGAACCAGGTGGTGGCGGCGTAGTCGACGTCGCGCACGGCGATCAGCCCACCCGGCCGGCAGACCCGCGCCATCTCCCCCAGCGCGGCCACCGGGTCGGTGAGGTGCTGGAGCACCTGGTGGGCGTGGACGACGTCGAACGAGGCGTCGGGCAGGTCGAGGGAGTAGACGTCGCCGACGGCGAAGGTCACCGCCACGCCGGCGCGGGCGGCGGACGCCCGCGCCTCGTCGAGCGGGTCCGGGGAGACGTCGAGCCCCAGGACGCGGCCGGGCGCCACCCGCGCGGCGAGGTCGACCGTGATCGTCCCCGGGCCGCAGCCGACGTCGAGCAGGTCGAGGCCCGGGCGCAGCGCCGGCAGCAGGTAGCCCGCCGAGTTCTCCGCCGTCCGCCAGCGGTGGGACTGCAGCACCGGCTCGGCGTGCCCGTGCGTGTAGGTGTCCACGCCCGCATCGTGCACCGTGGTCCCACTGTGCGAAACAGCGTTCCCATTGTACGAGACGACGCCCGCTCCGGGAGTGCTCCGCGCGCTCCCCGGGTCGCGCAGCACCCCCGGACCACGCGCAGGACCCCCTGAGCGCGTCCCCGCCGGATCAGCCCTCGGCGAGCACCTGCTGGGCCACCGGCACCGCCCGCTCGCGGTCGGCCGGCACCAGACCCATGCGGGTGCGGCGGTCGAGCAGGTCGGCCACTGTCCGCGCGCCCTCGTGGCGGACGGCGAAGCGCAGCTCCCCCACCGTCTCCGGCCGCCCGGCCACCACCAGCGCCGGCCCGAGCGCCTCGACCGCCGGCGCCTCGGTGCCGTACCGGGCCACCAGCCGGGCCGGGGCGGCCACCCGGTCCAGGGCCACCCGCGGCGCCGCTCCGACCAGCGGCAGCCGGGCCGTGACCGAGCGGGTCGCGCCCCGCCCCAGGCGGCTGACCACGGCGTCGACCGCCTCCTGCGCCATCGCCCGGTAGGTGGTCAGCTTCCCGCCGACGACGGAGAGGACCGGTCCGTCCCACACCAGCAGGTGCTTCCGGGAGAGGTCGGCGGTGCTGCTCCCCGGCCCGGTGCCGGCGGATTCCGGCAGCACCAGCGGCCGGTAGCCGACGTACGCGCCCACCAGGTCCGCAGCCGTCAGCGGCTCGGCGAGCACCTGGTTCACCGTGTCCAGCAGCAGCCGCACCTCGGCGTCGGAGGGCACCGCGTCGTCGTCGGGCACCGGCCCCTCCACCGGCTCGTCGGTGAGCCCGAGGTACATCAGCCCGTCGGGCTGCGGCAGCGCGAAGACGTACCGCGACCGGGACCCGGGCAGCGGCACGGTCAGCGCCGCCGCCGGCGAGCCCAGCCGCACGCCCGGCACCACCAGGTGGGAACCGCGCGAGGGCACGAGCCGGAGCCGCGGCGCCAGGCGCTGCGCCCACACCCCGGCCGCGTTGACCACCGCGCCGGCCCGCACGGTCAGCGACCCCTCGTCGGTGGTGACGTGCACGTCGGCGCCGTCGACGGCGGTGACCGTGGCGCCGGTGAGGATGCGGGCCCCGTGCGCGGCCGCCGTCCGGGCCAGGGCGACGACGAGGCGCGCGTCGTCGGTCAGCTGCCCGTCCCAGAAGACGACGCCACCGCCCCCGGCCCGCACCCCGGGCACCAGCCGGCCGACGTCGGCGGCGTCCACGCGCCGGGTCGGGGGCAGCGAGCCCCGGCCGCCGGGCACCGAGAAGCGCACCGCGTCACCGAGCCGCCCGCCGAGCCCGGCGAGGGCGGTGACGTCGCGGCCGGCCGCGTCGGGCACGAGGAACGGCAGCGGGCGCACCAGGTGCGGCGCCGTCGCGCGCATGAGGACGGCGCGCTCGCGGGCGCTCTCCCGCGCCAGCCCGATCTCCCCGTGCGCCAGGTAGCGCAGGCCGCCGTGCACGAGCTTCGACGACCACCGGCTGGTGCCCGCCGCCAGGTCGGTGCGCTCGCACAGCAGCACCGAGAGGCCGCGCGACGCGGCGTCCAGCGCCACCCCGGCGCCGGTCACACCCCCGCCGACCACCACCACGTCGACGGTCGCGCCGGCCACCTTCGCGAGGTCCCGGGCCCGCCGAGCGGGTGACAGGGAGCCGATCACCTGGCTGTCCAGCGCTGCGGCACCGGCAGACTGTAGCCGTGCCCGAGCAGCCGGAACTGACGATCCAGGGCTGGGGCCCGCGCCCCGCCCCCCAGGGCGACGAGAGCCCCGACGGCGCCCTGACCAAGGCCGCGCGCCGCCACCTCACCCGCGAGCTGGGCTGGGAGCCGCGGTCCACGCCGCCCGTGCCGGTGGCGCAGATCCGGCTGGCGCCCTGCCGGCTCCCCGAGGAGGACCGCGCGGCGCTGGCCGGCCTGCTCGGCGAGGAGCACGTGCGCACCGACCGGGAGTCGCGGCTGCGGCGGGCCGGCGGCAAGAGCTACCTCGACCTGCTGCGCCGGCGGGAGGGCGACGCCTCCGACGCGCCCGACGCCGTGGTGCTGCCCGGGACCACCGAGGAGACCGCCGCGCTGCTCGCGCTCTGCAGCGAGCGCGGCATCGTCGTGGTGCCGTTCGGCGGCGGGACCAGCGTCGTCGGCGGGCTGGCCGGCGTCGACCCCGACGACCGGCCCGCCATCGCCGTCGACCTGTCGCGCATGTCGTCGGTGCAGGCGCTGGACGTGCCCTCCTCGCTGGTCACCGTGGGCCCGGGCATGCGCGGGCCCGCCCTCGAGCAGGCGCTGGCCCAGCAGGGCCTCACCTTCGGCCACCTGCCGCAGAGCTGGGAGTTCGCCACGCTCGGCGGCTACGCCGCGACCCGGTCGGCCGGGCAGTCCTCGACCGGGGTCGGCCGGTTCGACGACCTGGTCGCCGGCCTCACGCTGGCCACGCCGTCCGGGGTGCTCCAGCTCGGCTCCCCGCCCGCCTCGGCCGCCGGCCCCGACCTGCTCGGCCTCGCGCTGGGCTCGGAGGGCACCCTCGGCGTCATCACCGAGCTGACGCTGCGGGTGCGCCCCAAGCCGTCGGCCAGCGCCTACGAGGGCTGGTCGTTCCGCACCTGGCCGGCGGGGCTCGCCGCGCTCCAGCTGCTCGCCCGGCACGACCTGCTGCCCGACGTCGTCCGGCTCTCCGACGCCGACGAGACCCGCGCCAACCTGCTCATGGCCGCCGGCGCCGGGGCGAAGGCGCTGCGCGGCAGCCTGCGGGCCCGGGGGCGCGGCGAGGGCTGCATGCTCGTCGTGGGCTGGGAGGGGGTGCCCGACCTGGTGCGCGCCCGGATGCGGGCCGCCGCCTCGCTGCTGCGCGACGGCGGCGCCGTGCGGCTCGGCCGCCGGGTGGGCGACTCCTGGCGCCGGCACCGGTTCGAGGGGCCGTACCTGCGCGACCGGCTGATGGACGGCGGCCTGCTGGTGGAGACCCTGGAGACGGCGGCCACCTGGACGGCGCTGCCCACCGTGTACGACGCCACCCGCCGCGCGCTGCAGGGCTCGCTGACCCGCGGCGGGCACCGGCCGCTGGTGCTGGCGCACGTCTCGCACGGGTACGCCACCGGCGCGTCGCTCTACCTGACCGTGATCGCCGACCGCGACGACGCGCTGCCCATCCAGCAGTGGCTCACCGCCAAGCGGGCGGCGACCGACGCGCTGCTGGCCGCCGGCGGCACGCTCACCCACCACCACGCCGTCGGCGCCGACCACCGCCCGTGGCTGGAGCGCGAGATCGGGCCGCTGGGCGTGGAGGTGCTGCGGGCGGTCAAGCAGCGGCTCGACCCGCACGGCATCTGCAACCCCGGCGTCCTGCTCCCCGACTGAACGGGCGAGATCTGCACACTGACCCCCATCAGCGGCCTGATGAGGGCCAGTGTGCAGATCTCGCCCGGTGGTTCAGGCGGTCGTGGCGATCCCGCCGTCGACGGGGATGACCGCACCGGTCACGTAGGAACCGGCCCGCGACGAGAGGTAGACGACGACGCCCGCCATGTCGTCGGGACGCCCGATGCGGCCCAGCGGCGACTTCGCGGCGATCTCGGCCCCGAAGGCGTCCAGCGTGGCGGCCATCATCTTCGACTCGAACGGCCCCGGCGCCACGGCGTTGACGGTGATGCCCTTGGGCCCGAGCTCCTTGGCGAGCACCCGGGTGAGGTGGTGCAGCCCGGCCTTGCTCGCGGCGTAGGAGTAGGTCGGCATCGGGTTGACGTGCAGGCCGTCGATGCTGCCGACGTTCACGATGCGCGCCGGGTCGCCCTCGGCGGCCGCGGCCTCGAGCTTCGGCAGGAAGGCGCGGGTGAGGAAGAACGGCGACTTGAGGTTCAGGTCGAGCAGCTTGTCCCACGCCGACTCGGGGAAGGTCTCCAGCGGCTCGCCCCAGGTGGCGCCGGCGTTGTTCACCAGGATGTGCACCCGCTCCTCGGAACGGCCCACCTCCTCGGCCAGCCGCACGCACTCCGCCTCCGTGGAGAGGTCGGCAGGGATCGAGACGGCGGTGCCGAACTCGGCGAGCTCCGCGACGGCGGCGTCGCCGGCCTCGGCCTTGCGGGAGCTGAGGTAGACCTTCGCCCCCGCCTGCAGCAGCCCCCGGGCCATCATCAGGCCGATGCCGCGGGTGCCACCGGTGACCACAGCCACCTTGCCGGTCAGGTCGAACAGGTCCACGGGTACCTCCGGTTCGGCGTCGCGGCGCCGTCGTCGGCACCACCTCCGGCACCCTAACGAGGGCCGCAGCGGGCGGCGCCGGAGCCAGGTGTGCCAGCCTGGCTCCCATGATCGGATCCGCCGCGACCCCGGGCGCCACGAGCGAGGTCGGCCCGCTGCGCACGGTGATGCTGCACCGGCCCGGCCCCGAGCTGCGCCGGCTGACGCCGCGCAACAACGACCAGCTGCTCTTCGACGGCGTCCCGTGGGTGGCCCGGGCGCAGGAGGAGCACGACGCGTTCGCCCAGGCGCTCACCGACCGCGGCGTCGAGGTGCTGCACCTGGCGACGCTGCTGGCCGAGGTCCTCGCCTTCCCGGCCGCCCGGGCCGAGCTCATCGGCGCCGCCGTCGACGATCCGCGGCTGGGCGCGACCCTGCAGCGCGACGCCACCCGGCACCTGGCCTGGCTCTCCCCCGAGGACCTGGCGACGGCGCTGATCGCGGGCCTGGCGCACGACGAGCTGCGCGGCCACGGGCTGGCCTACCAGCTCATGGACCGCTCGGACTTCGTCGTCCCCCCGCTGCCCAACCTGCTGTTCACCCGGGACTCCTCGGTGTGGATCGGCGACGAGGTGGCGGTGACCTCGCTGGCGATGCCGGCGCGGCACCGGGAGAGCACGATCACCGAAGCCATCTACACCCACCACCCGCGCTTCGCCGGGTCCGAGCAGCTGTACGGGCCCGGCCTGGAGCACCTGGAGGGCGGTGACGTGCTGCTGCTGGCCGAGGGCGTCGTCGCCGTCGGGGTGGGCGAGCGGACGACACCGGGCGGCGCGGAGCGGCTGGCGCGGCGGCTGTTCGCCCGCGGCCTGGCGCACACGGTGCTCGTCGTCCCGATCGCCCAGGAGCGGGCGACCATGCACCTGGACACCATCGCCACGATGGTCGACGTCGACGCGATGGTCATGTATCCCGCGGTCGCCGACTCGCTGGTCGCCTGGACCGTGAAGGCTCCGTACGGGATCGCCGACGACGCCGACACCACCGACCTCGCCGTCACCGGCCCCCAGCCGTTCCTCACCGCGGCCGCGACCGCGATGGGCATCGACAAGCTGCGGGTGATCGACACCGGGCTGGACCCGGTCACCGCCGAGCGCGAGCAGTGGGACGACGGCAACAACACCCTGGCCCTGGCCCCGCGCCTGACGGTCGCCTACGAGCGCAACACCGTCACCAACGCCGCACTCGAGGCCGCCGGCATCGAGGTGGTGCGGATCGCCGGCTCGGAGCTCGGCAGCGGCCGGGGCGGCCCGCGCTGCATGTCCTGCCCCGTCTCCCGCGCCCCGCTCTGACGCCGGGCGCACGACACCGGGCGCACGACACCGGGCGCACGACACCGGGGACGGCGGCGCGGCGCTCCGACCGGGGGACTCTCCGCACCGGAGCCCCCACCGGCGTGATCGCGACCACTACGCTGCCAACTTCCCGCGCCGGGCCCGGCGCTCGGCGAAGGGATGCCTGGTGGCACGCACGGAGACGGCACGGCGGACCGGCCGGATCGCGGGGATCGGCGGAGGGCTCGTCGGCTACCTGGTCTTCGTCGAGTTCACCAGCGGCGTGCTGCAGGGCTACTACGTCCCGCTGCTCACCGACATCGCGCGTTACCTCGGCGTCAACGACGCCGACGTCAACTGGCTCGAGGCCGCCCAGCTGATGCTCTCGGCCATCGCCGTGCCGGTGCTCGCCAAGCTCGGCGACCTGTACGGCCACCGCCGGGTGCTGCTGTGGTCCGCCGTGGTCGTCGCGCTGTCCACGGTCGTGCTCGCCTTCGCCCAGAGCTTCCCGCTGTTCCTGGCCGCCTGGGCGCTGCAGGGCATGTACGTGGTCTGGCTGCCGCTGCAGGTGGCGCTGATCTGGGACCGGTCGCGCCGGACACCGGGGGCCGCGAGCCAGACCCGCCGCGCGACCGGGTTGATCGTGGCCGCGCTGCAGGCGGGCGCCATCGTCGGCGCGCTCGGCGGCGGGCAGATCGGGCAGAGCCTGGCCGGCACCTTCTGGCTGGTGCTCCTGGCCCCGCTGGTCCTGGTCGTCGGCGTCTGCGCGATCGTGGCCTTCCGCGTGCCGGAGAGCGAGGACCGCACCGGCGGCAGCGTCGACGCGACGGGCGCGGCCCTGCTGAGCCTGGTGCTGCTGGTCATCACCGGCGGGCTGAGCTTCGTCCGCCTCAACGAGGATGCGCTGTGGCCGTGGGCGGTCACCGCGCTCGGCCTCGTGCTGCTCGTCCCGTTCGTGCTGTACGAGCTGCGCCAGGACGACCCGCTGGTCGACTTCCGGGTCCTGCGCAGCTCCTCGATGTGGCCGGTCCAGCTGACCGCCGGCCTCTTCGGCATCAGCGTGCTCGGCGCCCAGGGCCCGCTCTCCACGTTCGCGCGCACCGACCCGGAGGTCTACGGCTACGGCCTCGGGCTCTCCACCAGCGAGGTGTCCATCGTCATCGGTGCCTACGTCGTCTCCATGCTGGTCGGCGCCAGCCAGTTCTCCCGGGTCAGCCGGCTGACCACGCCCCGTCGCACGCTGATCGGCGCGGCGACCCTGACCGGCGTCGGCTACCTGCTGCTGGTGCCCTTCCACGACACGCTGGCGCAGATGCTGGCCTGCATCGCGATCGCCGGCCTCGGCTCCGGCGCGCTGGTCGCCGCGCTCCCGGCGGCGGCCGCCGCAGCGGCGCCGGTGGGCCGGACGGCCGTCGCCACCGGGCTGACCAACACCACGAAGGTGCTCGGCGGGTCGTTCGCCTCCGCCGCCTTCGCCATCGCGCTGGCCTCGAACGTGCCGCTGCTGCCCGACGGGTCGGCGGGCACCGCCGGCTCGCTGTCGGGTTACATCACGGTCTGGGTGGTCTGCGGGACGACGGCGCTGCTGGCCGCGGTGGCGCTGGTGTTCGTGCCGCGGCTGGCCTTCTCCGACGGACCGGTGACCGACCAGCCCCTGCCCACGGCGGACGAGAGGAGCCGGGCGTGACGACCGGAGCGGCCGAACGGCTCGCGGAGCTGATCCGCATCCCCACCGTCTCCTCCCGCGACCGCGAGCGGGTCGACCAGGCGGTGTTCGCCCGGTTCCGCGACCGGCTGGCCGAGCTCTACCCGGCCACGCACGAGGTGCTGGAGCGCGAGGTGCTGGGCGACGGCGCCCTGCTGTACCGGTGGCGCGGCACGACCGACGAGCCGCCGCTGGTCCTCATGGCCCACTACGACGTCGTCCCCGTCGACGGCCAGGAGTGGAGCCGCGACCCGTTCTCCGGCTCGATCGAGGACGGCGTCGTGCACGGCCGCGGCGCCATCGACGACAAGGGCTCGCTGGTCGCGATCATCGAGGCGGTCGAGTCGCTGGCGGCGGCCGGCTTCACCCCGCGCCGCGACGTCCACCTCTCCTTCGGCAACGACGAGGAGGTCGCCGGGGTCGGTGCCCAGCTGGCAGTGGACTCGCTGCGCGCGCGGGGGATCCGGCCGTGGGCCGTGCTCGACGAGGGCGGCGCCGTGGTGAGCGGCATGTTCCCCGGGGTGCCCGGGCAGATCGGCGTCGTCGGGCTCGCCGAGAAGGGCCTGCTGGACGTGGAGCTGGCCACCAGCGACCCCGGCGGGCACGCCTCCTCCCCTACCCGTAACGGCGCGCCGGCCCGGCTCGCGCGAGCGATCGTCGCCCTGGAGGAGCACCCGTTCCCGGCCCGCCTCAACGACGTCGTCCTCGGCATGATCGAGGCCGTGCGGCCGAAGGCGCCCGCACCGGTGCGCGCCGTCCTGGGCCGGGCCCGCCGGCTGCGGCCGGTCCTGGCCGCCGTCCTGTCCCGCGCCGGCCGCGAGGCCAACGCCATGGTGCGCACCACCGTGGCGGTCACCCAGCTGGAGGGCAGCCGGGCGGCGAACGTCCTGGCCACCCGGGCGACGGCGCACCTGAACATCCGGATCGCCCTGGGTGAGACGGTGCAATCGACGGTCGACCGGCTGCGCCGGGTGATCGGCGACCCGGCCGTGGAGGTGCGGGTGGTCTCGGGCAGCGACCCGACGACGATCTCCCGGGCCGACAACGACGCCTTCGCCGCCATCCGGGGCTCGGCGCTGGCCGTCTACCCCGACGCGACCGTGGCGCCCTACGTGATGGTGCAGGCCAGCGACGCCCGGCACTTCCACGCCATCAGCGACAGCGTGTACCGGTTCATGCCCTTCGACCTCAGCCGCGAGGAGCTCGGGGCGCTGCACGCCGCGGACGAGCGGATCCGGGTCGAGACGCTGGAGCGGGGCGTCGAGTTCTTCCGGCACCTGATCCGCGGCCTCTGAGCGCACCGTCCTCAGGACGGTCGGGCCCTGCCCACCAGGGTGGGCAGGGCCCGACTGCGCGCGGAGGGCCCCGCCGGTCAGATCCCGGCGGCCAGCCGGTGGTACGCGGCGCTCCAGCGCAACTCCTTGGCCAGCGACCGGCGGGTGGTGTCGCCGTCGATGACCACGAGCTCCACGCCGAACACCTCGGCGAGGTCGGTGAGCACGTCGGCGTCCAGCGCGGTGGACAGCACCGTGTGGTGCGGGCCGCCGGCGGTCAGCCAGCCCTCGGTGGAGGTCGCGAAGTCCGGCCGCGGCTCCCAGACCGCCCGCGCCACGGGCAGGTTCGGCAGCGGCTCGGACGGCGGGACGACGTCGACCTCGTTGGCCACCCAGCGGAACCGGTCGCCGAGGTCGGCCCAGCCGATGACGACCCCCTCGCCGGGAGCGGCGGTGAAGACCAGGCGGGCCGGGTCCTCCCGGCCGCCGATCGAGAGCGGGTGCACCTCGAGCCGGGGCCGCTCGCCGGAGATCGTCGGGCAGACCTCGAGCATGTGCGCGCCGAGGATCTTCGGCCGGTCGGAGGCCAGGTCGTAGGTGTAGTCCTCCATGAACGACGTGCCACCCGGCAGGCCGGCCGCGGCCACCTTGAGCACCCGCAGCAGGGCGGAGGTCTTCCAGTCGCCCTCCCCGCCGAAGCCGAAGCCGTCGGCCATGAGTCGCTGCACGGCCAGCCCGGGCAGCTGGCGCAGTCCGCCGAGGTCCTCGAAGTTGGTGGTGAAGGCCCCGAACCCGCCCTCGGTGAGGAACTGCCGGAGCGCCAGCTCGATCCGCGCCTGGTAGCGGACCGAGTCGTGCCGCTCCCCGCCCGGCCGGACGTCGGCGGCCAGCTCGTAGAGGTCGCCGTACTCCTGCACCAGCGCGTCGACGTCGGCGTCGGCCACCTGGTCGACCACGGCGACCAGGTCGTTGACCCCCCAGGTGTTCACCGACATGCCGAAGCGGAGCTGCGCCTCGACCTTGTCGCCCTCGGTCACGGCGACGTCGCGCATGTTGTCGCCGAAGCGGGCCAGCTTGAGGTTCCGGGCGGCCGCGGCCCCGGCGGCCGCGCGCACCCAGGAACCGACCCGTGCCCGCACCGCGGGGTTGTCCACGTGGCCGGCGACGGTGGTGCGCGGCTGGCGCAACCGGGTGAGGACGAACCCGTACTCGCGGTCGCCGTGGGCGGCCTGGTTGAGGTTCATGAAGTCCATGTCGATCGTCGCCCACGGGAGGGCGGCGTCGGCCTGGGTGTGCAGGTGCAGCAGCGGCTTGCGCAGGGCGTCGATCCCGGCGATCCACATCTTGGCCGGCGAGAAGGTGTGCATCCAGGTGATCACCCCGATGCAGGACGGGTCCTCGTTGGCCTCGCCCATCGCCCGGCGGATGGCGCCGGCGTCGGTGAGCACCGGCTTCCACACCACCTCGGCGGGAATCTCGGCGGCCGCGTCGAGCGCGACCGCCACCCGGCGGGACTGGTCGGCCACCTGCTGCAGCGTCTCCTCCCCGTACAGCCCCTGGCTGCCCGTGAGGAACCACACCTGCGCCCCGGCGTAGGGGTCCTGTGCCACGAAGTCGTCCTTCCTCAGCGCTGTCCGTAGACGTTCTGGTAGCGCGCGTAGAGCGAGTCGATGTCCGACTGCGCGATGGGGATCGGCTCGCCCAGCTGCCGGGACAGGTGCACGGTGCGGGCGACGTCCTCGGTCATGACGGCCGCCTTGACGGCGGCCCGGGCGTCCCGGCCGATGGTGAAGACGCCGTGGTTCTGCATCAGGACGGCGGGTGAGCGCGACCCCGACAGCGTGGCGACGACGCCCTGACCGATCGAGTCGTCCCCGATCAGCGCGAAGGGGCCCACCGGGATCGGGCCGCCGAACTCGTCGGCCATCGCCGTCAGCACGCACGGGATCTCCTCGCCGCGCGCGGCCCAGGCCGCGGCGTACGGGCTGTGCGTGTGCACCTGGCCCCCGACCTCCGGCATGTGCCGGTAGACGTAGGCGTGGGCGGCGGTGTCCGACGAGGGCGCCTTCACCCCGTCGACGACGGCGCCGTCCAGGTCGCAGACGGTGATGCCCTCCCAGGTCAGCTCGTCGTAGGAGACGCCGCTGCCCTTGATGACGAACAGGTCCTCGCCGGGCACGCGGGCCGAGACGTTCCCGGCGGTCCAGGTGACCAGCTCGTACCGGGTCAGCTCGCCGTGCAGCGCGGCGACGTGCTCGCGCAGTTCCCGGTGGGTGCCGCGCTCGGTCAGGGTCGGGCTGCTCATGCCAGGTGCTCCTCCTTCGGGACGGGGGAGGTCGTCGGGGCGTCGGCGGCCCGTCCGCGGCCGACTCCCACGTGGTCGACGGCGGCCTGCTCTACCGGCAGGCCGGCCAAGTACCGCTCCATGAACGCGTCGAAGCCCGCGACGTCGACCGGGTCGGGCTCGGCGGTCTGCAGGTTCGTGCCGGCGAAGACCGCGGTGTCCAGGTAGTCGGCCAGGCCCTGCTCCGGGGAGCGACCGGTCGCGAAGGCGGCGAGGACGGCCATGCCCCAGGCACCCCCCTCACCGGCGACGTCGCCGACGGAGACGGGGGTGTCGATCGCGGCGGCCAGGAAGCGCTGGGCGACGCCCTCGGTCTTGAACATGCCGCCGTGGGCGAACATCCGGTCCAGCCGCACGCCCTCGGCCTTCTGCAGGACGTCCATGCCGATCCGGAGCGTGGCCAGGGAGGAGAACAGGTGGGTGCGCATGAAGGTGCCCAGGTCCAGCCTGCTGTCCGGCGACCGCAGGAAGAGCGGCCGCCCCTCCTCCAGACCGGTGATCGGCTCCCCGGAGAGGTAGTTGTAGGCGAGCATCCCGCCGCAGTCGCTCTGCCCGTCCAGCGCGGCGGTGAAGAGGGTCTCGAAGACCTTCCCCGGCTCGGCGTCGGAACCCAGCGCCCGGGCGAACTCGGTGAACAGCCCGGCCCACGCGTCCAGCTCGCTGGCGCCGTTGTTGCAGTGCACCATCGCCACCGGGTCGCCGGCCGGTGTGGTGACCAGGTCCAGCTCGCGGTGCACCGCGGCGAGCTCCCGCTCGAGCACCACCATGGCGAAGATCGACGTCCCGGCGGAGACGTTGCCGGTGCGCGGCGCGACCGAGTTCGTGGCGACCATGCCGGTGCCCGCGTCGCCCTCCGGGGGGCAGAGCGGGATGCCGGGGCGCAGCCGCCCGGCCGGGTCGAGGAGCCGCGCGCCCGCCGCGGTGAGCGTGCCGGCCGGCTGCCCGGCGACGGCGATGGCCGGCAGCAGCTCGGCGAGGGTGACTTCCACCCCGGCCTCGGCGGCCAGCTGGTCGAACCGGGCCAGCATCGCGGCGTCGTAGCCGCCGGTGGTGGCGTCGATGGGGAACATGCCGCTGGCGTCCCCCACGCCGAGCACCCGCTCCCCGGTGAGCTGCCAGTGCACGTAGCCGGCGAGGGTGGTCAGGTGGTCGAGCCGGGCGAGGTGCTCCTCGCCGTCCAAGATCGCTTGGTAGAGGTGCGCGACGCTCCACCGGTGCGGGATGTTGACGCCGAACTCCGCGCTGAGCCGCTCGGTGGCCCGCCCCGTGTTGGTGTTGCGCCAGGTGCGGAACGGCGCGAGCAGCTCACCCCGGGCGTCGAAGGCCAGGTAGCCGTGCATCATCGCCGACACCCCGAGCGCACCGGCTCCGGTCAGCTCGACCCCGTGGCGGCGCCGCACGTCCTCGGCCAGGGCCGCGACGCTCTGCTGCACGCCCGACCAGACGGCGTCCAGCGAGTACGTCCACACGCCGTCGACCAGCTGGTTCTCCCAGTCGGAGCTGCCGACGGCGAGCGGAGCGTGGTCCGGGCCGATCAGCACCGCCTTGATCCGCGTCGACCCGAGCTCGATGCCCAGCGCCGTGCGGCCCGCGGTGATCGCCTCGCCGGGGTCCGTGCCGGCACCGGCGCCGGCCGTCACGGCGTCCGCCTGCTGCCCCATCGGGTCTCCTCCGGGTGATTTGTGAGCGTTCACATCAGCCTCTCACGGCGGGCGGGGAGCCCGCACTGGCCCGCACCACCAGGCTCGGCGGAACAGGGTCGGGATGCGGGGACTCGCCCCGGATGCGGCCGAGCACCAGGTCCACGCCCCGTCGGCCGAGCTCGGCGAAGTCCTGCCGGATCGTGGTCAGCGGCGGCACGAAGTACGGGGCCTCGGGCAGGTCGTCGAAGCCCACGACGCTCACGTCGCCCGGCACGGTGAGCCGGGCGTCGTGCAGCGCCGCCAGCAGACCCAGGCTCATCTGGTCGTTGGCCGCGAAGACGGCGGTGATCTGCTCCCCCGCGCGCCGCCGGGCCACGAGCTCCTCGCCGGCGGCGTACCCGGAGGCGGGCGTCCAGTCGCCGCGCGGCAGCTCCTCGGGCAGCCATGCACCGGCGGCCGCGAGCTCCGCGCGCCACCCGTCGGCGCGGCCGCGGGACTCCTGGGAGTCCGCCGGGCCGGGCAGGTGGTGCACCGTCGCGTGCCCGAGGTCCAGCAGGTGCCGCACCGCCGCCCGCGCCCCGGCCTCCTGGTCGATCGCGACGGCCGGCCGCCCGTCCGCCCCGCCCACCTGGACGGCGACCAGGGGGACCGGCGGCTCGAGCCGGCTCACCGCGTCGGCGGCGTCGTCGTACGTGGACAACGCCACGACCGCGTCGACACCCTGGGCCACCAGGTTGTCGACCGACTCCCGCATGGCGTCGGCGGTGGCCTCGTCGAGGATCGCCACCGACAGCGCGTACCCGGCCGCCCGGGCGGCCCGCTCCAGGCCGATCATCATCTGCGCCGGGCCGTACTGGGCGATGTTGACCGTGACCAGGCCGATCGTGCGGGTGGTGCCGGTGACCAGCGCCCGGGCCGCCCGGTTCGGGCGGTACCCGAGCTCGGCGATCGCCCGCTGGACCCGCTCGCGGGTGAGGGGCGCGACGCTCGGGTGCCCGTTGATGACCCGGGAGACCGTCTGGTGCGACACCCCCGCCCGCGCGGCCACGGCGGCCAGCCCCGGGGGGCGGGACCCCACGACCTCGGCTGTCACGCCCGCTCCTCCCTCGTTGCCCGGCACGGTCCTCCGCAGGCGCCGCCGCCGGTCAGCGCGAGGCGCCGGCGCGCCGCTTGTTGTAGACGTCGAAGGCGACGGCGAGCAGGAGCACCAGACCCTTGACGACCATCTGCACCTGCTGCTCGACGCCCATGAGCTGCATGCCGTTGGTCATCACCGCCATGATCAGCCCGCCGACCATGGCACCGACCACGGTGCCCACGCCACCGGTCACCGCCGCGCCGCCGATGAAGGCCGCCGCGATGGCGTCGAGCTCGAACATCTGGCCGGCGGCGGGCTGGGCACCGTTCATGCGCGAGGAGTAGATGATCCCGGCGATCGCGGCGAGGAAGCCCATGTTGACGAAGATCCAGAAGTTGACCTTCTTGACCTTCACCCCGGAGAGCATGGCCGCCGGGAGGTTCCCGCCGATCGCGTAGACCTGGCGCCCGAACACCGTGCGCGTGGTGACCAGGCCGTAGACCAGCACCAGGACGGCGAGGATGATCAGCACGATCGGCAGGCCGCGGGAGTTCGCGAGCTGCCAGGCGAACGCCATCACGACGGCGCCGACGGCGACCACCTTGAGGACGAACAGGCCGAGGCTCTCGACCGGCTGGTCGTAGCGGATGCGCGCCGACCGGGCCCGCCAGCCGCTGACCGCGTAGCCGGCCACCGCGACCGCACCGATCACCAGCGTGAACGCGTCGTAGCCGTAGCCGCCCAGCAGGCCGTTGAGGAAGCCGGTGGCGATCTGCCCGTACTCGCGGGGGAAGGGCGAGAGCGAGACGTTGTCCAGGACCTGCAGGGTGAGGCCGCGGAACAGCAGCATGCCGGCGAGGGTGACGATGAACGCCGGGATGCCGACGTAGGCGACCCAGAGGCCGTGCCAGGCGCCGACGGCGATGCCGACGGCGAGCGCGGCCACGATGCCGACCCAGTACGGGAAGCCCTGCTGGATCACCAGCACGGCCGAGACCGCACCGGTGAGCGCGACCACGGAACCGACCGAGAGGTCGATGTGCCCGGCGATGATCACGATCACCATGCCGATGGCCAGCACCAGGATGTAGGAGTACTGGAGGACCATGTTGGACAGGTTTCCGGGGCTCAGCGAGTCCCCGCCGGTGAGGACCGCGAACAGGGCCACGATCGCCACGAAGGCGATGTAGATGCCGCTGGTGCGCAGGTTCGCGGTGACCAGGCCCAGCAGCCCGCCGCCCCGCGCGTCCTCCTTCGCCTGCTGCGCGGCGCCCGGCGCCGGCGTGATCTCCTCGGTCTGCGGCACGGTCTTGGTCACGCCGCGACCTCCTTGTCCTGGGTCATGAGCTCCATCAGGTTCTCCTGGGTCGCCTCGCGCACCGGCAGCTGACCGGTGATCCGGCCGGCGGAGAGGGTGTAGATGCGGTCGCAGATGCCGAGCAGCTCGGGCAGCTCCGACGAGATGACGACGACGGCCTTCCCGTCGGCCACCAGACGGTTGATGATCGTGTAGATCTCGTACTTCGCGCCGACGTCGATGCCGCGCGTCGGCTCGTCGAGGATGAGCACCTCGGGGTCGGTGTACAGCCACTTGGACAGCACGACCTTCTGCTGGTTGCCGCCCGAGAGCTTGCCCACGACGGCGGAGACCGTCGGCGCCTTGATGTTCATGCTGCGCCGGCTGGCCTCGGCGACCTTGGTCTCCTCGTTGGCGTTCACCCAGCCCCGGCGGGAGAGCTTGCCGAGGGCGGCGGCGGAGACGTTGCGCCGGATGTCCTCGATCAGGTTGAGGCCGTAGTGCTTGCGGTCCTCGGTGGCGTAGGCGATGCCGTGGTCGATCGCCTCCGGGACGTTGCGGGCCTGGATCTCCTTGCCGTGCATGTACAGCCGGCCGGAGATGTTGCGGCCCCAGGAGCGGCCGAAGATGCTCATCGCCAGCTCGGTGCGCCCGGCGCCCATCAGCCCGGCGATGCCGACCACCTCGCCGGCGCGCACGTCGAAGCCGGCGCCGTCGACGACCTTGCGGTCCTGGGTGGGGTGCCACACGGTCCAGTCCTCGACCCGGAGCACCTCCTCCCCGGGGTGCGACTCGCGCTCGGGGTAGTAGCTCTCCAGATCGCGGCCGACCATCCCGCGGATGATCCGGTCCTGGGTGACCTCGCCGGCGTGCAGGTTGAGCGTCTCCACCGTCTTGCCGTCGCGGATGACCGTGACGTTGTCGGCGATCGCGGTGATCTCACCGAGCTTGTGCGAGATCATGATGCAGGTGATGCCGCGCCCCTTGAGGTCGCGGAGCAGCCCCAGGAGGTGCGCGGAGTCGGTGTCGTTGAGGGCGGCGGTGGGCTCGTCGAGGATGAGCAGCCGCACGTTCTTCGACAGCGCCTTCGCGATCTCGACCAGCTGCTGCTTGCCGACGCCGAGCTGGCCGACCGGCGTCTCGGGGTTCTCCCGCAGGCCCACCGACCGCAGCAGCGCCTCGGCCTCGGCGTGCGCGCGGTTCCAGTCGATCAGGCCGCCGCGGCCGCGGCGCTCGTTGCCGAGGAAGATGTTCTCGGCGATCGAGAGGTAGGGGACCAGCGCCAGCTCCTGGTGGATGATCACGATCCCCACCTGCTCGCTGTCCCGGATGCCGCTGAAGGCGACCGGCTGACCGTCGAAGACGATCTCGCCGTCGTAGCTGCCCGCCGGGTACACGCCAGAGAGCACCTTCATCAGGGTGGACTTGCCGGCTCCGTTCTCCCCGCAGATCGCGTGGATCTCGCCGGCGCGAACCGCGAGGTTCACGTCCTCCAGCGCCTTGACCCCGGGAAAGGTCTTGGTGATGGAGCGCATCTCCAGGATGTTGTCCATGGGACTCCGTCGTCCTCGGTGCTGAGTGGGTCACGGTGCTGGGCGGTGCACGGAACTGCTGGATGGTGCCCGGTCGGGCCCGGCGGCGAGAACGCGGCGCCGAGCCCGACCGGTCGTGCGGGGTGCTGCCGAGGAGCGCGGGTCAGCTGGTCTGACCGGCGGCGACCTCGTCGGCGGTGTAGTAACCGGAGTCGATCAGGACCTGCTCGATGTTCTCCTTGGTCACCGTCTCCACCGGGAGCAGGTACGACGGCACGACCTTCACGCCGTTGTGGTAGCTCTCGGTGTCGTTGGCCTCGGGCTCCTCGCCCTCCAGGTAGGCCTGGGCGGCCGCGACGGCCTGCTCGGCCAGCAGCCGGGTGTCCTTGAAGATCGTCGAGTACTGGATCTCGTCGTCGATCAGCTTGACGGAGGCGATCTCGGCGTCCTGACCGGTGATGATCGGCATCGGCCGCTCCGGGGCGGTGATCGTCGGGCCGTAGCCGGCGTTCTCCAGGGCGGTGATGATGCCGCGGGACAGGCCGTCGTAGGGCGAGAGGACGCCGTTGAGGACGGTGCCGCTGTTGTACGTGGAGGTCAGCAGGTCCTCCATGCGCCGCTGCGCGCCCTCCTGCGCCCAGCGCAGGATCGCGGCCTGCCCGATGTCGGTCTGCCCGGACGGGACGACCAGCGTGCCGTCGTCGATCAGCGGCTGCAGCACCGACATGGCGCCGTCCCAGAAGAAGTGCGCGTTGTTGTCGTCCAGCGAGCCGGCGAACAGCTCGACGTTGAACGGACCGGCGGCGTCGGTGCGCTCGCCGTTCTCGTCCAGGACGCCGAGGCCCTTGAGCAGGGACTCGCCCTGGGCGACGCCGACCTTGAAGTTGTCGAAGCTGACGTAGAAGTCGACGTTCTCGGTGTCGCGGATGAGCCGGTCGTAGGAGATGACCGGGATGCCCTCGGCGGCGGCGTTGGCGAGCTGGCTGGTCAGCGCGGTGCCGTCGATGGCGGCGACGATCAGGGCGTCGACGCCCTGGGTGATCATCGTGTCGATCTGCTGCGCCTGGGTCGGGATGTCGTCGTTGGCGTACCGCAGCTCGACGTCGTACCCGGCCTCGGTCAGCTGCTCCTCGACGTTCTCGCCGTCGGCGATCCAGCGCTCGGAGGTCTGCGTCGGCATCGAGACGCCGATCGACAGGTCCTCCGGGTTGGCGTTGGCCGTGTCGTTGGTGCTGCCGGCGCCCTCGCCGCCGCACGCCGCCAGACCGAGCGCCAGGGTGGCGCCCAGTGCGGTCAGGCCGAGCTTCTTGCTCACATGGGCCTCCTCGTTGAAGCTTCTGCCGCCGTCGCGTCGGCGCTCAGGCCCGCGTCTGCGGACCCGTCTATGTGAGCGCTAACACGAGCCGCCGTCAAGTGCGGTTTGCGTCACGGTCGCGTAACGACACGTCCATCCGCCGGACACCGGGCAGCGCCGTCCGGGCAGGCGCACGCCCGGCCGCCAGCGCGTTCTCCCCGCCGGGCGGCCGGTACGGGCGGTCACCGGGCGGGCCGCTCCCGGGTGCGTCGGTTGCGGGGCGTCACCCGTTCGTGCGCCCCGCAGCCGGCTACCGCAGGGTGATCTGGCGGGAGAGCAGCCCGGCGCGGGCGCGCCGCTCGTCGGCGGTCAGCGGGGCCGTCTCGGCCAGGGCCGCCTCGAGCCGGCTCTGGAACTCGGTCGCCGGTGCGACCCAGTCCTCGGCCGGGGTGTCGGCCGGCAGGTCCCACACCGGGACGACGAGACCGTGGGCGCGGAAGGCGCCGGCGTAGCGGGTGCCCTCACCGAGGAGGATCTGCTCGGCCGCCGACAGACGGGCCAGCGCGTCGAGCAGCTGCTCCTCCTTCTCCGGCCGCACCCACCGCAGGTGCGCCCGCTCGCTGCCCGGGCGCACCCAGTAGGCGGCCTCCAGCCCTTCCAGCCGGACGGTGGGCAGGATCGCCTCGTTGGCCTGGGTCAGGCCGGCGCGCGCGGCGGGGCTGGGGTCGGTGCCCTCCAGCCAGAAGTCGAAGGTGTCGTGCACGGTCACCTCGAGCGGCGCGGTGAGGTCGAGCACCTCCTGCAGCCGTGGGCCGGCCGAGCCGGTGCCACCGATGGGGCCCGGGTCCACCGGCGCGCCCGCGGGGGCCTCCAGCGCGGCGGCGACGGCGGTGCCGAGGTCGCGGCTGACGTCGTCCGACGACGTCGCCAGCTGGGCGCCGACGAGGATCTGGCCGTTGGCGCGCACCAGAGCGGGGGCGCCGCCGGGCAGCACGCTGGCCAGGGTGAGCTCGCGCCCGTCGGCCGAGCGCAGCGTCGCCGTCGCCGCCGGGACGAGCTCGCGCAGCGCCACCCAGTCGGCCTCGCCGGGCAGGCCCTCGAACGGCCGGACGACCGGCGGGGCGTACCCGGAGCCGTGGCAGTGCTTGTAGCGGCGGCCCGACCCGCAGGGGCAGGGCGCCTTCGGGTTCACGCCCTCCGGCGCGGCAGCGGGGGCGGACGAGCGCTTGCGGGAAGCCATGCGGGTCAGCGTATGTGGCGGGGTGCGGGACCCCGCCCCGAGGCCGCGGGCGCCGGGGGACGCGGCCACGAAGCCGAGTTCGTCTCACTCGTCGGCGGGCCCGCGGCTGCCGGACGCCGCGGGCGGGCTCCTAGGCTTCCCGGCGTGTCCCCGGCCGTCGACGCGCTCGACCTCACCGCCCCCTCGTTCGTCGCCGACCCGTACCCGGCGTTCGCGCGGGCCCGGGCGCAGGCGCCGGTGCAGTGGCACGAGGGGCTGGGACTCTGGTTGGCGTTCACCCACGCGGAGTCCAACGCCGTGCTGCGCGACCGCCGGCTGGGCCGCATCTGGGCGGACAAGGAGCCGGCCGACCGGTTCGAGAGCTTCAACCTCATCCACCGCAACGCCATCCTGGAGATGGAGCCGCCGGACCACATCCGGCTGCGGCGGCTGATCACCAGCGCGTTCGCCCGCGGGCACGTGGAGCGGCTGCGCCCGTGGGTGGAGGAGCTGGCCGGCCGGCTGGCCGACGAGCTGGTCGAGCGCTCGGCCGGGTCGACGCCGGTCGACCTGCTCACCGGCATGGCCGAGCAGCTGCCGGTCGCGGTGATCGCCGAGCTGCTGGGCGTGCCCGAGGCCGACCGCCCGCTGCTGCGGCCGTGGTCGAACGCGATCGTGAAGATGTACGAGTACGGGCGCACGGCAGCCGTCGAGGAGGCGGCCGAGCGCGCGGCGGACGACTTCGTCACCTACCTGCGGCAGCTGGCCGCCGAGCGCCGTACCGCCCCCGGCGAGGACCTGCTCTCCCACCTGGTGTCCGTCCGGGACGCCGACGGCGACCGGCTGACCGAGGACGAGCTGGTCACCACCTGCATCCTGCTGCTCAACGCCGGCCACGAGGCCACGGTGAACGTCACCGGCAACGGCATGCTGGCGCTCCTGCGCCACCCCGACCAGCTGGCCGCCCTCCGCGCGGAGCCGGGTCTGCGCCCCGCGGCGCTGGAGGAGCTCATGCGCTTCGACCCGCCGCTGCAGCTGTTCGAGCGCACCGCCACCGCGGACGTGGAGATCGGCGGCGTGACCGTGGCCGAGGGGCAGAAGATCGCCGCCCTCCTCGGCGCGGCGAACCACGACCCCGCTGTCTTCGCCGACCCCGAGACCCTCGACGTCCGCCGTAGCGACAACCCGCACATCGCGTTCGGCGCGGGCATCCACTTCTGCATCGGGGCGCCACTGGCCCGGGTCGAGCTGCAGGCCACCTTCGGCGCACTGCTGGACCGGACGTCGGTGCTCGAGCTCGGCGGTGAGCCGGTGCGCCGTCCCGAGTTCGTCATCCGCGGCCTGGAGACGCTGCCCGTCGTCCTCACCGCCTGATCGGGGCCGTTACCGAACCGAGATCTTCCGCGCTGGGGTCCGGCTGCCGGGCCGATACGTCTTCCGGGTGGAGGCATCGGCGGAGGGTGGGCGCGTGGGACGACCGAGGGACGACGGGTTCACGGACTTCGTCCGCGTCCACGGGCCCGGGCTGCTGCGCACGGCCTGCCTGCTGACCGGGGACCGCGCCCGGGGCGAGGACCTGGTGCAGACGGCGCTCGCCCGCGCCTTCGCCTCCTGGCCGAAGGTGAAGCGGGCCGACAACCCGCTGGCCTACGTGCGCCGGATGCTGGTCAACAGCCACTTGAGCTGGCTCCGGCTGCTCACCAACACCGAGCAGGTCATCGAATCGGTCCCCGACCGGGGGGACGGCACCGACCTGCAGGCGGCGCACGCCGCGGCCGACGAGCTGCGGGCCGCGCTCCTGCAGCTCTCGCCACGCGCGCGCACCGCCGTCGTCCTCCGGTACTTCGACGACCTCAGCGAGGCCGAGACCGCCCGGTTGATGCGGTGCTCGACCAGCACGGTCAACAACCACGTCACCCGCGGGCTCGCCGCGCTCCGGGCGCTGCTCGCACCCGGGGACCCCTACGAGCAGCTGACCGGGAGGTCGTCGTGAACGACGTCGAGCAGTTCCTGCCCGCGCGGCTGACCGCGCTCGCCGACAGCATCGCGGCCGGCGGGCACGTGTCGCCCGACGACGTCGTCGCCCGGCACCGGCAGCGCCGCCGCACCCGGGCCGGCGCCCTGTCGACGGTCGCCGCGATGGTCGTGATCGCAGTCGGCGTCCCGGCCACGGTCGGCTCGCTGTCGTCGGCACCGGCCGGCCCGGCCGCGCCCGCCCCGGCGACGGTCGTCCCCGATCGGACCTCGGAAGCGGAGCGGTTGGCCTCGGCGGAGGCCGAACGGGCGGCAGCGGCGGAAGCCGAGGCGGAACGAGCGGCAGCGGAGCGCGCGGCGGAGGAGGCGCAGGCCGGTGCGGCTGCGGCCGCTGCCCAGGCGGCTGCGGCCGCTGCCGCGCCCGAGCTCGAGGCCACCGCCGCCGCGCTGGGCGGGCCGGTCGTGCTCAGGTCCCCTGCCGAGTGGGACCGGTGGCTGCCCGCCGGCAAGCCCTACCCGGGGGTCTCCACCGAGGAGGACATGGCGACCTGCCCGCGGCTGTCCGCGCGGCTCGGCGAGGCCCTCGACGACGAGTTCAGCTACTGGACCGGCACCCTGCCGGCCGGCCCGTCCGGCTGCACCTGGGTGCCGGTGCCGCTGTCCTACGACGGGCCCTACGACTACGCGTACCTCGTCGACGTGGGTTTCCTGGGCGACGGGACGACGGTCGAGCAGCTGCGGAGCACCTACGTCATGGGCGGCGGCCAGGCGGAGTACCCGGGTGCGACGCCCTGCCCGTCGGCCGACGTCCCCGGCGGCGGGGCGCTCATCCTGTGCCCCGGGATGGACGAGCGTTACGACGCCCAGTGGTCACTCACCGTTCCCGACGCCCGGGGGGCTGGCGTGTGGGTGCTGTCCGCGACGGCCCAGTCGTCGACCGGCCGATCGTCGGCGGAGGCGTTGACCGTGCTGACCGAGCAGCTCCGGGACATCTACGGCTGACCGAGCCGGCGGCCCGCACCCCTACCGCTGGAAGGTGAGCGCGGTCACTGGCAGGATCCGGACATGCGCGGCTTGATGCAGGACTACCCCCTCACGATCGACTCGATCTTCCGGCACGTCGAGCAGCACTACGGCGACGGGACGATCGTCACCAACAACCCCGGGGGCGTGACCCGGGCGACGTACGCGGAGTGGGCGCAGCGCACCCGCAAGCTGGGCGGCGTCCTCGACACCCTGGGCGTCAGCGCCGACGGGCGGGTCGGCACGTTCGGCTGGAACAGCCAGCGGCACCTGGAGCTGTACTTCGCCGCGCCGTGCACCGGGCGCGTGCTGCACACGCTCAACGTGCGGCTCTTCCCCGAGCAGCTCACCTACATCGCCAACCACGCCGAGGACGAGGTCATCTTCGTCGACCGCACGGTCCTGCCGCTGCTGTGGCCGCTGATCGACACCATGAAGACGGTCAGGCAGGTCGTGGTCATGGACGACGGCGGCGGCAACGAGATCCCCGACGACCCCCGCATCCTCGACTACGAGACGCTCCTGGCCGACGCGCAGCCGGTCGAGTTCGGCGTCACGGACGAGTGGCGCGCGGCCTCGATGTGCTACACGTCCGGCACCACCGGCAACCCGAAGGGCGTCGTCTACTCGCACCGCTCGACGTTCCTGCACACCATGGGCGTGATGGCGCCCAACGCCTTCGGCCTGGGCATCCGCGACGTCGCGATGCCGGTCGTGCCGATGTTCCACGCCAACGCCTGGGGCATCGCCCAGGCCGCCCCCGCCGCCGGCGCCTCGCTGGTCATGCCGGGCGCGCTCATGCAGCCCGAGGCGCTGGCGAAGCTGATCGTCGACGAGGGCGTCACCTTCACCGCCGGCGTCCCGACCATCTGGCAGGGCGTGCTCCCGCACCTGGCCGGGCAGCCGCACAAGCTGCGCGACATCGGCTGCGGTGGCTCCGCTGTGCCGAAGGCGCTGTCGGAGGCCTACCGCGAGCAGGTCGGCATCCCGATCCTGCAGGCGTGGGGCATGACCGAGACCCACCCGGTGGCGTCGTCGGGCGTACTCCCCAAGCGCTACGAGGACGCCGACGACGAGACCAAGGCGGCCCAGCGGGCCCGCGCCGGCATCCCGTTCCTGGGCGTCGAGGCGCGCATCGTCGACTCCGACACCCTCGAGCCGCAGCCGTGGGACGACAAGGCCACCGGTGAGCTCCAGGTGCGCGGGCCGTGGTGCGCGCAGGACTACTACAACCCCGACGCCGGCGTGGAGCTCACCACCGCCGACGGCTGGATGAAGACCGGCGACGTCGCCGCCATGGACGAGTACGGCTCCATCCGGATCGCCGACCGCACCAAGGACCTGATCAAGTCCGGCGGCGAGTGGATCAGCTCGGTCGACCTGGAGAACGCGATCATGAGCCACCCCAAGGTGAAGGAGGCCGCCGTCGTCGGCATCCCGCACCCGAAGTGGGACGAGCGCCCGCTGGCCTGCGTCGTCCTCAAGGAGGGCGAGGAGGCGTCGGAGCAGGAGATCCTCGACCACCTCAAGCCGCTGGTGGCCAAGTGGTGGATGCCCGAGGCGGTGGAGTTCATCGACGAGGTGCCCAAGACCAGCGTCGGCAAGTTCTCCAAGAAGGACCTGCGCAGCCGGTTCGCGGAGTACCAGGTGAAGAGCTGACCCCTCCGCGGGTTGATCATCGGCAGATGGTTGCCGGCACCGGCGTGTCGGGCGACCACCTGCCGATGATCGAATTCGGCGGGCGCGGCGGAACCGCGCCCACCCCCCGGCCCGTCATCCTCTCCAGAGGGCGATCCGGCGGAGGGTGAGTGGAGCGGGACGAGGCGTTCACGCGGTACGTGGACGAGCGCTGGCCGGTGCTCGTCCGCTCCGCCGTGCTGCTCGGCTGCGCCCGCACGGAGGCCGAGGACCTGGTGCAGACGGCCCTGGTGCGCTGCTACGTCGCCTGGGACCGGGTCGGCACCGCCGACAACCGGGACGCCTACGTCTACCGGGTGCTGGTCAACTGCCACCACGACAGCCGCCGCCGGCGTTGGTGGGGCGAGCGGCCGACCGCGGAGGTGCCCGACGTCGCCACCGACGACGGCACCGCGCAGGTGGACGACGCCGACGCCGTCCGACGCGCGCTCTCCCGGTTGAGCCCGGCGCACCGGGAGGTCGTCGTGCTGCGCTTCTACGCCCACCTGGGCGAGCAGCAGATCGCCGACGCGCTGCGGATCGCGCCGGGGACGGTGAAGAGCCGGCTCTCCCGTGCGCTGGCCCAGCTGCAGACCGATCTGGACGTCGCCGAGCTGCGGGGAGGGAGGGCATCGTGACCGATCGGGAGACCTCGGCGTTGCTGGGCGAGGTGGCGGAGCGGGTGCCCGTCGGCCCGCCGCCGACGGCGCAGCTGCTGCGGGCCGGCCGCCGGGCTCGGCGGCGCCGAGCAGCGGGTGTCTCGCTCGCGGTCGCCGCGGGGGTGGCGGTGGTGGCCGGCGGGGTGGTCACCGTCGTCGACCTGCCGAGCGGGCAGGACGACGCCGCGGGCTCGGCGTCGGTGCTGGTCGCCGAGGAACCGCGGCAGGACGCTCCGGAGGCCGCCGACGCCGACCCGGGCACCGGCATGCCTCCGGCCGACGGCGGGGACGAGCCCGGGACGGCGGCCGGCAGCGAGCTCTCGCAGCTCGCCGAGGACCCGACGGCCGGGCGCACCGGGCCGCTCGCCGGCACGGAGGCGAGCTCCTGCGCGCTCGAGTACAGCCCCGCCGCCGTCGGCAGGCTGGACTTCGCCTTCGCCGGCGTCGTGGTCGGCATCGGGCCCGCCGTCACGACGCAGCCCGGCTCAGCCGGACTGCCGGAGGATCTGGTCGGGGTCACCTTCGCCGTGCAGGAGTGGTTCTCCGGCGGCTCGGGTGAGACGGTGACCGTGGACCTCCCGGCGCCGTACGACCCGGCCGCGGGCAGCAGCACGCCGGGCCCGGTCTACGGGGTCGGGTCGCGCCTGCTGGTCAGCGGTGCCGACCGCTGGGAGGGCGAGCCGCTGGAGCCGATCGCCTGGCTGTGCGGCTTCACCCGCTACTACGACGAGGAGACCGCCGCGTCCTGGCGTTCCCCCTGAGCGCAGAGCAGTCACCGTTCCCGCGTTGACCCGCGCCACCTGACCTGAAGCCGCGCCACGGCACGGCTCGACGTCCGCCCGAGCGGCTCAACCCTCGCAGACGACCGGCGCTGGACCTCAGCGGACGAAGGGCTCCTCGCCGGTCTCGCTCACCATGGGCTTGCCCGCTGCCTGCCACTCGCCCATGCCGCCGCCGACGTTCACCGCGTCGAAGCCGTTGGCGTTCAGCCATGCGGCGACCCGCGCCGAACGGCCGCCGCCGCGGCAGGTGACGTAGAGCGGGTCGCCCTCGGGCAGCTCGTCGAGCCGGGAGGGGACATCGCCCATGGGGATGTGCGTGGCGCCCTCGATGTGGCCGTGCACCCACTCGTCGTCCTCCCGGACGTCGAGGACCACGGCGTCCTCGGGCAGCTCGGAGGCGGGCACGGTCGGAACCTGCTGCGGCATCACGCTCTCCATCGTGGCACGAACACCGGTTGCACGACCGGCGCCCGCCGCACTGGGAGGATGGGCCCGATGTCCCCCAGCCACCGGGCCGCCCCAGGCGCCGCCCGCCCGACGCCCGTGCGCGAGCCCGCCTGGGAGCTGCCGCGCTCGGCGATCGGGCTGTGGGTGGTGGAAGGCCTGATCAGCGCCGCCTTCATGTGGCTGGCCATCGGCGCGTTCCTGCTCTTCGTGCCCGCCGACGCCGGTGACCCGATACCCCTGCTGCGCACACTGCTCCCGCTGGCGGGCGCCGTCTACGCGGTCGTCGCCCTGAGCATCCGGCCGTGGTTCAGGCACCGCGTGTACCGGTGGGAGATCACCAACGAGGCCGCCTACACCCGCACCGGCTGGCTCACCCAGACCTGGACGTTGGTGCCGATCTCCCGCATCCAGACCGTCGACGTCACCCGCGGCGTGCTGCAGCAGATGTTCGGCCTGGCCACCGTCGCGGTGCTCACCGCCTCCAGCCAGGGCACCGTGCGCATCTGGCACCTGGAGCAGGACGTCGCCCAGCGCGTCGCCGACGACCTCGCCCGCCGGGCCGAGCTGGTCCGCGACCAGGCCACCTGAGCGCCGTGCAGCCCGCGCCCCCACCCCCGCGCCGGCCGGCCGGCCCGCTCCCGCCCTGGCCGCCGCCCCTCGGCCCGCCGCCGGCCCCGCCTACCGCGCCCGGACGGCGGCTCTCCCCACGCGTCATCGCCGTCCACACCGCGACGTTCCGCCAGGCCCGGCAGTTCGTCCCGGCGGTCATCCCGATCGTCGCGGCCACCGGGTTCGGCGGCGGGACGCGCACCGTCGTCGCCCTCGTCATCGGCGTCACCGTCCTCTCGCTCCTCACCGCCGCCCTCAACTGGTGGCGGTTCAGCTACGCCGACGGGCCGTCCGCGGTCGTCATCACCCGCGGGCTGCTGGCCCGCTCGGTGCGCACCGTCCCCAACGACCGCATCCGCGGCGTCGAGGTGGAGGCACCCCCGCTGCACCGCCTCTTCGGCCTGGTGCGCGTCCGCATCGACGCCGCCGCCGGGGCGGTCTCCGACGGCGACGAGGAGCTGCTCGTCGATGGCGTCCCGCGCGCCGAGGGCGACCGGCTGCGCGTCGCCGTCCTCACCCACCGCGCCGCCGCCGCACCCGCGGCTCCCCCGGACGGCGCACCAGCGCCCGAACCGGCCGAGGAGGAGTACGCCCGCCTCGACCACCGCTGGCTGCTCTACGCCCCCCTGGTCGGCACCTACCTCGCCGTACCGCTCGCCGCCGTCGGCGCCCTGTTCCGGCTGGCCGAGGAGCTGCCCGAGCAGCTCACCCCCGAGTTCGAGGAACCGAACCTCTCCGACGTCCAGCTGATCGGTGCCGGGATCGGCATCGCCGTGCTCGTGCTGCTGCTCGGGTCCGTCATCGGCGCCGCCGTCGTCAACTGGCGGTTCCGGCTGGCCCGCCGCGGCGGCTCGCTGGTCGCCTCGCGCGGGCTGCTCACCCGCCGGCACACCGAGCTGGAGGTCGACCGCATCCGCGGCGTCACCGTCACCGACGGGCTCGGCATGCGGCTGGTCCGCATCGCCCGCGTCAACGCGCTGGTCACCGGCCTCGGCGACGCCAGCGGCCGCGGCCAGCTGCTCCCCCTCGGCCCGCGTGCGGAGGCGTGGGCGCTGGCCCGGCGGGTCACCGACGTCCCCGGCGAGCTCACCCCGCACCCGCCCGCGGCCCGGCGCCGGCGGGTGATGCGGGCCGTCGTGTTCGGGCTGCTGGTCACCGCGGGCGGCGGTGTCCTCCTGGCCGAGCAGGGCTGGTGGTGGCTGCTCGCCGTCGGCGTCGTCCTCACCGTGCTCGGCGTCCCGGTCGGGCTCGCCCGGTACCGCTCCCTCGGGCATGTGACCGGGCCCCGGACCTTCTCCGTCCGCAGCGGCTGGCTGGTGCGCGAGCAGGTGGTGCTCGAACGCCGGGCGGTCGTCGGCTGGCAGGTGCGGCAGTCGTTCTTCCAGCGGCGCGCGGGACTGGCCACGGTCACCGCGTGCGTGGGCGCGGGCAGCGGCGGCTACGCCGCGCAGGACATGGCCGCCGACGAGGTCGCCGCGTTCACGCTGGCCGCCTCCGAGCCCTGGGCCGGCACGCTCGGCAGGTGAGCCGCCCGGGGTAAGGGAAGGTGAACCTTCCGAGACCGGCGGTTGTCGATCATGCCCCCGGGTAGCTGGCCCGGCGATGACGTCCCCGGGGAGTTCAGCCGACGAGGCCACCGGTGTGCCGCACCGGCTCCCCGGCGCCCAGCCCGACGCGGCCGGCCAGCGCCGCCGCCTCCACCCGCGTCGCCACGCCGAGCCGGCGCAGCAGGTGGGCCACCAGCCGCTTCGCCGTCCGCTCCGAGACGTGCAGCGTCGTCGCGATGTCCACCGTGCTGGTGCCGTCGGCGATCAGCCGCCAGAGGCGCCGCTCGTCGGCGGTGAGCTGGTCGACGATGCTCTGCTGCCCGGCCGGCGCAGCGACCTCCAGCAGCTGGCGCAGCAGCGCCTCCGGCACGACCGACCACCCGTCGAGGACGGCGAGCAGCGGCCGCACCAGCGCCTCGGGGTCCGCCGTCTTCGGCAGGAAGCCCGCCGCGCCGGCCCGCAGCGCCTCGATGGCGGCGTCCGCCTCCGCCAGGCCGGAGAGCGCGACCACCCGCACCATCGGGTCCGCCCGGCGGATGGCGGCGATCGCCCTGGTGCCGCCGGGGGGCGGCATGTGCAGGTCGACGATCGCCACGTCGGCGTGGTGGCGCTGCACCAGCGCCGCGGCGGCCGAGGCGTCGTCCGTCGTCGCCACCACCCGGACCCGGCCTTCGCTGAGCCCCGGCAGCAGCAGGCTCAGCCCACGCGTGAACAGCGGGTGGTCGTCCACGACGACCACGTCCACCGGCGGCCTGCGGTCAGCAGCGGCCGCGTCGTCGGTCTGCCCCACATCACTCCTGACGGTCGGTGCGCCCCACGGTGCCACTGCCCGGCTCCCCCGAGGAGGTGCCCGTGACCCTGGCTGCCGACACGCAGACGTCGACGCGTAGCCGCGGACTGCTCAACGATCTCGTCCGCGTGCTGCGCGCGCACCTTCCGCACCCGCGCCGGAGGCCCGGATCCGATCCGGAGATCCCCAGCCCAGAGGACGCCGTCGTCCGTGCGCTCTGCCACGACATGCGCAGCCCGCTGGCCTCGCTCGAGGCGGTGCTGGGCTCGCTGGACCGGGCCCCCGGCCAGGCCGGTGAGCTGCTCGCGCTCGCACGGGCCCAGACCGCGCACCTGTCGTCGATGCTCCGCACGGCCGACGCCACCGGGGGTGCGGTCCGGCGGGCGCCCGGCACCCGCCGGCTCTGCGACGTCCTCCAGGCCTCCGTCGCCGCCTCGGGGCTGCCCCGGTCCCAGCTCACGGTCGAGGTGGACGACGACGCAGGGGAGATCGCCGTCGGGGACGCGCGGGTGCAGCGCATCCTGGTCAACCTGCTGGAGAACGCCCACCGCCACGGCGACGGCGCCCCGGTGCGGCTCCGCGTGACCGCCCGCGCCGGCTGGGTCGACCTGTCCCTCACCCAGCCCGGGGTCCCCGTCGACCGCATCGTCCAGCACCTGCGGCAGACCCGGCCGCCGGTGGACCTCACCGGGCTCGGGCTGTGGTCGGTGCAGCGCCAGGCCGGGGAGCTGGGGGGCCGGGTGCTGTGGTTCCGGGACGGCGAGGACTTCACCCTCACGGTGCGGCTCCCGGACCGCTGAGCACGTCGTCGTCCTCCGGACGACACCGCTCGGACGGGCGGCCCTATCGCGCCGAGTGGGGCCCGGAGGGCTCCGCGTGGTCGGGGACGGCACCTGCCCGCGGTGTCGTCCGGAGGACGACCGAGCAATTGGCACCGGGGGGCCACGGGACGGCACCGGTGGGCCACCCGGGGCGGGCAGAACCTCGTCGTCACCGCGAACGCGGTGGAGCGACGACGCAAGGAGAGCCCGTGTTCACGCACACCCACGCCCTGCAGTACGAGGCCAAGCCCGACGGCCCCGACGCCGCGTTCGCCCGCCGGATGCAGGAGATCCTCGGCGGCCAGTGGGGCGAGATGACGGTCGCCACCCAGTACCTGCTGCAGGGCTGGAACTGCCGGCTGCCCGGCAAGTACAAGGACATGCTCCTGGCCATCGGCACCGAGGAGCTGGCCCACGTCGAGATGATCGTGACGATGATCGACCGGCTGCTGGACCACCAGCCGCTCAAGCCGGACTCCGCCGACCGCACCAAGGAGGCGGCCGCCGGGTACGGCGACGTCAACCCGCAGCACGCCATCGTCAACGGCGGCGGCGCCTACTACCGCGACTCCATGGGCCTGCCCTGGAGCGGCGGCTACGTGACCGCCAGCGGCAACCTCATGGCCGACTTCCACTACAACGCCACCGCGGAGATGCAGGGCCGGCTGCAGGTCGCCCGGCTCTTCAACATGACCGACGACCCCGGGGTCAAGGACATGCTGCGCTTCCTCATCGCCCGCGACCACATGCACCAGATGCAGTGGCTCGCCGCGATCGAGGAGCTCAAGGAGGACGGCCTCGAGGGCATCCCGGTGCCGGAGGCGTTCCCGCTCGAGGAGGAGCCGGGCAACTTCGGCTACACCTTCATCGACGCCTCCGACGGCCCGGACGCCGCCGCCGGCCGCTGGGCCTCCGGCCCGGCCGTGGACGGTCGCGGCGAGATGTCCGCCGCCCCGATCGAGGCGACCGCCGACGCGCCGATCCTGCCCCCGGGCGACCCGCGGCTGTTCCCGACCCCGCAGATGGAGGGTCAGTCGATGCTGCAGCGGGCCAAGGACATGCTCAAGTAGGCCCTGGCCCCACCTGCACCTGCGCCGTCGCCGTGCCGGCGGCCCACCCACGACGGGTGCGGCCGCCGGCCCGGCGGGCCCAGCCCCTCCCGGAGGTTCGCCGTGCACCCCCACCTGCACCTGCCCCGCCTGCCCCTGCCCGCCGTACTGCTCTCGCTGGTGTACCTCGCCGCGATCGCCGTCGCGGTCAGCGCACCCGGCCAGCACGCCGTCGCCGGCCTGGTCGTCCTGACCGGCCTGGTCGCCCGCTGGGTCGTCCGCGCCCGCCGCCCCGAGCGGGCAGCCGCGCCCGTGGCGCTCGCCGTCGCGGAGAGCACCGGCACCGTGGACGCCGTCCTCACCGCTGAGCCCGCCCCGGCCACCGCTGCCTGACCCGGGAGCGCGAGGCGCGCGCCTCCCCGTCCGGGGAAGCGCGCGCCTCCGGTACGACCATGGGCTGCCGGCAGGCGACGCCGGCGTCCCTGCGTCGAGGTGGAGCGATCAGCGGGAGCGCGGCTCGTGCGGCGGCGGCTCCTGCGACCCGGCCTCGTGGATCACCTCGTCGAGGTGCCCCTCGGCGTGCGCCGCGACCAGCCGGCTCTTCCCGGGGTAGCGGATCTCCTCCACCAGCTCCTGCATCACCGGCGACGGCTTCGGGGTGAACTGCGAGACGACGATCGTGACCACGAAGTTGATGATCATGCCGATCGTGCCGAAGCCGGTCTCCGGGATGCCGAAGAGCCCCTCGCTGTTGCCGTAGATGTCGATCGTCCACAGCATGTAGGCGACGGTCGTGCCGAGACCCGCCGCGAGACCTGCCGTGGCGCCCATCGCCGTCGTCTTCTTCCAGAAGATGCCGAGCACCAGGATCGGGAAGAAGCTCGCACACGCCAGGCCGAACGCGAGCGCCACCACCTGGGCGACGAAGCCGGGCGGGTTGATGCCCAGGTAGCCGGCCACGAGGATGGCCAGCGCCATCGCGATCCGGCCCACGAGCAGCTGGCGGCCCTCCGTGGCGCCCGGGTTGATCCGCTTGTAGTAGACGTCGTTGGCCACCGAGGACGAGATGACCAGCAGCAGCCCGGACGCGGTGGAGAGGGCTGCCGCCAGGGCGCCGGCGGCGACCAGCCCGACCACGGGCGCCGGCAGCCCGGCGATCTCCGGCGACGCGAGCACGATGATGTCGTTGTTGATCACCAGCTCGCCGGTCTCGGGCCCGTAGTCGATGACGCCGTTGCCGTTGACGTCGTCGACGGTGATCAGGCCGACGTCGGCCCAGGTGTTGAACCACCCCGGCGTGTCGTCGACGTCGGTGCCGGCGATCTGCTCGATGAAGTTGAGCTTGCTGAAGGCGCCGACCGCCGGGGCCGAGGTGTAGAGCAGGGCGATGAAGAACAGTGCCCACAGCGCCGAGTACCGGGCCGCGCGCACGCTCTTGGCCGTGTAGAACCGGACGATCACGTGTGGCAAACCCGCGGTGCCGAACATCAGTGCCGCGGTGATCAGCACCATGTTGAGCATGGTCGTCTGCGTGAACGCCTCGGTGTACGCGGCGAAACCGAGGTCCTGCTGGAGGCCGTCGAGCTCGGACAGGATCTGGCCGAAGCCGATCTGCGGGAACGGGTTGCCGGTGAACTGCGCCGAGATCGCCACCACCGGGATGAGGTAGGCGACGATCAGGACGCTGTACTGGGCGACCTGCGTCCAGGTGATCCCCTTCATGCCGCCGAGCACGGCGTAGAAGAAGACGATCACCATGCCGATGACGACGCCGGCCGTGGTGCCGACCCCGAGGAACCGCTGGAACACGAGGCCGACGCCGGCCATCTGCCCGGCGACGTAGACGAACGAGACGACGATCGCCGCGACGACCGCCACGAGGCGGGCGGTCTCGGAGTACCGGTCGCCGACGAAGTCGGGGATCGTGTACTTGCCGAACTTGCGGAGGTAGGGCGCGAGCAGGAGGGCGAGCAGCACGTAGCCGCCGGTCCACCCCATCAGGTACACCGAACCGGCGTAGCCGTTCCCGGCGAACGCGATGATGCCGGCCATCGAGATGAACGACGCCGCGCTCATCCAGTCCGCCGCGATCGCGGCGCCGTTGGCCGGAGCCGGGATGCCGCCGCCGGCGACGTAGAAGCCGGACGTGGTGGACACCCGGCTGGCGTAGGCGATGTAGATGTAGACGCCGAACGTGAGGATGACGAAGACGAGCGTCCACACCTGGATGTCGCTCATGAGTGGTGGACCTCTTCCTCGTACTCGTCGATGCCGAACTCGGCGTCGAGCTTGTCCATCCGCCAGACGTAGACGGCGATGAGCACGACGAACGTGACGATGGACCCCTGCTGGGCGAACCAGAAGCCGAGCGGGAACCCGAGGATCTCGATGCCGTTCAGCGGCTCGACGAAGACGATCCCCGCGCCGAACGACACCAGTGCCCAGATGACGAGCAGCACGCTCATCAGGCGGAGATTCCTCCGCCAATACTCCTTGCGCTGCGCAGCGTCCACCCGCTCCTCCAGAGATCCGCTCGTGTGTGCTACATCACATGTGCGCGGAAAGGGAACCAGACCAGCCGAGTGGGGTCAAACAGTGCGACGAAGCTGTGACCTGGACGGACGTGGGGGCGGCACCGGCGGATGACGGGCTACCGGGACGGCGCCGCACCACCTACAGTCCTGCCCTCATGGCGATGAGTGCACAGCAGTCGGGGCGCCGCGGCGGACGCCGGAGCCCCGGGAGCAGGCGCCTGCTCGGCGCCGCCCTGCTGGTCCTCTTCGGGGCCTTCCTCCCCTGGATCGCCACCGCCGCGGGCAACGTCGCGGGAGTGCGGGGCGCCGGCCTGTGGACGATGTACGCGGCGGCGCTCGGCATCGCCGGGGCGATCCTCCGGTCCCCCACCCTCGCCGCCGTGCACGCGGCGGTCCTGGCCGTGGTGGCCATCGCCCTCCCGCTGTGGCAGGTGCTGCGCCTGGCAGGCCTGGTGGGCTTCGCGGGGTGGGCGCCCGGCCCGGGCCTGGTCATGACGCTCGGCGGCGGGGTGCTCGCCGGGACCGCCGCCGTCTCCCTCTTCCGGGCCGGACGGGCCGCTCCCCCGACGAGCTGACCGGTCACCCGGCCGCGGTCCCGGGCCGGACCGCCCGGCCGCCCCGGGCCGGCCGACCCACAACGTTGCGCCGCCCGTAACGCCGCGAACATCCGGCGACGGTGCAATGGCTCATGGTCGCGATCAGCGCTCTGCCGTCGGGATGGTTCGCGGTGGCCCGCGCCGCCGACGTGGGGACCACGCCGGTGCCCGTGGGCGCCGGCGGGCGGGCGTACGTGGTGGTCAGGCTCCGGCCCGGGGGCGAGGTGAGCGCGTTCCCGGCCCGCTGCCCGCACCGGGCCGTGCCGCTCGCGGCGGCCACGGTCTCCGACGGCCGGCTGGAGTGCCCGCGCCACGGCTGGCGGTTCGACGCCGACGGCCGGTGCGTGGCCGTTCCCTCCCTCGGACCGGCCGGCGTCCCGCCGCCGCGCGTGGACCTGCCGGTGCCCTGGGCGGTGGAGGAGCGGCACGGCTGGATCTGGCTGGCCCCCGACCGCACCGCGCTCCCACTGCCGCCTCGCCCTGCCGGGCCGCCCACGCCCGAGCCGGTACCCCCCGCCCCGGCTCCGCAGGGGCCGCTGTTCGGCAACCTCGACCCGTCACTCGCCGCGGCCTGGCACCCGGTGGCCCTGTCCGGGGAGCTGCGGCCCGGTGGCTGGCTGCAGGTCCGGCTGCTCGGCCGCACGTGGACGCTGCGGCGGGACGGCGACGGGCTGCGCGCCGATCCGCCCGCCGCCGGGGTCCGCGAGCGGCGGGGGGTGGTCGAGCTCGCCCCGTGCGCGCCGGACGACGTCCCGTTGGACGTGCCGGAGCACGCCGACCGGCGCTTCCTGAGCCGCTGGCTGGCACCCCGGCGCACCGCGGCCCCCGCGGCCGTCGTCGCCGACCTGCTGCTCGACGTCGCCCGGCTGCCGTTCGTGCACGGGGCCACGTCCGCGGCCGCCGACCACCCGGAGGTGCCGCCGTACGAGGTGGTCAGGGAGCCCGGTGGCTTCTGCTCCGTGCAGGAGCAGTGGTGCGACGACCCGCTGGACCCCGAGGTCGCCCTGGGCGGGCGGCCGCTGCGGCAGCGGCGCCGGGTCACCTACGCGTACCGGGCACCGTTCGCCCTCCGGGTGCGCCGCGAGCAGCTCGACTCCGGCGCGACGACGACGGTGGTCACCCTGCTGCAGCCGGAGGACGCCGACTCCACGCGAGTGTTCACCCGGCTGCTGCACTCCGCCGGGCCGGGGCAGCCCCTGCCCTCCCGCGCACTGCTCGCCGAGCACGTCGCGGCCGAGCAACGGTCGCTCGACACCGACCTGGCGCTGCTGGCCGGCACCGGGCTCCCCGGCCTGCCGCTGGACCGCCGCGACGAGCTGCACCTCCCCGCCGACCACCTCGGGCTGGCCCTGCGCGACGCGCTCTGCGACCTCCGGTCGGCCGGGCGGGCCTCCGCGGCCGCCTGACGCCGCTCACTCCGCGGGCAGCCACTCCCCGCACCGGGGGCAGGCGGTCGGCGGGTCCTCGTCCGCCAGACCGCCGCAGGCCGGGCACACCCGGCGCAGCCAGCAGGCCGGGTCGCCGCCGTCGTCGCCGGCCGCGCGCCGGCCCTCGTCGTCGTCCACACGCTTCCCCAATGCGACAACTCTGTTGCGGTCCACCCACCGGTGCGGTGCCGGCGGGCGGCCGGGGTAGCCCCGGACGGTCGACCACCGTCCCGGAAGGACCAGCATGACCCGCCGCACGCGCACGCACCCGTTCGCCGCCCTGCTCCTCGGGGCCACCCTGCCCCTGGCCGCCTGCGGCGGGGTCGCCGACGAGGAGGAGTCGGCCAACCCGATGGAGGAGTTCGGCACGGAGGTCGACGGCGGCAACGCCGGGCCGGACGAGTCCGTCACCGGGGACATCACCCTCGCCGATGTCCAGCTGCCCTACCCCGACGACGGCGTCTACAGCGCCGGCGAGGACGCCCCGCTGACCTTCACCGTCACGAACACGTCCGCCGACCCCGTGACCCTGGAGCAGATCACCGGCGAGGACTTCGCCGAGGCGCGGATCAGCGGCGAGGAGGGGAACGCCACGCTGGAGGTGCCCGGCAACGACAACCTCTACGTCGGCGCACCCGATGCGCCCTCGGTGATGCTCGTCGAGCTCGAGCAGGACCTGCGCTCCTCCCAGTCCATCCCGGTCACCTTCAGCTTCGGTGACGGCGAGGAGGTCACCATCGAGGCGGTGGTGGCTGCGTCGAGCGACGACGTCCCCGAGTCCGACGAGGACCCGACCGGGGAGAGCTGATCCGCCTGCCGGACGACGCGCAGATCATCCCGGGGGGCGATGAAGCGGGCGCTCGGGCTCCCTAGGCTCCCGGTCATGGAGCGGTCGGCCGTCGTCGAGCGTCCGGCCGCCCGGCTGCGGACCCGGACGTTCGCCGTCGACGCCGTGCTCGCGGCCTGCGTCGGCGTCGTCACCGTGGCGCTGCCCGCCCTCGCCGGGAGCTACTGGCCCGCCGAGACGGGTGCGTTCGTGCTCGGGGTGCTCCTGGTCGCCCCGCTGGCGTGGCGCCGGGTCGCCCCGGTGCCCGCGGCCGCGGTCGTCATCGCGGCCGGACTCCTGGAGCTCGTCGTCACCGACGACTTCCTGGCGGCCAACGTCGCGGCGCTGGTGATGGTCTACTCGCTGGCCGCCTACGCCCCGCGCTGGGCCGGGCGGGCCGGCCTGGCCATCGGACTGGTCGGTGCGGTCCTCGCCTCGGCCCGGTACTTCTCGGTCGGCTACTCGCTGGTCGACCTCGACGCCACGCTGCTCACCGCAGGGGCGATCGTCGTCTCCGTCGTGGCGGCCTGGGCGCTGGGTGACCTGCGGCGGGCGCGCGTCCAGCGGCTGGCCGCGCTCGAGGAGCGGGCGCAGCTGCTCGAGCTGGAGCGCGACCAGGAGATGCGGCTGGCCGCCACCGCCGAGCGCGCCCGCATCGCGCGGGAGATGCACGACGTCGTCGCCCACTCCCTGTCGGTCGTCATCGCGCAGGCCGACGGCGGCCGCTACGCCGGGAAGACCGATCCGCAGGCGGCCACCGACGCGCTGGAGGCGATCGCCACCACCGGCCGGCAAGCGCTCACCGACATGCGGGCGCTGCTCGGGGTGCTCCGGGACGGCGGCGGGGAAGAGTACGCCCCGCAGCCCGACGTCGCCGCGATCCCGGCCCTGGTCGAGGACGTGCGGGCCAGCGGCCTGGACGTCGACCTCATCGTGGAAGGGACGCCGCAGCCGATGCCCGCCGGACCGCAGCTGGCCGCCTACCGGATCGTGCAGGAGTCGCTCACCAACGTGCTCAAGCACGCCGGCCCCGCCGGTCGCGCCTGGGTGCGGCTGCAGTGGCGGCCCGACGCGCTGGAGCTCTCGGTGCTCGACGACGGCCGGGGGGCCTCGGCCGCGGTGGGCACCTCCGATGGCCAGGGGCAGGGGCTGCGCGGCATGCGCGAGCGCGCCCAGCTGCACGGCGGGCGCCTGGATGCCGGGCCCCGGCACGGTGGCGGGTTCGGCGTGCACGCGGCGCTGCCCTACCGTGCGTCCCGATGAGCGCGATCCGGGTGGTCCTCGTGGACGACCAGCAGATGGTGCGGGCCGGGTTCCGCATGGTCATCGAGTCCCAGCCCGACCTCACCGTGGTCGGGGAGGCCGGGGACGGCGCAGCGGCGGTCGAGCTGCTGACCCGCACCCGCGCCGACGTCGTCCTCATGGACATCCGCATGCCGGGCACCGACGGGATCGAGGGCACCCGGCAGGTCACCGCGCTGCCAGAGCCGCCGAGGGTCGTCGTCCTCACGACGTTCGACCTCGACGAGTACGTGGTGGCCGCGATCGGGGCCGGGGCCAGCGGCTTCCTGCTCAAGGACGCCGCCCCCGAGGAGATGCTCGACGCCATCCGCACCGTGCACGCCGGTGACTCGGTGATCGCGGCGAGCTCCACCCGCCGGCTGCTGCAGCACGTCGCCCCGATGCTGCGCGGTGGCGGGACCGCGGCGCCCACCGGTGGCGACGACGCCGCGCTGGCCGAGCTCACCCCTCGCGAGCGCGAGGTGCTGGAGCAGATGGCCTACGGCGCGACCAACAGCGAGATCGCCGCGCACTTCTTCGTCAGCGAGGCGACGGTGAAGACGCACGTCGGCCGGGTGCTGGCCAAGACGGGGTCGCGCGACCGGGTGCAGGCCGTCGTCCTGGCCTACCGCTCCGGGCTGGTCGCCCCCGCGGACCTGCTCCGCAACGCCTGAGCCGGCGTCGACCGGCTCGCACCTGGCCGGCTGGCACCAGCCGGCCGGGCAACACTCCAGGTGCTCTGCCTCTGAGTGCCCCTGCACTCAGAGGCAGAGCGTGCCGAGGGGAACCACCTGCCAGGGACGGGAGGCCCGGCAGCGGCCGCGTCCACCCGCGGTATGACGGCCGGTCCACCCGGGGGACCACCGCGGGGTCGCGGTAGACCGGCCCCTGCTCCGACGCGGGGAGAGGCCCCCGGGCGGCAGCGTGATCACCGTCGATGATCACCGTTCCCGGAGGCCCGAAGTGCCAGTCCCCGTCATGACCGTCCCCGGCGAGCCGCCGGCGTCCCTCGCTGCCGCGGCCGTCCGCGCCACCGGCCTGCGCAAGACCTACGGCGACGGGGAGACCGCGGTCCACGCGCTCGCCGGCGTCGACGTCGCCTTCGCCCGCGGGGAGTTGACCGCGATCATGGGCCCGTCCGGCTCGGGCAAGTCCACGCTGATGCACTGCCTGGCAGGGCTGGACGCCGCCACCGAGGGGCAGGTCTGGCTCGGCGACACCGAGCTGACCAGCCTGCACGACGACGAACTGACCGCACTGCGCCGCTCGCGGATCGGCTTCGTCTTCCAGGCGTTCAACCTGCTCCCGGTGCTGCCCGCCCGCGAGAACATCGTGCTGCCGATGCAGCTGGCCGGCCAGCGCCCCGACCCGGTGTGGTTCGACGACGTCGTCGCCCGGCTCGGCCTGCGGGAACGGCTCGGGCACCGGCCGCACGAGCTCTCCGGCGGCCAGCAGCAGCGGGTGGCGATCGCCCGCGCCCTGCTCCCCCGCCCGGACGTCGTCTTCGCCGACGAGCCGACGGGCAACCTCGACTCCCGCAGCGGCGCGGAGGTGCTCGGGCTGCTCCGCTCCAGCGTCAAGGAGACCGGGCAGACCGTCGTCATGGTCACCCACGACCCGTCCGCGGCCGCCTACGCCGACCGCGTGGTCCTGCTGGCCGACGGGCGGCTGGCCGGCGAGCTGCTGCACCCCACGGCCGAGTCGGTGCTCGACGCCCTGCGCGGACTGGGTGCCTGACATGCGCAGCGTCACCCTCGCCACCGCCCGGGCGCACGCCGCCCGGCTGATCGCCTCCACCCTCGCGATCGTCATCGCCGTCGGCTTCGTCGTGGCCACCCTGGTGCTCAACGAGACCTCCCGCGCCACCGTGCTGGAGGCCGCGGGCGCCCCCTACGTCGGAACGGACGCGGTGGTCCTCTCCGAGGACGGCACCGCCCTCGACGACGAGCTGGACCGCATCGCCGCCCTGGACGGCGTCGCCGCGGTCGACGCCACCTGGAGGACCGGCGTCCAGGCCTTGCTGCCCGGCCGCACGGGCGCCCAGTACCTGCTCGCCGAGTCGGTCGCCGACGCCCCCGCCCTGCGCTGGCAGTCGATGGCCGACGGCGAGCTGCCCGACGCGCCCGGCGAGATCGCGGTCAGCGAGCGCACCGGCGCCGCCGTCGGCGACACGATCGACGTCACCTACTTCGCGCCGGACGGCGCCGAGCGGGAGGCCGCCGTCACGGTCACCGGCGTGGTGGACCTGGGCGGCGACCCCACGGCCGGCATCTACGGCCGCATCTGGGGCACCACCGACCAGCTGCGCGGCTGGGGTGCGGTGGACCCGACGGAGCTGCGGGTGACCGGGGCCGACGGCGTGCCGGCTCCGGAGGTGGTGCAGCAGGTCGGCTCCGCGCTCGCCGACCGGCAGGTCGTGGCGCGCACCGGCACCGAGCAGGCCGAGCACGCCGCCGCCGCGCTCACCGGCGACACGATGGCGCTCACCGCGGTGCTCCTGGTCTTCGCCACCGTCGCGGTGCTGGTCGCAGGCCTCGTCATCGCCAACACGTTCGCCGTCCTGCTGGCCCAGCGCACCCGCGAGCTCGCGCTGCTGCGCTGCGTGGGCGCCACCGCCCGCCAGGTCCGCCGCAGCGTCCTCGGTGAGGCGGTCCTGACCGGGCTGGCCGCCTCGGTCATCGGGGTCCTCGCGGGCATCGGCCTGGCCGCCGGGGTGTCGGCGATCGCCGGGGCCGCCGACTCCCCCGTCCCGCTCTCGGGCCTCTCCGTGCCGCTGGTCGCGGTGGTCGCCGGTCTCGCCGTCGGCACTCTCACCACGCTGCTCGCCGCCCTCGCCCCCGCCCGTGGCGCCACGAAGGTCGCGCCGCTGGCCGCCCTCCGCCCGACCGACCCGGCGCCGCTGCGGTCGCGGGGCGGCGTGCTGCGCCTGGTGCTCGGGCTGCTGCTGGTCGTCCCGGGGGTGCTGCTCATGGGGCTCGGGGTGTACCTCGCCGACGTCCTGATCGCGCTGCCGGGCGGGGCGCTGAGCTTCCTCGGCGTCGTCCTGCTCGCCCAGCGAGTCCTGCCGCCGGTCGTGGGGGCCGTCGGCCGGCTGGCCGCCCGGCTGGGTGGCGTGCCCGGCCGGCTCGCGGCCGGCAACGCCACCCGCAACCCCCGGCGGACGGCGGCCACGGCGACGGCGCTGCTCATCGGCGTCACCCTGACCACCGCCATGGTCGTCGGCGCGGCGTCCACCCGGGCCACCGCGCAGGCCGGGCTCGCGGCGCAGTACCCCACCGACGTGATCGTGCAGGGCGGCGAGGCGATGCCGTCGTCGCTGCCCGGGCAGCTCGCCGCGATCGACGGAGTGGTGGCGGCGTCGTCCCTGACCGGGGCGTTCGTCGAAGGGCCCGACGGGGAGACCGGCGTGGCCGGGCTCGATGCCACCACGGCGGCGACGGTCATGCGGTCGACCGGTGACGTGCCGATCCCCGAGGCGGGGGAGGTCGTGCTCCCGTGGTGGACCCAGAAGGGCTGGGACGTCGCCGAGGGGGACGAGGTCACCTTCACCTCGGGTGACCGGACGGCGACGCTGACCGCCCTGTTCGGGGACGTCGAGCTGGCGACCCTCAACGCCGCGGAGCTGGAGCGCCTCGCGCCCGAGGCCGCCGTCGACACCGTGTGGCTGCGGCTCGCCGACGACGCCGACCAGGCCGACGTGATCGACGACGTCACCGACGTGGCGGGCGCGGCGATGCCGTTCGCCTTCGTCACCGGCCTGGCCAGCGAGCGCGCCGCGATCGACTCGGTGCTCGACGTGCTGCTGCTCGTCGTCACCGGCCTGCTGGGGGTGGCGGTGGTCATCGCGCTGATCGGCGTCGGCAACACCCTCGCCCTGTCGGTGGTCGAACGGCGGCAGGAGAACGGGCTGCTGCGCGCGCTCGGGCTGACGCGGGGCCAGCTACGCGGGCTGCTCGCCTGGGAGGCCGCCCTGGTGGCGGGAGTGGCCGCGGTGCTCGGGGTGGTGCTGGGCAGTGCCTACGGGCTGATCGGCGTCGCTTCGGTACTGGGCTCGTACGGCGAGCTGGTGCTGAGCATGCCGTGGCTCCAGGTGGCCGCGATCGTGGCGGTGGCCACGGCGGCCGGGCTGGTGGCCTCGGTGCTGCCGGCCCGCCGGGCGGCCCGGACCTCCCCGGTGGCCGCCATCGCCGGCTGACGCCCGGCCAGATCTGCACACCGGCCCCCTTCCGGGCGGGGAAGGGGGCCGGTGTGCAGATCTCGTCCGGCGGGAGGCGTCGCCCGGTTCACAGCGGAGATCGAGCTCCGGCTGGGATGCTGGAGGGCGTGCCGTCCCGCTCACTCCGCCGTACCGCTCTCGCCGCCGCCCTGCTCGCCGGTCCCGTCGGCTGGGTGACCGCCGCCGCCTGGGGGCTGCCGACCGCGCTCGGGGCGCACCGCCGCCGGCTGCGCCGCGTGGTGGCCGGCTCGCCGCAGTTCTTCGACGGCAAGTTCCACAACCGGATGCCGACCCCGGCGCTCGCCCCGGCCAACACCCGCGACGGGCTGCTCCGGCAGTGGCACGAGGAGCGGCACGTCGGGCTGCCGGGCGGGCCGATCCCGCTGGCGCACGCCGACCTCCCGGCCGACGCCGCCGAGCTCGCCGTCACCTGGTTCGGCCACGCCAGCGCGCTGCTGGAGATCGACGGCCGGCGGGTGCTGCTGGACCCGGTGTGGGGCCACCGCGTCTCGCCGTCGCCGATCATCGGGCCGACGCGGCTGCACGAGCCGCCCATGGCCCTCGACGAGCTGCCGCAGGTCGACGCGGTGCTCATCTCCCACGACCACTACGACCACCTCGACCTGCCCACCGTGCGCACGCTGCTGCGCACCCAGCGCGCGCCCTGGGTGGTCCCGCTCGGCATCGGCGAGCACCTGCGCGTGTGGGGGGTGCCCGAGGAGCGGATCGTCGAGCTGGACTGGGACGGCGAGCACCGCATCGGTCCCCTGACGCTCACCTGCACCGAGGCCCGGCACTTCTCGGGGCGCTACTTCCACCGCGACACCACGCTGTGGGCGTCCTGGGCGATCACCGGCCCCCGGCACCGCGTCTTCTTCGGCGGCGACACCGGCTACACCCCGGCATTCGCCGCCATCGGTGCCCAGCTGGGCCCCTTCGACCTCACCCTGCTGCCGATCGGCGCCTACAACGACGCCTGGCACGCCATCCACATGGACCCGGAGGAGGCCGTGCGGGCGCACGGCGACCTGGGTGGGCGGGTGCTGCTGCCGGTGCACTGGGCCACGTTCAACTTGGCCTTCCACCGGTGGGCCGAGCCGGTGCAGCGGCTGCTGGCCGCGGCCGGCGCGCGCGGCGTCGAGGTCGTCGTCCCGCAGCCCGGGGAGCGCGTCGACGTGCTCGCCCCACCGCCGCTGCGCGACTGGTGGTCCGCGGTGGGTTCGGCTGCCGAATCGGCCGGGCGCCCGGACGACGCGGGCGTCGGCAGCAGCGTTCTCGTGCGCGCGCTGACCCGCCTGCTGTCGCTGCCCGGCTGAACGACGGCGGCGTCCGTGCGGGGCAGGGACCTCCTTCAGCGCAGGAGCTTGCTCATCCGCCGGTCGGCGAGCGGCTTGCCGCCGGTCTGGCAGGTGGGGCAGTACTGCAGCGAGGTGTCGGCGAAGCTGACCTCGCGCACGGTGTCCCCGCACACCGGGCACGGCAGCCCGGTGCGGGCGTGCACCTGCAGCCCGGAGCGCTTCTCGCCCTTCATGGTGGCGGCCCGCTGGCCGACCTGGCGGCCCAGCGCCTCGGTCAGCGTCCCCCGCACCGCGTCGAAGAGACGGACCAGTTCGTCGTCGCTCAGCTTGTCGGCCATCTTGAACGGCGACAGCCGGGCGGCGTGCAGGATCTCGTCGGAGTAGGCGTTGCCGATGCCGGCGAGCAGCGTCTGGTCGGTGAGCGCCCCCTTGAGCTGCCCGCTGCGGCCGGCCATCAGGCGGGCGAACGTCTCCCGGTCGACCTCCAGCGCGTCGGGCCCCAGGCGGGCAACCCCGGGCACCTCGGCGGGTGACCGGACGACGTAGACGGCCAGGCCCTTGCGGGTGCCCTGCTCGGTGAGGTCGAAGCCGTTCCCGTCATCGAGGTGCACCCGCAGCGCGAGCGGACCCTTGCCCGGCTTCGGCGGTGCCGTCGGCAGGCTCTCCCGCCAGTGCAGCCAGCCGGCCCGGGCCAGGTGGACGACCAGGTGCAGCCCGCTGACGTCGAGATCGAGGAACTTGCCGTGCCGGGCGGCGCCGGTGATCTCCAGCCCGGCCAGGGAGGACAGCGGCGGGTCGAAGGTCTTGATCGCCTGGACGGCGGCGAGGTCGGCGCGCGCCAGCACGTGGCCGACGGCGTTCTCGCGCAGGAACGCCGTCAGCGCCTCCACCTCGGGCAACTCGGGCACCCGACCATGATCGCGCGGATCCCGGCGTCCCGCCGTCCCCGATCAGGCGGTTCTCCGACGGCGGCGTTGCGGCGGTGCGACGGCCGGATGACGGCCGCGACGACCTGGTGGAGACCCTGTTGCGGCGGCTTCCGAGCTCCCCGCGGGCGAGTAGACCTCCGTCCACAGGCCCGTTCCGCAGGGGCGCGGGCCCGACAGATGGAGGTCATCGTGAGAAGGATCCGACTCGGTTCCCTGGCGGTCCTCGCCGGTGTGATCGCGCTGCTGGTCGGCGTCCTCACCCCGGCGACGGCGGCCGGGGCGACCCGCGCGCCGTACTGCGGGCTGGTGTGGGGGTCGCTGCCGGAGAGCAGCGCGGCGTCCGCCGCCGGCCTGACCGTGACCGACGTGCGCGCCGGCCGGCACGCCTGCTTCGACCGCCTGGTCGTCGACCTGCGCGGTCCCGCCGCGGCGACCGGCTACTCGGTGCGCTACGTCGACGCGGTGCACCAGGAGGGCTCGGGCGCCCCCGTCCCGCTGGCGGGCGGTGCGGCGCTGCAGGTCGTCGTCGACGCCCCCGCCTACGACGCCTCCGGGCGGGCCACCTACCTCCCGCCCAGCCGCGGCGAGGTCGTGGACGTCGACGGCTTCCGCACCGTCGAGCAGGTCGCGTGGGCGGGCTCCTTCGAGGGCCGCACCACGCTCGGCGTCGGCACCCGTGCCCGGCTGCCGTTCCGCACCTTCACCCTGCTCGGCGCCCCCGGGGACGACGACGCGGTGCGCCTCGTGATCGACGTGGCCCACCGCTGGTGACCGTTCCGCACCCGGCCAGATCTGCACACCGGCCCCCATCCGGCCCCGGAACCGGGCCGGTGTGCAGATCTCGCCCGTCTCAGCCCTGGTGGAGCACCTCGACCACCACCCGGTCGGGGTTCTGCAGCCGGTACACGCGGAACGGCCGCTCGGCCGCGGTGCCGACGAAGGTCACCGTCTGCCCCTCGAAGGTGCTGTCCAGGACGACCTCGCGCACCGCCGGGTACCCCGGCGTCAGCCGTCCGGGGCCCGGGTACGGGGCCACGCCGGTGTCCCCGGGCAGCCCGACCCCGGTGACCGCGAGCCGCAGGACCGCCTCCCCCGCGACCTGCACCGGGGAGCCGCTCCCCTCCGACCGCGCCTCGGGCACGTAGCGGGCGTCCCAGCCCGGCAGCCCGGCGCCGTCCACCTCGAGGACGACCCGGTCGAACCCCTCGTGGCGGCCGACCCGGAGGTCGGTCACGGTGACGGCGGCCCCGGGCGACGCCGATGCCGTGTCCGGCCGGGTGTCGGCGACGAAGGGCGGCGCCACGGTGGGCGACGGTCGCGGCCCGGTGACGGTCGGCTGCGCCCCGGTGGTGGGAGGGGCCGGCACGGCCGGCGAGGTGGATTCCGTGGGTGGCGGCGGCGGGCTGAGGAAGACGGCGTAGTCGGCGGGCAGCAGCGGCGCGTCGGTGAGCGCACCGGAGGGCAGCGGCGCCTCCACCGGCTCCCCGTCGCTGGTCAGCAGGACGGCCTCGATCCCGGGCAGGCTCGTCGCGGTGAGCACGATCTGCGCCACGGCGCGGCGGCTGGAGGACAGCGGCGCGGTGCCGGAGATGTCGATCGTGGCCGTGGTGCCGTCGATGCCCGCCACCGCCAGCGTCACGCCGGAGGGGAGGGCGGTGGACACCTGCTCGGCCCGCTCGTCCTCGGTCGGGCCGGCGGTCAGCGCGTCCAGCAGGGCGCCCACCCGCTCGTCGAGCGACCCCGTGCCGGCGTCCCGGGCCCGGGGGACGAGCGACTCGTCGGGGCCGACGAGGTAGGCCCACCCGGTCTGGCCGGGGACGGACGACGGCGCGGCCGACGGCGGGGCGGCCGGTGCGGCGAGCCCGTACGGGACGTCGGGCGCCGCGATCGTCGACGGGTCCCCGCCGGTGGGGACGCCGCAGGCCGTTGCCGCGAGGACGGCGCCCAGGGTGCCCGCGGCGCTCACCCGGCGCAGGCGCTTCACGTCCGCGCCGCCGGCAGCGACAGGACGAACCGGGCGCCGCCGCTCGGGCCGGCGGCGCACCACGCCGCGCCCCCGTGCTGGGCCGCCGTCTCGGCCACGATGGCCAACCCGAGCCCGGCCCCGGGCACCGAACCGCGCGCCGAACCGGGGGCCCGGGCGAAGCGCTCGAAGATCCGCTCCCGGTCCAGCGGGGCCACGCCCGGGCCGGCGTCGTCCACCGTCACCACGACCGAACCCTCGCAGCGCCCGACGTCCACGCGCTCCGGGCCGCCCGCGTAGCGGTCGGCGTTGTCCAGCAGGTTCCGCACGGCGCGCTCCAGCCGGTTCTTGTCGCCGAGGACGGTGGTCTCCTCCGGCGCGCCGGCGTCCAGCAGGTCGACGGGCCGGCCGGTCCGCTCCAGCACCTCCCGGACCAGCACCGCCATCGACACCGGGACGGCGTCGGGCAGCTGCCCGACGCCGTCGTGCCAGGCCAGCTCCAGCAGGTCGTCGAGGGTGACGCGCAGCCGCGCGACCTCGCCCTCCACCAGGGCGAGGGCCTGCTGCGCACGCGGCGGGAGCTCCTGGCGGCGGGTCGCCAGCACCTCGACGCTCGTGGTCAGGCTGGTGAGGGGGCTGCGGAGCTCGTGGCTGACGTCGCCGACGAACCGGGCGTCGCGGGTGATCCGCGCGGCCAGGGCGTCGACCATGCTGTTGAACGCCGCCACGATCCCGACCAGGTCGGGGTCGTCGGTCGCCGGCAGGCGGGTGGAGAGCTCGCCGCCGGCGATGCTCGTCGCGGCCCCGGCGACCTGCTCCAGGGGCAGCACCGCACGCCGGCTGGCCCACATCCCGAACCCGGCGCCGGCCACGGTCGCCGCGACCGCACCGGCACCGAGGACGACGGCCAGCGTGCGCAGCAACGCCTCCAGGTCGTCCAGCGGCGCCACCTCGTAGAACTCCACGCCCGCGCTCACCACGGGCACGGCGACGACGAGCCGCGGCCCCTCGGCGGAGTCCACCCGCAGCGTGCCCGCCGCGCCGGTGGACACCACCTCCTGGAGAGCGGCCGGCACGTCACGACGGCCGACCTCCAGACTGGAGGAGAACCAGTCGTCCTCCCGCCGGACCACGATCTCCGCGTCACCGAACGGGACGAGCTCCCCGAGCACCCGCCCGACGTCGGCACCTGCGCTGGACAGGCGGTTGCGCAGCACCTCGGCGTCGGCGAACGCCTGCTGGGTGAGCGCCTGCTCGCGCTGCTCCACCACGAAGCTGCGCGCCAGCAGCCAGGTGGTCGTGACGAGCACCGCGGAGACCAGCAACGTGCTGGCCGCGAAGCCGAGCACGATCCGCCTCCGCAGCCCCCGCCGCCCCGGGATCCTGCTCACCGGCCGCTCACTGCGGGTCCAGGCGGTAGCCCAGCCCCCGGACGGTGACCACGAGCCGGGGAGCGCTCGGGTCCCGCTCGACCTTCGTCCGCAGCCGTCGCACGTGCACGTCGACGATCCGCTCGTCCCCGAAGAACCCGTGCTCCCAGACCCGCTCGAGCAGCGCCTGCCGGCTGAAGACCCGCCCCGGCGCGCCGGCCAGCTCGCAGAGCACCCGGTACTCGGTCAGCGTCAGCGGGACCAGCTCGTCCCCGCGGTAGACCGTGCCGCTGGCCTCCCGCAGGACCAGCGGGCCCGCCGGGTCGTGGTCGAGGACGACGCCCGCCCGGGCGGCGTCGGCCGAGGAGCCTGCCGGAGCCGTGGCCGTCCGGCGGCGCAGCGCACGCAGCCGGGCGGTGATCTCCTTGATCTGGAAGGGCTTGGTCACGTAGTCGTCGGCGCCCGCCTCGAGCGCCTCGACGATGTCCTGCGTGTCCGCGCGGGCGCTGACGACGACGACGGGCAGGTCATGGGCGCGGCGGACCTCGCGGATGACGGCCAGGCCGTCCATCGACCCGAGCATCAGGTCGACGATCATCATGTCGGGCGCAGCGATGCCCACCATGTCGACGGCGTCCTCCCCGGAGGCGGCCTCGGCGACGTCGTACCCCTCGTCCTCCAGCGCCCACCGCAGCGCGGTGCGGATGGAGTCGTCGTCCTCCACGACCAGGATCCGCAACGACACGCGGACATGCTGCCACCGCGGGCCGGCCACCTCGGACGCGGCGGCCACCGTCATGCGATCGCAATGTCGCGACCCGGGGAATCGCAAACTCCGGTGGAGAAGCTGCTGGGGACCGTGCGGAGACCGACCGCCGAGGAGACCGCCGTGCGCCCTGCCGACCGCGACACCCGTGCCCCCGGTGCCGAGGGCGGCCGCGGTGAGGTCGTCCTGCGGCTGACCGAGGAGATGCTCGCCGACGGCGTCGCCGACATCCGCTGGCTGCTGCACGACGCCCTGCTGGCGGGTGCGCGGCGGGTGGTCGTCGACGTCGGCGAGGTGGAGCACCTGACCAGCCCGGCAGCGGCCAGCCTGCTCACCGCCCACCGGGCATGCCGGGCCCGCGGCGGCAGCGTCGTCGTCCGCGGGGCCAACCGGCGCACCCAGGGCCTGCTGCGCCGGACCGGCCTGTGGCGGGTGCTGGCGCTGGAGAACCTGGACCGCTCCGCCTGAGGCGCGCCCGGGGCCGGGGCCTCCTACGCTCGGCCGGGTGCCGACCGCGCTGCTCTGGTTCCGCCGCGACCTGCGCCTGGGCGACCACCCCGCGCTGCTGGCCGCGCGGGACGCGGCCGGGCCGGACGGCGAGGTCCTCCCGGTGTTCGTGGTCGACGACCGGCTGTGGGGCCCGTCCGGCGAGCCGCGCCGCCGCTTCCTGCTCGACTGCCTCGCCGCGCTGGACGCCGACCTCGGCGGCGCGCTGGTCCTCCGGCACGGCGACCCCGTCCGGGTGCTGCCGGCGCTGGTCCACGAGGTCGGCGCGACGTCGGTGCACGTCAGCGCCGACGCGGGACCGTACGGGCGGCACCGGGACCAGGCCGTGGAGCGGGCCCTGGGCGATGTCCCGTTCGCGCGCACCGGGTCGCCGTACGCGGTGACGCCCGGCCGGGTCACCAAGGCCGACGGGACGCCGTTCCGCGTGTACTCGCCGTTCGCCCGGGCCTGGCGGGAGCACGGCTGGCGCCCGTCGGCGTCCTCCCCCGACGGCGTCCGCTGGCGCACCGGCGTTCGCTCCGACGACCACCCGCCGGCACCCCACCTCGACGGCGTCGTCCTGCCCCCGGCCGGCGAGGCCGCCGCGCTGGCCGCCTGGGCGCGCTTCCGGGACGAGCGGCTGCTCGGCTACGCCGACGGGCGCAACACCCCGGGCGGCGACGGGACGAGCCGGCTGTCGGCCTACCTCAAGTACGGCTGCCTCCACCCCCGCACGCTGCTGGCCGACCTCGCCGCGGCGGAGCAGACCGAGTCGGTGCGCCGGTACACCGACGAGCTGGCCTGGCGGGAGTTCTACGCCGACGTCCTCTGGCACCGGCCGGAGTCGGCCCGGGAGTACCTCAAGCCGGAGCTGCAGGGGATGGGCTACGACAGCGGCCCGGAAGCCGAGGAGCTCGTGCGGGCCTGGGAGACCGGCCGCACCGGCTTTCCGATCGTCGACGCCGGCATGCGCCAGCTGCTCGGCGAGGCCTACGTGCACAACCGGGTGCGGATGATCGTCGCCTCGTTCCTGGTCAAGGACCTGCACCAGGAGTGGACGGTGGGCGCCCGCTGGTTCATGCGGCACCTGGTCGACGGCGACCTGGCCAGCAACCAGCACGGCTGGCAGTGGGTCGCCGGCACCGGCACCGACGCCTCGCCCTACTACCGCGTGTTCAACCCGGTCACCCAGGGCAAGAAGTTCGACCCCGACGGCACCTACGTGAAGAAGTGGGTGCCCGAGCTGCGTGACCTCGATCCGCGGCACGTGCACGAGCCGTGGACCGCGCCCGGCGGCATCCCGGCCGGCTACCCGGAGCCGGTCGTCGACCACGCGCACGAGCGCCGGGTCGCGCTGGACCGCTACACCCGCGTCCGCGGCCGCTGAGGCTCAGCCGACGAGCAGCGAGACCGGGTCCCGCCGGACGACGGTGCGGACGACGAGCGCGACCGCCACCGCGGCCGCGGCGGCGAAGGCAGCGATCACCACCGGGGCCGGCGGGCCGGCGGCTGCGACGGCCACCAGCCCCCAGGCGACGGCGAGCGCGAACGGCCCGGCCGCGGCGCGGGCGGCGAGCACCAGGGCGCACGCGACCAGCGCGACCGCGGCCAGGGCTCCGACGGCCCCCCAGCTGCGCGGTCGTGCCGGACGCCGGGGCGCCGAGCGCGACCCCCGCCTGGCCGGTGTTGACCGCCGCGGCCACGGTGACCCAGCCGAGCAGCAGCCCGGCGACGGCGGCCGGCAGCACCCGCCCCAGGCCCTCGACCGGGAGGTCCTGCAACCGCGCCCAGGCGACCGCGGCGGCCGCCACGATGCAGAACAGGAGCACGACCGGAACCAGCGGCACCGACACCCCGATCATGGGGAAGGCGATCTCCCACGCGGTGTTGCCGGCGAACGCCGCGGCCAGCGGCCAGCCGGTGCGCCGGTGCAGCTCCCGGCCGCGCTGGGCCGGCAGCGCCTGGTACACCGCCCAGGCCAGCGATCCGGCGAAGACGACGCCCCAGACGCTGAAGGCGTAGCCCGCCCGGGTGATCAGCGAACCGGTCTCGTCGCTGACCGCGCCGACGCTGCGGCCGGCGATCGCGCTGCCCACGGGGCTGCCGGCCACCTGCGCGACGGCAGCGGCGATCACCGTCGCCGCCCGGAGCCCGTCCTGCCGGCCTGCCGTCCCGCTCATCCCCCGGCGGTGCCCGGCACCGCCCGTACCCGAAACCTGGCCGACCGCCTCGCCGCCGGGCGGTCCGCTCAACCGCGGAGCCGGGGAGCGCTGCGCACCGGGTCGCGGCCGGTGGCGGGCGCGGCGGCCAGCGCACGCGCCCACCCGGCGAGCCCGGCCACGTCCACCCCGTGCGGACGGCGGTCGGCGTACGGACCGAGGGCCGCCGCCCCGCGCTCGAGCAGACTGGTCGCGCCCCGGTCGTTGCCGCGAGCGGCGTGGGTCAGGCCGACGGCGAGCTGGGCCAGCCCTCGCCACAGCTCGCGCTCGTCCTCGGGTGCGGACTTCCAGGCATCCTCCAGCACCTCGTGGGCGTGGAACGGGCGCCCGGCGTCCAGCAGTTCCTGCGCCTCGGCGAGCGCCACCTCCGGCGCCCGGACCACTCCCTCGGGGGCGCGCTCCTCCCCGACGGCGCCGTGCGGCAGCGGCCGCCCGAGCGCATCCCGCGGGCGCGCGTTGCGGGCCCGGCCCTGCTCGTCGCGGTCTCGGTCAGGCACAGGGGCATCCTCCCCGCGCCGCCCGGGGAGCGCCTCGGGAGGTACGGATCCGAATCGCGTCCGAGATTGTTGGAGGCGATCCGCATCCGGCGGCCGGAGCGCAGCGGAAGACCAGGCAGCACGACCCCCTACGAGATGAGGAGCCACCCGTGAGCACCATCCGCACAGTCGGCCGTTCCGCCGGCGTCCTCGGTGCCGTCGGCGCCGTCGTCCTGGTCGCCACCCCGGCCATGGCCGACAACCACACCGCCACGGTCTCGGTCCTGCACGGCGCCCCCGACACCCCGGTGGACGTGTACGCGTGGCCCTCGAACCGCTCGGCGACGAGGCCGCCGCCGGGCGGGCGGAGGTCATCCTCCGCTCCGACGGGTCCCGGGCCATGCGGGTCGAGCTCGACGCGCCGGAAGTCGAGGACGGCTACTACGAGATCTGGCTGATCGAACCCGGGATCGTCGACATGGTGCCGCTGGGCGTCCTGCGCCCCGGGGCGCAGACCTTCGAGCTCCCGGCGGGGCTGGACCTCGGGGAGTTCCCGATCGTCGACGTCTCGGTGGAGCCGCTCGACGGCGACCCGGCGCACTCGGGGGTCTCCGTGGCCCGGGGTGTGCTCGAGAGCTGAGCGACGCCTAGCGTGCTGCAGGTGACCGCCGCGCACACCCCCCTGCCGTTCGACGACCTCGGTGCGCACTGGCGCACGGTGCGTCCCCGGCCGGCGGGCCGGCACCTCGACAGCGCGGCGTCCAGCCGGCAGAGCCACCGGGCGCTGGAGGCCGCGGCGCACCACGCCCGGCACGAGGCCGAGCTGGGCGGCTACGTCGCGGAGGCGACCGCTGACGACCTGCTGCAGCAGGGGCGCTCGGTCATCGGCGGCCTGGCCGGCATGGCCGCCGCCGACGTGGCCTTCGTCGAGTCCGCCCAGGCCGCGCTGGTCACCCTGCTCGGCGGCTGGCGGCTATCCGCGGGCTCGCGGGTCGCCTGCCTGCCCGGCGAGTACGCCCCGAACGTCGCCCAGCTGCGCGCCGCCGGCCTCCGCCCGGAGCCGCTGCCGGTCGACGGCCTCGGGCGGGCCGACGTCGACGGCGTGGAGCAGCTCCTGGCCACCGACCCGCCCCGGTTCGTGCACCTCACGCACATCGGCAGCCACCGCGGGATCGTGCAGCCGGCGCGCGAGATCGCGGCACTGTGCCGCGCGGCCGGCGTACCCCTGGTGCTCGACGCCGCGCAGTCCCTGGGGCACGTCGACGTCGACCTCGGCGCGGACGTCGTCTACGGGACCTCGCGGAAGTGGCTGGCCGGCCCCCGTGGCGTGGGCGTGCTGATCGTCGGCCCGTCGATCGCCGCCGAGCTGGTGCCGGTGCTGGCCGAGCCGGAGGGGGTCCCGCCGATGCGCGCCTTCGAGTCGGGGGAGGCCCACGTGGCCGGCCGGATCGGCCTGGTGGTGGCCGTCGGGGAGCACCTCGCCGCGGGGCCCGAGCGCGTCCGCGCCCGGCTGGCCGGGCTCGGCCGGGCCACCCGGGAGCTGCTCGACGGCGTCGCCGACTGGCGCGTGGTGGAGCCGCTGGAGGAGCCGACGGCCATCACCACGCTGCGGCCCCCGGACGGTGTCGACGTCGTCACCACTCGCACCCGGCTGCTCACCGAGCACGGCATCGTGCTGACCGCGGCCGGCAGGGAGCGGGCCCCGGGGGAGATGACCGGGCCGGTCCTGCGGGTCTCCCCCCACCTGGACGCCACCGCGGAGGACCTGGCGGCCCTCGCCGCCGCCCTCTGAGCGGACAGCCCCGCACCCCCGTCCAGCACGACGTCTCCCCCCGTAGCCGGCGGCGAGCGGGCTCGGCCCCGCGCACCTGGTCCCGACGCGGGTCCGGCGTCGGGACCAGCCGCCCGGCGGCGCCCCGCGGCGGGGGCTTGTGCGCGCGTGGCGGTGGTCCTATGGTTCATTACATGAGTAATGAACCCAGGGAGCATCCCGGCCCTGGTGACGCCGGGGCCGCGTCGTGAACGAGGACGCCGGCCCGATCTTCCGGCAGGTGGCCGCCGAGATCGAGAACGCGATCGTCGACGGCTCGCTGCCCGAGGAGAGCCAGGCGCCGTCCTCCAACGAACTGGCCGCCTTCCACCGCATCAACCCCGCGACCGCCGCCAAGGGCCTGAATCAGCTGGTCACCGACGGGGTCCTCTACAAGAGACGAGGAGTCGGGATGTTCGTCGCCACCGGCGCCCGCGAACAGGTCCTCAAGCGTCGGCGCAGCGAGTTCGCCGACCAGTACGTCCGCCCCCTGATGACCGAGGCCCAGAAGCTCGGCATCCCCGCCCACGAGCTCACCGACATGATCGATCGCTGGGAGGACCCGCGATGACCGCCGTCGCCACCGTCTCCGACGTCACGATGCGCTTTCCCGGGCACACCGCCCTCAGCGGCGTGTCGACGGTGCTGGAACGTGACGCAATCACCGGGCTGCTGGGCCGCAACGGCGCCGGCAAGACGACCCTCATGCAGCTGCTGACCGGCCACCGCGTCCCGACCAGCGGGCGGATCGAGGTCTTCGGGGCCCGGCCGTTCGAGAACGACGACGTCCTGCGCCGGATCTGCTTCATCAAGGAGGGCCAGCGCTACCCCGACCACTTCCGGGTCAAGGACGCGCTCGACTCCGCGGCGTTCGTCTTCGCCGACTGGGACGCCGACCTCGCCGCCTCGCTGCTGCGCGACTTCGACCTGCCCGCCAAGCGCCCGATCAAGAAGCTCTCGCGCGGCATGAACTCCGCCGTCGGCATCATCGTCGGACTGGCCTCCCGGGCGCCGCTCACCCTGTTCGACGAGCCGTACCTGGGACTGGACGCCGTCGCGCGTCAGCTGTTCTACGACCGCCTGCTCGCCGACTACGCCGAGCACCCGCGCACGATCGTCCTCTCCACGCACCTGATCGAGGAGATCGCCGCCCTGCTCGAGCGGGTGATCCTGATCGACCGGGGCAGGGTGCTGCTCGACGCCGACGCGGAGTCGCTGCGCGGCACGGCGCTCACGGTCACCGGACCCCGGGAGCGGGTCGCCGCGTTCAGCGGCCGGCACGAGCTGCTGCACACCGAGTCCCTCGGCAGCACCAGCCGGGCCGTCGTGCGGCTGCGCGACGGCGCCGACGGCGACGACGCGACGGCGGCTGGCTTGTCCTGGGAGGCCACGAGCCTCCAGCAGCTCGTCGTCGCGATGAGCCTGCACACCGCGGCCGGCGGCCCCACCGCACCGGTCCACCTCGAGGAGGTCTCCCGATGACCCGCGTGCTGCAGGCCGCTCGCCTGCACCTGGTCCACCCGCTGGTGGCCCTCGGCATCCCCTGGCTGGTCGTGTCGATCAGCTTCGCCATCAACCTCGCCGTCTGGCACCTCACCCCGGCCAGCGAGGAGAGCGGCTTCACCGGCGGCATCCTGGCCTTCTACATCACCGTGCTGGTTGTCTACGTGCAGGCGGTGACGCAGGTGCTGCCCTTCGCCATGGGGATCAGCCTCAGCCGCCGCGCCTTCTACCTCGGGACCGCGCTCGTCGCGCTGGTGCAGGCCGTCGCCTACGGGATCGCGCTCTCCGCGCTGGTGAGCATCGAGAACGCCACGAACGGCTGGGGCGCCGGGATGGACTTCTGGGCCCCAGGCGTCTTCGAAGTCGGCAACCCGATGCTCCAGGTGCTCGCCTCGGGGGCCCCGCTGCTCGCCTTCATGTTCGTCGGCGTCGGCATGGGTGTGGTGCACCAGCGCTGGGGCCAGATGGGCACCTGGGGACTGATCCTCGGCTCCATCGTGGTGCTGGGTGGACTCACCGTGCTGATCACCTGGCTCGATGCCTGGGGGAGCATCGGGGCCTGGTTCACCGACCAGTCGACGGCGACGCTCACGGTCGCCCTGCCCCTGGCCCTCGCGGCGGTGGCGGCGCTCGCCTCCTTCCCCGGCATCCGGCGGGTGGTGCCGTAACTCCGGGCACCTCTGCTCGCACCGCGGCCCCCGTTCCGTCATGTGACGGTTCGGGGGCCGCTCCCATTCCCCACGTGATGATCGCCGCTGTCGCGCTGCCGGGGCGCCGGCGCACGGAATGGTCGACAGCGAGTGCGTGCCGCACCCGACGACTGCGCCGGCGCGCGAGGCGCCTCCATCGGCACGGGACCGCCTCACGCAGCCGCCCCGCTCCGTGTCCGACGCGCCGCTCCGCCGACCGCCCGTGAGCGGGCACCGTGCGATGCCGACCGGGCTGGGGGAACGACGAAGGGGCCCCAGCACGAATGCTGGGGCCCCTTCGGGAATGGTTGTCCGGCGGCGTCCTACTCTCCCACCCCGTCTCCAGGGCAGTACCATCGGCGCTGAGAGGCTTAGCTTCCGG